>CAXTHY010000065.1:0-3361 GCA_964244175.1 uncultured Jatrophihabitans sp. | reverse complement strand
CGACGCGCGATCCAACAAGCGCCTGCGCAGGTCGCGCTCGCTCTTCATCTTGCTGCCGAGCGACTTCACGGCGTAGTCGAGCAGCGCTGGCTCGTCGCCGCTCGTCCCGCCGGCAGCGGCGCGCTCACCATCGCGCAGCCGGTCGACGCCCGCGACCCGCGCCACCTCCTCTTCCGGCAGCGGGCCGGTGTCGGAAGGCCGGTCGGCCGGCGAGGGGGTATCCGTTGCGCTCGACGGCTCGTCCGGTCGCGGCTCGTCCTCAGCCGACGTCTTCGCCGTGGACGCCTCGGCGCGCGGCTTCGCTGCCGTCGGTTTCGCTGCGGCCGGCTCCACGGGCTCGCTGAGCAGTCGTGCGAGGGCCTTGTCCAGCGTGCCGAGGCTGCGACCAAGAGTCACTCGCACCGTCGAGTCGTCCGCGACCGCTCGAGCCGCGAGGCGACGGTCGAGCATGCTCAGTGGGGTGCGCAGCAGGGCGTGCTGGGCCAACAGCGCCTTGCGCGCAAGAGCATTGGTGATCATGGTTGTCCTTTCATTGGCAGCGAGCCGACTCGTGAGGGGAGTCAGTGCCGCGACGGCCGGGTAATTGCGTAGACCTTCGGTGGGAGCGGGTCGACCGCGTCCTTCTCACTCAGGCGGAGCATCCGACCGCGTGCTCCCGCGTGCTGAAGGCGGGCCAACCCGTTCAGGCTAATGGAGTCGATACCGAGCACGTTTCCGGCCAAGAGATCGATGCCACCGAGTGCCTGGTCGAAGGCGATGCGCAATTCCGCGTGCTCGGGTAGACGCCGAAAGAACTTGGCGTCCAGGTACGACAGCGGCACCCGGACAAGGGCATAGGGCACCGCGATCACATCTGTCTTCTTCATGACCATTCCGATCGAGCAACGACGGCGCGCGGCAACACGCGCGCCCTGGGTGGCGGCCAACCGCTTCAGGGCTGCTGGCGGGCCTGTCGCTTCTGCGCGGCAAGGGTGCCGAGCTGGTCCGCGTCGGCGCGCTTGGCGGCGGCGTCTTCCCGGTCCTTCGTCGCTTCGGAGAGGCTGGCCTTCGCCGTCTGTTGCGCGTTGGTTTTGCGGGCGTCCGCGGCGGCCTCGACCCGTTGTACGTCGTGCTGGATCGCCTCGGTTCGCTGCTGGGCCCGCGCATCGGCCTGCTGCTTCTTGCGGGCGGCGAGGTCGCGGGCCCGTTCGGCTGCGGCCCGTTTGCCGTCGCGTTCGGTCGCTTCGGCTTCCTCGAGCCCGTCGATGGCGCGGTCTTGAGCCCGCTGTGCCTTCTCGGCCGCCTGCTGGCGCCCGGTCTGCGCCGCCGCCGCGGCGGCGTCGCGGCGTTCGGCGGCTTCCCGCTCGAGGGTGAGGGCGGCGGCGATCTTGCCACTTCGCACGATGCGGTCAGTGCCGAGTTGCACGATCGCGTCATTGGCGAGCAGGCGTCCGGCGAATTGGTCGTAGGCGCCGAGCGCGCGGTCGAACACCATGCGCGGCCTGGAGTCTTCCGGCAGCCGCTGGGCGAGCTGGGTGTCGACCAGGCTCAGCGGCGTGCGCGTGAGCTGGTAGGGCAGGACGAGAATCGTTCGGCTGTTCATGGCGGTCCTCATTCGGAGTTGGTCTCGGCGCGCAGCGCGGCCGCGCGACGCTCGGCGTCAGCCGCTTCGGACTCGAGGCGGTCCTGTTCCTCGAGTGCGTTGCGCTCGGTCAGGGTCGCCTCGGCGGCCAGCTGCGCCGCCTCGGTCGCGCTCGCGCGAGCCTTGGCGTCAGCTTCGAATTCGGCCTGACGGCGGCCGGCGATTTCCTGGCGCACGGCGTCGGTCTCGGCGCGAGCCTTCTCGACCGCCGCGTCACGAGCGGCCGCCTGTTCCTGGTGCTCGGCGTGGGTGTAGGCGTCGTGCTTGTTCTTGGCCGCGTCCTGAGTCTTTTCGCGCAGCTCTTCGGCCGCCTGACGTGCGCTCGCGTCGGCGATTGCTTCGCGGCTGTTGGCTTCCTTGCGGGCCTGGGCGTCCGCCTGTTGCAACTGACCCTCTTCGGCCAGGTCGCTGTTGCCGGTGACTGCACCCGCAACCTCCTTCGCCTTGCCGGCCACGGAGTCGAACAGCCCCCTGCGGGCCTCTTCGGATTTGTCGACGGTCATGAAGTCTCCTCAATAGAGTTGGGCCAACGCGCCTCGGGCCCGCGGACGGGGACGGCGCGCCTCGGCACGGTTGGGGCCGCGCTCGACGTGTAGCAACCTGCGCCGGACACATCCGGGCTGGACGGCTGTGCTAAGCGGACTGTTGGATCGTGGGTGTCCTCGATAGCGGCAGCAGGGCCGCTCATTCCAGTCGCGATTGCGCCTGGTGATCGAGGATCTGCCGTGGTCTCGACGCCACCCAATCAGCTGTTGATGTACCCGCCCCACGTACTCACTCACTGCCCCGAGCCGGTGCCCTGCACCACAACGGACACCGGGGCCGACGAACACCCTAGACTTGACTGATTCCAGACTATCGCGCGATACTGGGTCGGTGCCCACGCAATTCGACGTCGAGCGCGTGTTGCGCGCGGCGGCGTTGCGGGTGACACGTCCTCGGGTGGCCGTGCTGTCGGCCGTGTACGAGCACCCACACGCCGACACCGACCAGTTGACCGTCCACGCGCGTCACGTTCTCGGTGAGCTGTCGAAGCAAGCCGTCTACGACGTACTGAACGCGCTGACGAGCGCTGGCCTGGTGCGACGCATCGAGCCGGCGGGCTCCCCCGCGCGCTACGAGTCGCGGGTCGGCGACAACCACCACCACGTCGTGTGCCGGTCGTGCGGCACCATCGCCGATGTCGACTGCGCAGTCGGCCACACGCCGTGCCTCACGGCGTCCAGCGACCACGGCTTCGTGATCGACGAGGCCGAGGTCGTCTACTGGGGCCTGTGCCCCGCCTGCTCCGCTGCCCGCAGTTCCTGAACCTGCTCAAACCCTCGATCCCGGAAGGATCCGCATGACTGAGAAGCCTGACGCCGAAGTCGGAGAAATGAATGAGCCGGAGGCGAGTGACGAAGCCAAGTGCCCGGTCGCGTCCGATCGCCGCCCGTACCCGGTCGAGGGCGGGAGCAACCGTGACTGGTGGCCAAAGACGCTCAACCTCAAGATCCTGCGCAAGCATTCGGCGGTCGGCAACCCGATGGATGCCGACTTCGACTACGCGGCTGCGTTCAAGACCGTCGATCTCGCCGCCCTGAAGGCCGACATCGAGCAGGTCATGACGACCTCGCAGGACTGGTGGCCGGCGGACTTCGGCCACTACGGGCCGTTCTTCATCCGGATGGCGTGGCACAGCGCGGGCACCTATCGCATCCACGACGGCCGCGGCGGCGCCGGCGCCGGCATGCAGCGTTT
>CAXTHY010000064.1:17677-22327 GCA_964244175.1 uncultured Jatrophihabitans sp. | reverse complement strand
TTGCCCGCTGCACCTCGGCATCACCGAGGCGGGCGGGCTGATCGGTGGGACGGTCAAATCGTCGATCGGGATGGGCTCGCTCCTGTGGTTCGGCATCGGCGACACGATCCGCGTCTCGCTCTCGGCCGAGCCCGAGGAGGAGGTGCGCGTCGGCTACGAGATCCTGAAGTCGCTCGGGCTGCGCGTGCGCGGGGTGCGCGTGGTGTCGTGCCCGTCCTGCGCGCGCCAGGGCTTCGACGTGATCCGCACGGTCGAGACGCTGGAGGACCGGCTGCGCCACATCTCGACGCCGATGTCGCTCTCCATCCTCGGCTGCGTCGTCAACGGGCCGGGCGAGGCGCGCGAGGCCGACCTCGGCGTGGCGTCGGGCAACGGCAAGGGCCAGATCTTCGTGCGCGGCGAGGTCATCAAGACCGTCCCGGAATCGCAGATCGTCGAGACGCTGATCGAAGAGGCGCTGCGGATGGCCGAGGAGATGGGCGAGACGGGTAGCCCCACCGTCTCGGTCACCTGACCACTAGGGTCAACGTCATGGGCGAACCGGACGAGCAAAAGGCCTCGCAGCAGATCCAACCCGACACCCCCGAGAAGCCGAAGGATGAGCAGTCGCCGCGTGACGACGGCGTCGACCGCAACGAGGAGAAACAGCGCGGCAACGAGTCGTTCTGAGTCGCCCGCTCAGGTGAACAGGCGCCCGAGCCCGCCACCGGCGTTGCCGCCGAGGCCGCCGATCCCCTCGCGGGGCTGCTCGCTCGGGTTGGTCTGTGCGACCCACGACGCGAAGGCGTCGGGGTTGCGGGACTGCAGCAGCACCCGGCCGGGGCCGTAGAAGTCGAAGACCCAGCCCTCGCCGGATTTCATCGACTGGATCATGCCGGGCGCGGCCTTACGCATCTGGAAGCGCACGTCCAGCGCGTAGGCGACCACGTGCCCGGTGTCGATGGTGACGACCTCGTTCGGCTCGAGGTCGAGGATGTCGACCGCACCGTAGATGCTGACCAGCGCCTGGCCCTGGCCGCTGGCCCGGAAGCCGAAGCCGCCCTCACCGCCGAACAGGTTGGCCATGCCGCCCCACTGCGTGTCGATCTGCACGCCGGTCGAGTTGGCGATCCAGCTGCCGCGGCGTAGGAAGAACGGCTGGCTGGGGGTGACGTCGATCGACACGGTGTCACCGGGCAGCACGCCGGCGACGTCGACCCAACCGCCCTGCGCCGGCGCGGTGTAGGTGGTGACGAAGAACGAGCCGCCGCCCAGCACGCTGCGTTTGAGCCCGGCCATGATGCCGCCTTCGGCTCTCGACTCGAGTTGCACACCGCCGCTGTGCGCGATCATCGCGCCGCCCTCGACGCGGACCGACTCGTTACCCGTCAGGGCACACCGGGCGACGGTGAACGCCGGGGCGTGCCGAAGCTCTACCTGCATGGCGCCGATCTTGCCATCGTCGGTGCGCGCCGGGGAGAGGTCGAGCCGGTGCGTTGTGGGCGGCGCGGCTGGGTAACGTCCGTGACATGGGCGGCGCTCTGCTAGGCCGGGAGGTCGAGTGCTCCCCGGTGCGGGTCCAAGTGCTCAGCGATGCCGACCGGGCTGACCTCACCCGGCTGCTGGACGCCGATCCGACGGTGAACGCGGTGCTGGCCTCTCGGCTGCGGGCCACCGACACCCTCGCGCCCCGCGTGTTCGGTGGGGCGACGTACGGCGTGCGGGCCGAGCACGGCGAGTTGACCGCGGCTCTGTTCAACGGCGGGAACCTGCTGCCGGTGGGCGGGTCGGCGCCGCAGTGGCAGGCCCTGGCCGAGCGCCTGCGCGAGCAGCGCCGGCCGTGCACGTCGGTCGTCGGGCGGGTCGACGCGGTGCGGGCGATCTGGGACGTGCTGGCGCCCACATGGGGGCCGGCCCGGACGATCCGGGCGTCGCAACCCCTGTTGATGATCGACGCCGCGACCTGCCCACCGGGCGGCGACGAACGAGTGCGCCCGATCCGTCCCGACGAGCTATCGGCGTACCTGCCCGCGGCCGTCGCGATGTTCAGCGAGGAACTCGGCGTCTCCCCGTTGGTGGGCAACGGCATCAGCGGTGCGGAGTACCAACGACGCGTGGCCGGGCAGATCCAGGAGCGTCGCGCCTTCGGCATCCTCGACGCCGAAGGACAGGTGCTGTTCAAGGCCGACATCGGCGCGGTGTCCGAGCACACCTGCCAGGTGCAGGGCGTGTGGGTGCGCCCCGACGCCCGGGGCCGGGGCATCGGCACGGCCGCGATGCCAGGCGTGCTGCAGCACGCGCTCTCCCTCGCCCCGACGGTGAGCCTCTACGTCAACGACTTCAACGTCGCCGCCCGGCGGATGTATGAGCGGATCGGCATGCGCGAGGTCGCCACGCTCTCGACCATCCTGTTCTGACCGCCCGCCCCGCCCCGCCCGTACCCCCCGCCCTCTTCTCGGGTGCCGAGCTGACCACTTTCGGGCCGCGAAACTGGTCAGCTCAGCACCCGAGAAGAGGGCGGGCGGGCGAAATTGGTCGGCCCGGGTTCGTAGGCTGCGGGGCGTGGCTATCTCTGCAGTGATCTTCGACTGGGGCGGCACCCTGACGCCGTGGCACAACGTCGAGCCGCGGGAGGCCTGGATCGCGGCGGTCGACGACACCGAGCTGGCTGATCGCCTGCTGGCCGCTGAGCACGAGATCTGGGCTCGCTCCCGCGACGAGCACCGCAGCGGCCGGCTCGCCGAGGTCTTCGCCGCCGTCGGCATCGCCCACACCGATGAGATGGTCGCCGCGTTCAGCCGTTGGTGGGAGCCGCACACCTACCTCGATCCCGACGCGCCGGCCGTCTTCGCGGCGCTGCGCGAGCGCGGGCTCAAGATCGGCGTGCTGTCCAACACCATCTGGTCGCGCGCCGAGCACGAGCGGATCTTCGCCCGCGACGGCATCCTCGAGGCCATCGACGGTGCCGTTTACACGTCCGAGATCCCGTGGACGAAGCCGCACCCCGAGGCGTTTCGAGCCGCCCTGGACGCAGTTGACGTCCCCGAGCCGGCGCAGGCGGTATTCGTCGGCGACCGGCCGTTCGACGACATCCACGGCGCCAAGTCCGTCGGCATGCACGCCGTCCTGCTGCCGCACAGCGACATCCCCGACGTCCAGAAGGGTCCGGTCGAGGGCGAGGCCGACGCTGTCATCCAGCGGCTGGCTGATCTCGTGGCGGTGGTGGACGCTCTGGTCTGACATCGTGGTGTGCGGGCCGGGCCAGGGCCGGCCCGCCCGCTCGGCCCGATACCGAATCACCGAGGAGTCTCATGCTCGTGCGGCTGCTGCGGCAGCACCTTCGTCCGTACCGACGCTGGTTGCTGGCCGTCGTCGGGCTGCAACTCGCCGGGACGATTGCCGCCCTGTACCTGCCCACTCTCAACGCCGACATCATCGACAATGGCGTGTCCACCGGCGACACCGGCTACATTCTGCGCACCGGCGGTTGGATGCTGTCAGTCAGCGTCGTCCAGATCGTCTGTTCGGTCATCGCCGTGTACTTCGGTGCCCGCACAGCGATGAGCTTCGGCCGCGACGTGCGCGCCGCGCTGTTCCACCAGGTCGGGACGTTCTCGATGCGCGAGATGGCACAGTTCGGTGCGCCGTCGCTCATCACCCGCACGACCAACGACGTGCAGCAGGTGCAGATGCTCGTCGTGATGACGTCGACGATGATGGTGGCCGCGCCGATCATGGCCGTCGGCGGCGTGATCATGGCGATCCGTGAGGACGCCGGGCTGTCGTGGTTGCTCGCGGTCAGCGTCCCGGTGCTGGCGGTCCTGATTGCGCTGATCGTGCGGCAGATGGTGCCGCAGTTCCGGCTCATGCAGGACCGCATCGACAATGTGAACCGGGTGCTGCGCGAGCAGATCTCTGGCGTACGAGTGGTGCGGGCCTTCGTCCGCGAGCCGGTCGAGACGCAGCGCTTCGGCGTCGCCAACAAGCAGCTGACCGACACCTCGGTGCGGGCCGGGCGGCTGATGGCGCTGATCTTCCCGACCGTGATGCTGGTGCTGAACGTGTCGAGCGTCGCGGTGCTGTGGTTCGGTGCGTCGCGGGTCGATTCGGGCGCGATCCAGGTCGGGTCGCTGACCGCGTTCCTGAACTACCTCGCCCAGATCCTCATGTCGGTGCTGATGGGCACCTTCATGTTGATGATGATCCCGCGCGCCGCGGTGTGCGCCGAGCGCATCGCCGAAGTTCTCGACACCGACTCGTCCGTCGTTTCGCCGCTCGATCCGATCACCGAACTCGAGGTCGCCGGGCAGGTCGAGTTCCGCGGCGTCTCCTTCGCGTTCCCCGGTGCCGCGGCGCCGGTGCTGTCGGCCATCAGCTTCACGGCCGAGCGGGGCGCCACGACAGCGATCATCGGCAGCACCGGCGCCGGCAAGACGACGCTGGTCTCGCTCGTCGCCCGCCTGGTCGACGTGTCGGAGGGGACGGTGCTCGTCGACGGCGTGGACGTGCGCCGCCTGGATCCCGACGTGCTCGCGAGCCGACTCGGCTATGTGCCGCAGCGCGCCTACTTGTTCTCGGGGACGGTCGCCAGCACGCTGCGCCACGGCAAGCCGGACGCCACCGACGACGACCTCTGGCGCGCGCTCGAGATCGCCCAGGCCCGCGAGTTCG
>CAXTHY010000064.1:0-17667 GCA_964244175.1 uncultured Jatrophihabitans sp. | reverse complement strand
TATCGCGCAGGGCGGGACGAACCTGTCCGGCGGGCAACGGCAGCGGCTGGCGATCGCGCGGGCGGTGGTGCGCGAACCCGAGATCTACGTGTTCGACGACGCGTTCTCCGCGCTCGACCCGGGAACCGACGCCCGGCTGCGGGCCGCGCTGCGGCCGGTGACGGCCCAGTCGGCCGTGCTCGTCGTGGCCCAGCGGGTGTCGACGATCCTCGACGCCGACCGCATCCTCGTCCTCGAGGCCGGCGAGATCGTCGGCGACGGCACGCATGACGAACTGGTCCGCGGCTGCCCGCCCTACGCCGAGATCGTGCACAGCCAGCTGTCGGCCGAGGATGCCGCGTGAGCAAACCGATTAACCTCGGCAAAGCCGGGCCGAACGGCAAGCCCGTCCTGCCGTCGCGGCTGCCGCCGGCCGGCGCGGCCGCGCGGCGCGGCGGCGGCCCGCCGTGGATGACCGCCGGCATGCCGGCCGAGAAGTCGATGGACTTCGGCCCCTCGGCCCGCCGGCTGATGCGGCGCCTGCGTCCCGAAGGCCCGCTGGCCATTGCCGTGCTGATCCTCGCCGTCGCCAGCGTGACGCTAATGGTCATCGGCCCGCGCATCCTCGGCCGCGCCACCAACCTGATCTTCGCGGGTTTCCTCGGCGATCGGTTGCCGGCCGGGCTGTCGGCCGCCGACGCGGTAGCTGCCGCCCGCGCCCGTGGCGACAACAACGTTGCCGGGCTCCTGCGGCAGATGCACGTCGTTCCCGGTCGCGGTATCGATTTCGGCGCGCTCGGGCACGTGCTGCTGCTGGCCCTGGCCGTCTACATCGGCGGTGCGGTTCTGTCGTGGCTGCAGGGCTACGTACTCAACGGGGTCGTACAGCGCACGATCCTGCGGCTGCGCGCCGACGTCGAAGACAAGCTCAACCGGCTGCCGCTGCCGTACTTCGACCAGCAGTCCCGCGGCGAGGTGCTCAGCCGCGTCACCAACGACATCGACAACATCTCGCAGACACTGCAGCAGACGATGAGCCAGCTGCTCACCTCGCTGCTCACCGTCGTCGGGGTCGTGACGATGATGTTCGTGATCTCGCCGCTGCTGGCGCTGATCGCACTGGTGACGATCCCGCTGTCGATGTTCGTGACCAAGACGATCGCGCGGCGCTCGCAGGGGCACTTCGTCACCCAGTGGAAGACGACCGGCCGGCTCAACGCGCACATCGAGGAGACGTTCACCGGCCACGAGCTGGTCACCGTCTTCGGCCGCCGGCGCGAGACCGAGAAGGCCTTCGCCGCGCACAACGAGAAACTGTTCGAGGCCAGCTTCGGCGCGCAGTTCGTCTCCGGCCTGATCATGCCGGCGATGATGTTCATCGGTAACCTCAACTACGTCGCGGTCGCCGTGGTGGGCGGCCTGCGCGTCGCGTCGGGTTCGATGAGCCTCGGCGATGTCCAGGCCTTCATCCAGTACTCGCGCCAGTTCACGCAACCGCTCACCCAGGTCGCGTCGATGGCCAACCTGCTGCAGTCCGGCGTGGCGTCGGCCGAGCGGGTCTTCGACCTGCTCGACGCCGCCGAGCAGAGCTCTGACCCCGTCGACGCCGAGGTCCCGGCCGAGCGGCACGGGCGCGTCGAGTTCGAGCACATCTCGTTCCGCTACGAACCTGATGAACCGCTGATCGACGACCTGTCGCTGCTCGCCGACCCCGGGCACACGGTGGCGATCGTCGGCCCCACCGGCGCCGGCAAGACCACGCTCGTCAACCTCGTCATGCGCTTCTACGAACTGGACGCCGGCCGCATCACTCTCGACGGTGTCGATATCGCGGCGATGCGCCGCGAGGACCTGCGCGGCGAGATCGGGATGGTGCTGCAGGACACCTGGCTGTTCGGCGGCACGATCCGCGACAACATCGCGTACGGACGTCCGGGGGCCTCGGAGCAGCAGATCCTCGATGCCGCGCAGGCGAGCTACGTCGACCGCTTCGTGCAGTCGCTGCCCGACGGCTACGACACGGTCATCGACGAAGAGGCCGACAATCTCAGTGCCGGGCAGAAGCAGCTGATCACGATTGCGCGCGCGTTCATCGCGCAGCCGGCCCTGCTGATCCTCGACGAGGCGACCAGCGCCGTCGACACCCGCACCGAACTGCTGGTCCAGCAGGCGATGACGGCCCTGCGGGCCAATCGCACCAGCTTCGTCATCGCGCACCGGCTGTCGACGATCCGCGATGCCGACATGATCCTGGTGATGGAGGACGGCAAGATCGTCGAGCAGGGTAACCACACCGATCTGCTCGCTCGCCACGGTGCCTACGAGCGGCTGTATCGCGCGCAGTTCAGCCAGGCGCCGGAGTCAGCCGGCGTCTGAACCCTGGGAAGGCGGGACCGGCGCGGACGGCGCTCCCGTCAGAGCCCGGGAAAGGCGACGGTGGCGTGGGTTGGTGTCAGCACGGCGCGCCAGCGGGCGGCGCGGACCGCGCTGCTGGTCAGGCCGGCCTGGGCCGCCGTACGCAACGAGCGGGCCGTCGGGCCGGGCGTGGAGGCCGCGCGCAGGTACAGATAGCGCCAGGCCCCGGCGCAGTCGTCCTCGAGACGGACCGCCAGCCGGCGGGCGGCCGTGGCGTCGGCGACCGGGTAGAGCGCCGGATAGTCCACCTGTGCGGCGACGGGCGTGAGGTGCCCGGCCGTGATGGCGGCCGCGGTGCCGTCGCGCAGCGCGGCGTGCCGCTTCTGGGCCGCGCGGGCGAGGGGTCGGTCCGCGGCCGCCAGGTGCGGACCCAGCAGGTCGTAGCCGAAGACGGCCTGGTGTTCGGCCGCGAGCGCGGCCTGCCACGCAGCGTCGAGCTGGGCGTCGCGGGTCGCCGTCACGCCAGCAGGTCCGCGTGGGTTGCCTCGCAGGCGGCGATGCTGGCCAGCAGGGCTGCGCGGGCGCCGCTGAAACCGCCCGCGCGCCGGGCCGCCGCGGTTGCGGCCAGCCCCTCGGCGGCCCGCAGCTGTTGGCGAGTGCGGGGGGTGCCCTTCGGCCGGCTCGACGCGGCGGCCGAGGCGGTGGGCGGGGTGCCGTAGTCGGCGACGAGCGCGTCCAGCGCCCGCAGATGCGCGACGTGGTCGGCGCGGGCCTGGGTGATGAGCCGGCGGACCTCGGGTGTGCCGCCGGTGGTGGCGTCCAGGTCGGCGATCAGCGTCCGTTCGGCGGCCGCCGCGGCAACGAGCGCGCGCGGGGGCGCCGGCACTGTACGGGTGCGGCGCTGCACGAGTTCGGCGGCGACCCCGGCCCCGGCACCGGCGAGCACCGCCCCGGAACCGACCAGGAACCAGCGTCGCGCGGGCGTGTGGCGGTGCCTGCCCGCGGGCCGACGCTCGGCCTGCGACGTCGGGGCCGGGAGGGCCTGTTCCGGGGCTGCGTTACGCCGGTCGGACAGAACCGGTAACTCGGTCGTGGGCTGCTCGGCGGGCGGCGTCGCGCCGTCGGTGTCGTCGTCCATATCGCAGGTCATCCTGACAGAGCGGATCGGACACCTTGGCAGAGCCGATAGGCTCGCTGCTCACAACTGCAGCCGTACGGACAGGAGCGACCATGCCGCCCGCGACAGCCAGTGCGTCCGCGGCTAAGGCCCGAGAGCACCTGCTCGAGGTTCTCGACCCGCTCGTCACCGACGCCGGCTACGACCTCGAGGACATCACCGTCACCGCCGCCGGGCGGCGCAGCCTGGTCCGGGTGATCGTCGACGCCGACGGCGGCATCGATCTCGACGCCGTGGCCGTCGTGAGTCGCATCGTCTCCGACGCGCTCGACGGGGACGCCGAAGGAGCGGCCGCGGGCCGGATCCTGAGCGGGTCGTACGTACTCGAGGTCAGCTCGCCCGGCGTCGATCGGCCCCTGACCGAACCGCGTCATTGGCGCCGCGCCCACGGCCGGCTGGTGGCCGTCGCGGTCGCCGGTCGGGCGGTCACCGGCCGGGTGGCCGACGTGGACGCGGACGGGATCCGCCTCGATGTCGACGGCAAGATCATCACTGCCGGGTGGCCCGAACTGGGCCGCGGCAAGGTGCAGGTCGAGTTCAACCGGATCGGATCCGGCGAGGCAGAGGGGGCGGAGTAGTCATGGTCTCAGTCGACCTCGCCGCGCTGCGCAGCATCGAACGCGAGAAGGAGATTCCGTTCGAGCACCTGCTTGGTGCACTGGAAACGGCACTGCTCAGCGCCTATAAGCACACCCCGCATTCCATGCCCCACGCGCGCGTGGACATCGACCGCAAGTCGGGCGAGGTCGTCGTGTGGGCTCAGGATCTCGACGCCGACGGTTCTGTCGTCGAGGAGTATGACGACACCCCGACCGACTTCGGACGGGTAGCGGCCATGACTGCGCGCCAGGTGATCCTGCAGCGGCTCCGCGATGCCGAGCACGACCAGACCTTCGGCGAGTACTCCGGACGCGAGGGCGACATCGTGACCGGCGTCGTCCAGGCCGACGCGCAGGCCGCGCAGCGCGGTCTCGTCCTCGTCGACATAGGCAAGATCGAAGCGATCCTGCCGCAGTCCGAGCAGGTCCCGGGCGAGCAGTACACCCATGGCACCCGGCTGCGCGCCTACGTCGTCGGGGTCACTCGCAGTGCGCGCGGCCCGCAGGTCACGGTGAGCCGCACGCACCCCAACCTCGTGAAGAAGCTCTTCGCGCTCGAGGTCCCTGAGATCGCCGACGGCAGCGTCGAGATCGTCGCGGTCGCGCGCGAGGCCGGGCATCGTTCGAAGATCGCCGTGCGCACCGAGGTGGACGGTCTCAACGCAAAGGGCGCCTGCATCGGGCCCATGGGCCAGCGGGTGCGTAACGTCGTGGCCGAACTGCACGGCGAGAAGATCGACATCATCGACTGGGCCGATGATGCCGCGACCTACGTCGGCAACGCGCTGTCCCCGGCCCACGTCGTCTCCACCGTGCTGGTCGACCCCGCCACGCTGGCCGTCCGGGTCGTTGTCCCCGATTTCCAGCTCTCGCTGGCCATCGGCCGCGAGGGCCAGAATGCGCGGCTCGCCGCCCGGCTCACCGGGCACCGCATCGACATCCACAGCGATGCTACGGGCGATGCGCCCGACGCTGCCCCTGCCACAGCACGGCCGGTCGCAGCGACCGAATCGGCTGCACCGGGCCCCGGGGAGTAGGCTTGCGCGTGGCCGTCGGTGTGTCGACGGCATCCGACACCGGGCGATTCGGGCAGCTGTGAACCCACAGGGCCCACTTCGAACGTGCATCGGGTGCCGGCAACGAGCGATGGCCGCCGAACTGCTCCGCGTCGTCGTGGCGCCGGATGCGGCCGACGGTGCCGGCGATGCCGGGGGCCGGAAGGTCGTGCCTGACCCGCGCCGGCGCCTCCCGGGCCGAGGTGCTTGGTTGCACCGCGACCCGAGATGCGCTGAACTCGCGCAGCGGCGTCGGGCCTTCGCCCGGGCACTGCAGGTGTCCCGCGCGCTGGACCCGGCTCCGGTCGTCGAGTACCTCGCGGAGCATTACGGTGATCGGACCACCAGCGGAACCCCGCAGGAGATGACGAGCTATGGGCACTCGATGAAGCGCCAGCAATGAGTAAGTCCACCCCCTAACGGGATCGGCGGGTTGCCCGCACGGTCCCTTCCGAAGGAGACACGTGCCAGGCAAGACCCGCGTATCCGCTCTCGCCAAAGAGATCGGGATCAGCAGCAAGGAAGCGATCGAGAAGCTCACCGCTATGGGTGAGTACGTCAAGACTGCCTCGTCGACGGTCGAGGCTCCGGTCGCCCGCAAGCTTCGGGAGGCATTCCCGGACGCCCAGCCCGCCGCACCGAAGAAGCGCGCGCCGGCCAAGAAGGCGGCGGCGCCGGCCGCCGAGCAGCCGGCCGACCAGCCCGTCGCGCCGCCGGCGCAGTCGACCCAGTCCCCCCCCGTACCTGAGCCCCAGGCCGTGATCGTCCCTGCGCCACCCGCGCCCAGCGCCCCGGCCGCCCCGCCTGCGGGGCCGGCCGCTCCCGTCGCTGCGCCCGCTACCGCTCCCGCGGCTCCCGTCGCTCCGGCGGCATCGGCCGCGCCGGCGGACCAGTCAGCGCCGTCGCGCCCCGCCGCTCCGGCCGGACCGCGTCCCGGCCCACGCGTGGGCAATAACCCGTTCGGTGTCGGTGGCGGCACCCCAGCGCCGCGTCCGGTCATGCCCCGCCAGCCCGGCGGTCCGGGCAACGTGCCCCAGCGTCCCGGCGGCCCGCGCCCCAATCCCGGCATGATGCCGCCGCGGCCGAACCCCGGCATGATGCCGGTTCGGCCCGGTGACCGCGGTGGCCCCGGCGGTGGCCCCGGCCCCGGCGGCGGTCCCGGCGCTCGTCCGGGCGGTCCCGGTGGGCGCAGCGGCGCACCCGCCGCTCGTCCCGGTGGTGGCGGCGGGGGTTTCCGCGGCGGTCCCGGTGGCGGTGGCCCTGGCGGCGCTCCGGGCGGCGCGCCCGGCGGTCCCCCCGGTGGCGGCGGTCCCTACCGCGGCGGCCCGGGTGGTCGTCCCGGTGGCGGTGGTCGCGGTGGTCGCGGTGCCAGCACGGCCGGCGCGTTCGGTCGGCGCGGTGGCCCCTCGGCCCGTGGTCGCAAGAGCAAGAAGCAGCGCAGAGCCGAGTTCGACAACATGTCCGCCCCGTCCATCGGCGGCGTGCAGGTGCCGCGCGGCAACGGTGAGGTGCTGCGGCTGCCCCGTGGCGCGTCGCTGTCCGACTTCGCCGACAAGATCGGCGCCAACCCGGCCTCGCTCGTCCAGGTGATGTTCCACCTCGGCGAGATGGTCACCGCGACCCAGTCGGTCAACGAGGACACGCTGCAGCTGCTCGGCGCCGAGCTGAACTACGCCGTGCAGGTCGTCAGCCCCGAGGACGAGGACCGCGAGCTGCTCGAAACCTTCGATCTCACCTTCGGTGAGGACGTGGGCGAGGACGACAGCCTCGTTGCCCGGCCGCCGGTCGTGACCGTGATGGGTCACGTCGACCACGGCAAGACGCGGCTGTTGGACGCGGTCCGCAAGACCAACGTCATGGGCGACGAAGCCGGTGGCATCACCCAGCACATCGGCGCCTACCAGGTCCACGTCGAGCATGAGGGCCGGGACCGACCGATCACCTTCATCGACACCCCGGGTCACGAGGCGTTCACCGCCATGCGTGCCCGTGGGGCGGCGACCACCGACATCGTCGTGCTGGTCGTTGCTGCCGACGACGGCGTGATGCCGCAGACCATCGAGGCGCTCAACCACGCCCAGGCGGCCGGCGTCCCGATCGTCGTCGCGGTGAACAAGATCGACAAGGAGGACGCCAACCCGGCCAAGGTACGCCAGCAGCTCACCGAATACGGGCTGGTCGCCGAGGAGTACGGCGGCGACACGCTGTTCGTCGACGTCTCAGCCCGCTCGAACCTGCACATCGACGACCTGCTCGAGGGCATCCTGCTGACCGCCGACGCCGCGCTCGACCTGCGGGCCAACCCGGAGCAGGACGCTCAGGGCATCGTCATCGAGGCCCGGCTCGATCGGGGTCGCGGTCCGGTGGCCACGCTGCTCGTGCAGCGCGGCACGCTCAAGATCGGTGACTCGGTCGTGGCCAGCGATGCCTACGGACGTGTCCGCGCGATGTTGGACGAGAACGGCGACAACATCGACGAGGCCGGCCCGGCCCGTCCGGTGCAGGTGCTCGGACTGACGTCCGTGCCCGGTGCCGGCGACTCGTTCCTCGTCGTCGAAGAGGACCGCATCGCCCGGCAGATCGCCGACCGCCGCGAGGCCCGCGAACGCAACGCGCAACTCGCGTCGTCGCGTCGTCGGGTGTCGCTCGACGACCTCGACAAGGCGCTCGCGGCCGGCGAGGTCGACCAACTTAACCTCATCATCAAGGGCGATGTGTCGGGTTCGGTCGAGGCGCTCGAGGATGCCCTGGTCAACATCGACATCGGTGAGGACCGCGAAGAGGTGTCGCTGCGCGTCATCGGCCGCGGGGTCGGTGCGATCACCGAGAACGACATCAACCTGGCGATCGCCTCGGATGCCGTCGTGATCGGCTTCAACGTGCGGCCCGAGGGCAAGGCCCGTGAGGCGGCCGAGCGCGAGGGCGTCGATGTCCGGTACTACACGGTCATCTATCAGGCCATCGAGGAGATCGAAGCTGCGCTCAAGGGCATGCTCAAGCCCGAGTTCGAAGAGGTTCAGCTCGGTACGGCGGAGGTCCGCGAGGTCTTCCGGGTCCCGCGCATCGGCAACATCGCCGGTTCGCTGGTCCGCACCGGGCTCATCCGGCGCAACAGCAAGGCCCGCCTGGTCCGCGACGGCACCGTCGTCGCCGACAACCTCACCGTCGATTCGCTCAAGCGGTTCAAGGATGACGCGACCGAGGTTCGGGACGGCTTCGAATGCGGTATCGGGCTGGGATCGTTCAATGACATCAAGATCGATGACGTTATTGAGACGTTTGAGCTTCGGGAAAAGCCTCGTACCTGAGTTCGGCTGCGCCGGGAGTGGGCGATTCGTTCACTGGCAGAGCGTTTCTTACGTTCTCGAATCGCCCACTCCCGACTCCGCCTGCGTTGTTGGCGCCGCATTCGGGCTGCTTAGGGGGGATGGAGTTTGGTGGTAGGGACTTTGCGCTGTGATCTTCTTTTGGGGGATGTGCATTCGCTTAAGGAGAAGCGGTCGTTGGTGCGGCCCATTGTCGCGGAACTTCGGCGGCGGTTCGATGTGTCGGCGGCCGAGACGGGGTCGGCGGAACTGCACCGGCGGGCCGAGGTCTCGGTCGCGGTGGTGGCTGGCGAGCACGCACACGTGGTCGAGGTGCTGGCGGCGTGTGAGCGGTTGATCGCCGGGCGACCCGAGGTGGAATTGCTCGGGGCGCGCACCCGGGTGCTCGACGACGACGACTTGGCATAGGCGACTTGGCATAGGAAGGACGACGACGATGGCGGACGGACCACGCGCTCGGCGACTCGCCGGGCGGATCAAGCAGATCGTGGCCACCGTGCTCGAGATGCAGGTCAAGGACCCGCGGCTGGGCATGGTGACGATCACTGACGTGCGGGTGAGCGGCGACCTGCACGAGGCCACCGTCTTCTACACGGTGCTCGGCACGGATGAGGAGCGCGTCGCGTCGGCGGCCGCGCTCGAGTCGGCGAAGGGCGTCGTGCGCAGCGAGGTCGGCCGCCAGACCGGCGTGCGTTTCACCCCGACGATCACCTTCGAGGCCGACGTCGTCCCAGAGACCGCGAAGCACATCGCCGAGCTGCTGGCGGTGGCCGCGGCGGCCGACGCTGAGGTCGAAGCCACCCGCCGCGACGCCAAGCCCGCCTGGGAAGCCGACCCCTACCGCAAGCCCCGCGTCGCCGACGATGATGACGACGCCGCGTCCGGCTGATGCGGCCGATCGCGACACCGACGGGGTGACGGCGACGAACGGCCGGCTCATCCGTCGGGCGAGCGCCGCCGACTGGCCGCGGATCTGGCCGCTCTGGCACGCAGTGGTCGCCACCGGCGACACCTACTCCTACGAGCCGGACACCACCTACGAGCAGTCGCTGGCCTCGTGGCTGGGCGGCCCGCAGGACGAGACGTGGTTCGCCGAGGGCGGCGACGGTCAGGTCCTCGGGATCTATCACCTCAGCCCGAACCACCCCGGCGCCGGCTCACACATCGTGAACGGCTCGTACATGGTTTCGGCCGCGGCCCGCGGGCAGGGTGTCGGACGTACCCTCGTCGAGCACTCGCTGGACCGCGCCGCAGAGCTGGGCTACCGCGGCATGCAGTTCAACGCCGTGGCGGCGACGAACTGGCCTGCTATCGAGCTCTACCGGCGACTCGGCTTCACCACGATCGGGCTGGTGCCCGGCGGGTTCCGGCACCCGGTTGCTGGCTACGTCGACCTGCACATCATGTTCCGTCCACTGGTCTCCCGGTGAGCATGTCCACCCGCCACGCAGTGCTGGTGATCATCGTGGGGCTGCTCGTGGCCGTCGGCGCGGCCACCGCGAGCATCGTGCTCGCGTTCAGCGGCAGCGATTCGCCACAGCGCGCGGCGACCGGGGCGACCGCAGCCCGGCTCGACGACCCGGGCCTGGTCTCGTCCTACGTGGCCGCGGCCACCGCCGGCGTCCAGGCGGTCACGTCCTACGACTACCGCTCGTTGCCGGACGCGTTGAGCAACGGGCTGCAGGTCACCACCGGCGCGTACCGGGCGTCGTACCGGCAGGCCTTGACCGGCGACAACGCGGCGAGCGTGGTCCGCGGCCGCGTCGTCCAGACCTTCGACCTGCTAAAGATCGGCATCGGCAAAGTGGCCGCGGACGGGAAACAGGCGACGGTGCTGGTGTTCGGGATCGAACACAAGACCAACTCCGGTGGGCAGCAGGCCGATCCGCTGACCCTCACCGCGACCCTGCAGAAGGTCGGCGACCGCTTCCTGATCAGCCGGCTCGAAGAGGACGCCAGCGCCGGCGTGCCGCCGGGCAACGCGGCGCTGCGCAAGGCGGCCGAGGCCGGCCGGCACGAGGTCGTCAACCTGCTGAGCTTCACCCGCGCGCAGTTCGCCGCCGATCAGCAGCGCGCCCTCGACGGCGCGACGGCCGGCCTGCGCGCCGACCTCGTCCCTCGTCTCGCCCGCACGAAGGCGGCGATGAACAGCGGCAAGTACGACCTGACCGGCGCCGTGACAGCGGTGGCGATCGAATCCGTCGCCGGCGACCGCGTCGCGATGCTGATCGCGGCGACCGGCGAGCGGATCAGCGCGACCGGCACCAAGACCGTGGTCACCGACGGCCGGTTCGCCGTGAGCGTCGCGCTCGTCGGCGGCGACTGGCTCATCGAGCAGGTCAGCGCGACGGGGACGAGCTGATGCACGACGCCACGCTCGGCAGGCAGCACTGACCACCGCGCCGGCCACCCCCGACGCCCGCCGGCTGCTGACACTGGCGGCCTCGGCCTTCGTCGTCCTTGCGGCCGAACCGCTCTACCTGCTCGTCGACACCGCAGTCGTCGGGCACCTCGGCCCGCGCCCGCTCGCCGGGCTCGGGGTCGGCGCCGCCCTGATGGCCCTGCTGACCGTCGTCGGCACCTTCGTGGAATACGGCACGACCTCGCGGGCGGCGCGCTGGTTCGGTGCCGGCCGCGAGGCCGACGCGATCGGCGAGGGCGTGCAGGCCTCGTGGCTCGCCGCCGGGATCGGCGTGGCGATGGCCGCAGTCGGCGAGGCGCTGGCCGGCCCGCTGACCATGCTGCTGGCCGGCGGCGCGAATCCCACCCAGCACGCGGCCGAGGCGTGGTTCCGGATCGCGGTGCTCGGCATGCCGGGAGTGCTGCTCGTGCTCGCCGGCAACGGATGGATGCGCGGCGTGCAGCGCACGCGCGAGCCGGTGGTCATCGTGCTGGTGGCGAACGCGCTGTCGGCGATCGCATCGCCGCTGCTCGTCTACCCGGCCGGTCTCGGCCTCAGCGGTTCGGCCGTCGCGAACGTCGCCGCCCAGGCGGTCGGGGCCGGACTGTTCCTGCGCGCGTTGCCCCGTGCAGCGGTGCCGTTGCGGCCGGTGTGGCACCTCATGCGCGCGCAGTTGGTGGTCGGCCGCGACCTCGTCCTGCGCTCGGCCGCCTTCCAGGTCGCGTTCCTCACTGCGGCCGCCGTCGCCTCGCGCATCGGCACCGCGCAGATCGCCGCCCACCAGGTCGGCCTGCAACTGTGGGAGTTCACGGCGCTGCTGCTCGACTCGTTCGCGATCGCCGCGCAGTCCCTGGTCGGCGCCGCGCTCGGCGCGTCAGACGGCGACGCCGCCCGGGCCATGGCCTGGCAGGTCGCCCGCTGGGGCCTCTACGCCGGCCTCGCCTTCGCCGCCGTCTTCGCGGCCGGCTGGTTCGCGATCCCGCGGCTGTTCACGTCGGCCCCGGACGTGCTGACGCAGACGCACGTGCTGTGGCCGTGGTTCATCGCGATGCTGCCGGCGGCCGGCGTCGTGTTCGCGCTCGACGGCGTGCTCATCGGGGCCGGTGACGTCGGCTTCCTGCGCACGATCACGATCATCGCCGCGGTGGGCGCGTTCACCCCGCTATCCATCGCCGCCCTGGTGTGGCACTGGGGCCTCGGCGGGGTCTGGTCCGGGCTCGCGGCCTTCGTCGCGGTCCGCCTCGTCGGCATGCTGGTCCGCACGCGCGGCAGCAAGTGGGTCGTAACCGGTGTGCGTTCGTAGGCTGGGCAGGTGATCAACCCCTCCGGCGGTCTCGTCGTCGTCGACAAGCCGGCCGGCTGGACGTCGCACGACGTGGTCGCCCGGCTGCGGCGGCTGGCCGGGACCCGGCGCGTAGGGCACGCCGGCACCCTCGATCCGATGGCGACCGGCGTCCTGGTCGTGGGGGTCGGGCCGGCGACGCGCCTGTTGCACCACCTGGTCCTGACCGACAAGGCCTACGACGCGACGATCCGACTGGGCCAGACCACGATCACCGACGACGCCGAAGGCGAGACGATCGCCACGTTCTCCGCGCACAGCGTCAGCGACGACGCAGTCCGAGCCGCGATGGGCGTCTTCGTCGGTGATATCGCGCAGGTGCCCAGCGCCGTGTCGGCGATCAAGGTCGACGGCCAACCGGGTTACCGTCGGGTCCGCGCCGGCGAGGACGTGCACCTCGCCGCCCGGCCGGTGACCGTGCGCACCTTCGCCGCGACGTCCTTCGCCCGGCCCACCGCCGACCTGCTCGACGTCGACGTACTGGTCGAGTGCTCGTCGGGGACCTACGTGCGCGCCCTGGCCCGCGACCTCGGCGCGGCGCTGGCGGTCGGCGGCCACCTGACCGCGTTGCGCCGCACGCGCGTCGGCCCGTTCACGCTGGCCGACGCGCGCACGCTCGACGACCTGGCTGCGCTCGCCGACCCGGTCACGCTGCCGCTGCCGCTCGCCGTCCGCGCGGCCATGCCGGTACGCGACGTCGACGCCGCCGAGGCGCGCGAGCTGTCGTTCGGCCGGGCGCTCGAGGCGCGGGGAATCAGCGGCGTCCACGGTGCCCTCGGTCCCGACGGCGCCGCGTTGGCCCTGCTGCAGGAGCAGGACGGCCGGGCCCGTCCGGTGCTGGTTTTCGCCGCAGTGGGGTAGAACCTGATCATGTCGGACGGGTTGGCCGCTGCGCGCGCCCTGCTGCCGTCCGTCCGTCTCGACGAACCGGATCAATTGGCCAGCAGCGACCGGACGTCGGTACAGCGTGTCCGGGCCACGGACACCGAGGGTCGAGAGAGCAGCGTCATCGTCAAGCAGTTCTTCGGCGGCGGGGAGGGTTGGGCCCGCGAAACGGCGGCCCTGACCGTCCTGCCGCCCGAGCTCGGCGCGCCCCGGTTGCTGGCCAGCGGCCCGGATCCGGCGATCGTCGTCATGACCGACGCCGGGCCCGGCGACAACCTGGCCGAAGTGCTGCTCGGGCGCGATCCCGACCGGGCGGCGACCTTGCTGCAACGCTGGGCCGAGGCAATCGCGGCGGTGCATGTGGCGACCCGCGGCCTGCGCGACGACTTCCGGGCCGCACTCGACGAGCGAGCGGGCGACGTGGCGCTGCACGAGGCCCGGATCGGCAACGACATCGACGACGCGATGCGCGTGCTCGACCGCGCCTGCGGGTCGCTCGGCGTGGCCGTGCCGGCCGGCGCGTTCGACGAGGTGCGCGAGCTCTATCACCGCCTCGGCGCCGACGGCGTCGCCGCGCTCACCCCGGCCGACGCCTGCCCGGACGACAACGTCACCGTCGACGGCGGGCTGGTGATCGTCGACTACGAGAACGCGCAATGGCGCCACGTCGCCTGGGATGTCGCGTACCTGCGGGTGCCGTTTCCGACCTGCTGGTGCTCGTGGCGGCTGCCCGACGACGTCGCCGACGCGGCGGTCGCGGCCTACCGACGCGTCGCCGGCGCGGCCTTTCCGCTGGTCGCCGACGCCACCTTCGAGCGTGACGTCGAGATGGCCGGGGTCGGGTGGTCGCTGATGTCGGCGATGCTGTTCCTCGACAACGCGCTGGGGACCGAGCAGCCGCTGTCCGGCCGGTACCTACGTGCCCCCTCCCGACGCGCGATGATCACGCACCGGCTCGACCGGGCCCGGCGTTCGAGCGAGTTGCCGGCCGCGGCCGAGCTCGCCGGCCAATTGGCCGACGTCCTGCGCTCGCAGTGGGGCGACGTGCGCCTGGAATACGCCCCCGCCTTCCGCTGATGGCCCGAGTCGCCCGGCGGCTGATCGGTCGACGGCGCTGGGCGCAGGGACACGACCGCGTGTATGGGCTCGCTCGCTGACCCCATTAGGCTCACCCGCGTGCAGCGCTGGCATGGACTGGGCGCAGTGCCCACCGGGTGGGGGCGCTGCGTCGTCACCATCGGGGTCTTCGACGGCATCCACCGCGGGCACCAGGCAATCATCGCCGATGCGGTGCAGCTGGCCGCCGCGCGCGGTCTGCCCAGCGTCTTGATCACGTTCGTGCCGCACCCGTCGGAGGTCGTGCGGCCCGGTTCCCACCCGCCGGTGCTGACCAGCATCGTGCGGCGGGCCGAACTGGTCGAGCAGCTCGGGGTCGATGTCTTCTGCGCCCTACCGTTCACCCTCGAGTTCTCGAAGATGCCCCCGGACGAGTTCGTGCACCACGCGCTGGTCGACCGCCTGCACGCCTCGGCCGTCATCGTCGGCGAGAACTTCCGCTTCGGGCACAAGGCCACTGGTGACGTCGAAACGCTGGCGCGACTCGGCCGCCGCTTCGGCTTCTCCGCGCACGGCATCCCGCTGCTGCACGAGGGTGAGACCCCGCTCAGCGCGACCTACGTCCGGTCCTGCGTGACCGCCGGTGACATCGTGACGGCCGCGCAGGTGTTGGGCCGCCCGCACCGCGTCGACGGCGTGGTCGAACGTGGCGACCAGCGCGGCCGCGAGCTCGGTTACCCGACGGCCAACCTGCGGACCGAGTCGTGGACCGCGATCCCGGCCGACGGCGTGTACGCCGGGCGGGTCGTGCGGCTCGACGAATGGGGTCGCACCGGCGACGGGCCGCCCCTGGGTGACGCCGCGATCTCGATCGGCACCAACCCGACGTTCGAGGTCCGGCAGCGTCGCGTCGAGGCCTTCGTGCTCGACTTCGAGGGCGATCTGTACGGCGCGACCCTGGGCATCGAATTCGTCCAGCGGCTACGCGGGATGGAGAAGTTCGACAGCGTCGATGCACTGGTGACGCAGATGGCCGACGACGTCACACAGACGCGATCGGTGCTGGCCGGCTGAGGCCGTCACGGCGGCTCGGTTGGTACGATCCGCGCTCCTCGTGCCATTGCCGAGAGAGGCCGATTTTGCGCAACGAGATCAAGAAACTGGCCGTCCAGCAGATCAAGCCGCGGGTGTCCGGACCAACCTGGCAGCGGCTGCGGGACCCGCTTCGGAAAGGCCCGGCGAAGGGCGCCGCTGCGCCCTCGCTGACCGACCTCGCCAGGAAGTACCGCACTGACAAGTGGGGGAGGCACTTCTACACACCGCACTACGAGCGGCATCTGCAGCACCTGCGAGACGAGTCCTTCACACTGCTGGAGCTCGGTATCGGCGGCTACAAGCGCGAAGGCCGCGGCGGCGCATCGCTAGGCATGTGGGAGGAGTTCTTCCCGTCCGCGCGGATCGTCGGCCTCGACATCGAGGACAAGTCGTTCGTCGACGGCGGCCGTATCCGCAGCTACCGGGGCAGCCAGGTCGATCACGAGATCCTGCAGCGCATCATCGACGACGCCGGCGAAGTGAAGGTGATCGTCGACGACGGCAGTCACCGGCCCGAACACATCCGTGAATCCTTTCGCTACCTGTTCCCGCTGCTCCCGGACGACGGCGTCTACGCCATCGAGGACACCCAGACGTCCTACTGGCCGGTCTGGGGCGGCAGTCAATTGCTGACCGACCCCACCACGAGCATCTCGATGGTCAAGGATCTCGTGGACGGCCTGCACTGGGAGGAGTTCGTGGACGACGACTATGTGCCGACCTACACCGACCAGCACGTCCGATCTCTGCACGCCTACCACAACCTGGTCATCGTAGAGAAAGGCAACAACATCGAAGGCTCGAACCGGCGGCGGGCCAAGCGCACGATCGACGGGCAGCCGGTGCCGCCGCCGGTGGCCGAACAGCGCCGTCCGTTCAGTGCCTAGCCCGACCGGTCGTCGGCGGGCTGACGTCCCATTACGGGTCAAGCAACTTGCGGAGCACCCGGCCGAACAGCCGCCGCCCGGCCGCTGTGGCCGCCCGGTCGGCGAACGCCGGCAGCCGCGCCGGCTTTGCCTGCTCGCGCCACGTCGTCCGTGACCCCGACCCGCGCGGCTCGACCGTGAGCTCGGCCCAACCGAGCACAACCCGGCCGCGCTTCTCGAGCCGGCACCGGCCCCGCCCGTCGTCGCCGGGTGGCTGCCATTCGACGATCTCCATCGGGTCGTCGAACCCGGCGCGGCCCAGGCCGGTGCGTGCAGTGAACACCGTCCCTACCGCGCTGGGGCCGGGCGGGCTGACCACAATCGTCGTCAACGGAACATAGCGGGCGTGCTGTGGCCAGTCGGTCAGCCGGTGCCACGCTTCCTGCGGGCGCAGTGGCGAGTCGACGCTGACGGTGAACGGGGCCATCCGTCCACTGTAGGAACGGCCGGCGCCCGCGGGCCCACAGCCCCGACCGGCACGGCAATCAGGCAGATCCTGGTAACCTGAGTTCTGGCGTGCGCTCGCGCGCGCCGACGCAGCACGCGTCCCGACCTTCCGCCGTGACCAAGACCGGTGGAGCGCGCCTGCACTGATCACAGAGGAGTCGTCCGTGCCGTTGGCCCAGGATGTCAAGAAGAAGATCATCACCGACTACGGGACCACCGAAGGTGACACCGGCTCGCCCGAGGTGCAGGTCGCTCTGCTGAGTCAGCGCATTCGCGATCTCACCGAGCACCTCAAGCTCCACAAGCACGACCACCACAGCCGCCGCGGGCTGCTCCTGCTCGTCGGCCAACGCCGCCGGCTGCTCAACTACCTGGCCGCGACCGACATCAACCGCTACCGGTCGATCGTCGAACGCCTCGGCCTGCGCCGCTAACACGTTTGGGGAGCGACCCGCCGGGTCGCTCCCCTCGTCGTAAACAACCGAATATCCATCGCCGGACGCACACACGCGCGTCCTCGCGACATCCGAGCACCGACGCCGGTCCTCGGTAGTGGCGGCCGGGAGAAGATGCCCGCCCGCTTCGATCGAAGACCGGCACCCGATGGGTGAACCGCTCGCACGTCGCCTGTGCGCCCCGGCACGTACGAGAGGGGTACTCCGTGACGGAGTCCATCACCGACGCCGAGAGTGGCGTCTACGAGACCGAAGCAGTCATCGACAACGGCAGCTTCGGCAAACGCTCCATCCGCTTCGAGACCGGCCGCCTCGCCAAGCAGGCCGCTGGTTCGGTCGTCGCCTACCTGGACGAGGACACGATGCTGCTGTCGGCCACCACGGCCGGCAAGAAGCCGCGCGAGGGCTTCGACTTCTTCCCGCTGACGGTCGACGTCGAAGAGCGCATGTACGCCATCGGCAAGATCCCCGGCTCGTTCTTCCGCCGCGAGGGTCGCCCGTCCGAGGCCGCGATCCTCACCTGCCGCCTGATCGACCGCCCGCTGCGCCCGACCTTCACCAAGGGCCTG
>CAXTHY010000063.1:2757-23072 GCA_964244175.1 uncultured Jatrophihabitans sp. | reverse complement strand
GGCACCGGGGTCACGGCCACCGCACTGTGTCCCGGGCCGGTCAAGACCGGCTTCGGACCGGCGGCCGGTTTCTCCGACGAGGAGGCCGAGGCCTCGCTGCCGTCGATCATGTGGATCAGCGCGGCCGACGTCGCGAAGGCCGCGGTCGACGGGCTGGCCAAGGGGCGCCGCGTGGTGATCCCCGGCGCGGCCAACCGGGTCGGAGCGGCGCTGGCGCAGGTTGCGCCCCGCTCGCTGCTGCTCCCGATCCTGGCCAAGAACCACCCCGGCCTGAAGTAACGCGCGGCCCGCTCAGACGGCGGCGAAGACAGGCTCGACCGGCAGGCCGGCGCGCCGGGCGAACTCGCGCAACCCGGCCACCTGCCGCTCACCCAGCGAGAAGTCCAGCGTGCGGAAGTAGTTCGCCAGCGTGGCGGCGTCGAAGATCTCCCACCGCGCCGCGGCGGCCGCGATCTCGTCCACGTGCGCCAGCGCGTCGTCGCGGCTGCGCACGAACGCGGCGTGCACGTCTTTGACCAGCCCGGGGTTCGCCTCGGCGTAGTCGCGCCGCGCCGCCCACACCGCGAACACCATGGGCAGCCCCGACCACTCGCGCCACGCCGCGCCGAGGTCGTGCACGGTCAGCCCGGTGTGCGGCGGATCGTCGGACGACGACTGGTAGGTGGCGCGCAGTGCGGTGTCGCCGATCAGTACTGCGGCGTCGGCCTCGAGCAGCATCGCGGTGAGGTCGGGCGGGCAGGTGAAGTAGTCCGGCCGCACGCCGTGCACCTGCTCGAGCCACATCCGGGCCAGCAGGACCGACGTGCGTGATGTCGAGCCGAGCGCGACCCGCGCGCCGTCCAACTCGGCCAACGGCACCTGGGCGACGAGGTTCACCGACAGCACTGGGCCGTCCGAGCCGATCGCGATGTCGGGCAGCAGCACCAGGTCGTCGGGGTTGCGCAGGTACTCGACCAGTGAGATCGGCCCGATGTCCAGGTCGCCGGCGACGAGCATGTCGTTGAGGTGGTCCGGCGTGTCCTTGGTCAGCTCGACGTCGAGCAGCGTGCCGGCCCGCACCAGCCCCCAGTAGATCGGCAGGCAGTTCAGGAACTGGATGTGTCCAACGCGGGGACGGGCAACCCTCACCCGCACGACGCTACGCGCGGCGCCCGGTCAGCCGACGGCGGGCAGCACCAGGCTCTGAGAGCTGCCGGCCGCGATGGTGACCGGGGTCGCCGTCAGTCCGCCGCGGTAGTTGTCCGATCCACCGGCGATGACCAGCTGCACGTGATGGCCGGTGGCGAAGCGGTGGACGATGCCGGGCAGGGTCACGGTGATCGGCCGGCTGACGTCCGGTACCCGGATCGGCGCCTCGAGCCCGTGGATCAGCGTCGCCGTGCCGTCGGCTGCGACGTCGAGGACCTTGGCGAAGAGCACCAGCTGCCCGGCCGGTCCGCTGGCCTGGCTCAGCTGCGCCGTCGGCGCCTGGAGCTGGACTGTCACGACCGGCGAACCGGCGACGTCGAGCGAGCGGCTCAGGGCCGGTCCGTTCCACGCGGCGAACGTGCCCGGGGCGTCGGTCTGCGGCGGGGTCGGCGCACCAGCCGGTTCGTAGCCGCCCAGCACGTCGACCGGGTTGATGCTGCTCGGCGCGCCGGCCGGCGGCGTGGTGAACGACTGCGATCCGGCGGTGACGGCCTTGGTCGAGGTCGCCAGTTGCGAGCCGCCGGACAGGTAGTAGCGCGTGGCCGTACCGACCGGGAAGGCCGACGAGGTGGCGTAGGCCGGCGTCGCGATGCCGCTGTACTTCACCCAGTCGCGGAAGTACGCGAACGTCGGGCCGGTGCTGACGCTGCTGCCCTTGAGGTAGTGCGCGAACCAGTCGGCGATGCGCGCGGCCTCGTACTGCGTGTCCGGATCCGGGTTGTCCAGGCTGAGCTCGCCCGGTGCCGCCGTCAGGCCGGAGTGGCCCCACGACTGCCAGACCATCTTCACCGTCGTGCCCTGCGCCTTGAGCGCCTGGTAGGTCGCGACGGCCTCGTTGAGGTTGAACAGCGTGTCGTTCTCGCCCTGCATCAGCAGCGTCGGGATCTTGATCTTCTTCAGGTACGACGCCACGGAGGCGTGCCGCAGCGAGGCGACGGCGTCGGGCTGGAAGTAGCCGGTCGTGCCCGCCGTGACCAGCGCCGGGCAGACGAAGGTCGCGAAGTTCGGGCACGGCGCCAGCCGCGACGGGTCACCCTGAGCACCCTGCCCGCCGTCGGCCACCCCGAGGGCGGAGAAACCCAGGCCCCAGTTCAGCTTCGTCGCGCCGGGCGTCGCCGTGCTCACCCCGGTGGTCTGGGCACCGCCGTTGGCAACAACGTTGTTCGGGCCCAGCGAGTAGGACAGGTCGTTCCAGGTGATGAGCGGGATGATCGTGTCGAGGCGCGGGTCGACCGATGCGGTGGCGAACTGGATGCCGCCGCCGTACGAGCCGCCGACCATGCCGACCCGCGGGTCGTACTTCTGCGCCTGGCCGGCGTGGTCCTTGGCGTCGTGGACGACCACGTTGAGCGCCGGGGCGGCGGTGGTGTGCTGGGCGTCGGTGTAGGCAATGCCCGGGGCGCCGCCCAGGTAGCTGACGAGCTGCTGCGCGGCCTGGCCGTCGTAGTCGGGGTCGTCGAGGGTGATCTTGCAGCCCGACCCGCCGAAGCCGAGCCCCGAGTACGACAGCACGGCGTACCCGCGGGCGGCGAACGCCTCGCCGATGCCGGCCTGGTCGTCCTTCGAGCCGCCGAAGCCGTTGGTGGTCAGGATGGCCGGGACGCGGTGGCTGCTGCTCGCGCTCGCCGGTGTGTAGAGGTCACCGACGATGTCGCAGGCCTGCGCTTTGTCCGGGCCGATCTGCACCGCGAAGTGCAGGGTCTGCACCGTGTACGCCGGCGCGGCGCCGACGCCGGTCGACGCGACGGTCGCGGCGGCGACCAGACCGGCAACTCCGGCCAGGGCAGCGAGACGGGATGTACGCACGGGGGCCTCCACGGTGAGGGCGGTTACTTAGGGGTAACAACGCGGCGCCCGCGCATTGGTTACGCATCGGTTTCCGGGCCTGGCCGAGGCCGGGTCACAAATGGCAGAGTTCGGCCATGGCCGGACACCGCTCGAGCGCCGACATCGACCTCGACCTTGCGACGAACCTGATCACGCGCGTCAACGTCGGCGACGCGCTGACCCGCACGGCCGGGCGGCGGCCGGACAACCTGGCCGTCGTCGACGGCGCCCGGCGCTGGACCTACGCCGAGCTCAACGCCTGGGTGAACCGGGTCGCGAACGCGCTGGCCGCGCGTGGGTACGCCCGCGGCGACGCCCTCGCGCTGGCCTCGGGCAACAGCGGCGAGTTCCTGGTGACCTACTTCGCCTGCGCGAAGCTCGGCCTCGTCTGCGTCCCCCTGAACCTCGGCTGGCGCGCCGACGAGATCGCCTACGTGCTCGACCACTCCGAGTCGCGCGGCATCGTGGTCGAGGCCCAGTTGGTCGATGCCGTGCTGCCGGGCGTCGAGAAGGCGCCGGCGGTGCAGGACGTGATCGTCGCGCCGGGCACCGGGGCGAGTTGGGACGAGGCGTTGCCCGACCGCGCCTGGCTGCCGTTCGCGGCACTGGCCGACGCGCCCGACACCGAGCCCGAGTACTACGTCGACGAGCGCGACGCGATCAGCTACCTGTACACGAGCGGAACGACGTCGTTCCCGAAGGGCGTGGTCGCCAGTCACGTCGCGATCTACGTCGAGACGCTGATGGTCGCGGCCGAGAGCGGCATCGGCGCCGGTGATCGCATCGCCTGCCTGATGCCGCTGTTCCACACCGCGCAGCTCAACGGCTTCGCCACGCCGGCGGTGACGATGGGGGCGACGCAGTACCTGATGCGCGGGTTCGACCCCGATGCGCTGCTCGATCTCATCGAGCGCGAGCACATCGACCGGATGTTCGCGCTGCCGATGATGTACCGCGCGCTGGTCGAGCGCGCCGACATCCGCTCCCGCGATCTGTCGTCGCTGCGGATGGCGGCGTACGCGATGGCGCCGATGCCCGACGCGTTGCTGCGGTCCTGCCTGGACGTGTTCCAGTGCGACTTCTACCTGGCGTTCGGACAGACGGAGATGAGCCCGGTGACGACGTTCTTCCGGCCCGAGCATCAGCTCTCGCACGCCGGGGCGGTCGGGACGCAGGTGCCCAACGTGCAGGTCGCGATCATGTCGCCGGACGGTGCGCTGCTGCCCCGGGGCGAGGAGGGCGAGATCGTCTACCGCGGGCCGCAGGCGCTCAACGGCTACCTCAAGAACGACGAGGCGACGGCGGCGGCCTTCGCGCACGGCTGGTTCCACTCCGGCGACGTCGGGCGGCTGGAGCCCGACGGCATGCTCTGGTTCAGTGACCGCTACAAGGACGTCATCAAGACCGGCGGCGAGAACGTCGCTTCGATCGAGGTCGAGAAAGCGGTGTACGCGGCGGCGCCGGATGTCGCCGAGGCGGTCATCGTCGGGCTGCCGCACGAGCGCTGGTCGGAGGCGATCACCGCGGTGGTGGTGGCGAAACCGGGGGCGACGGTGGATCGCGAGGCGCTGCTGGCCGCGATGCGTGAGTACGTCGATCCGTACAAGATCCCCAAGTCGGTGATCGTGGTCGACGAGCTGCCCAAGACGTCGACCGGCAAGATCCAGAAGAACGTGGTGCGCGCACAGTTCACCGACCACTACGGGTCGGGCTGACCTTCCCCGCTCGGTACGGTCGAGTCGTGGATGACCTCGCGCTCGCCGCGGAACTCGTGCGCGACGCAGGCGACCTCGCCGCCCGCATGCTGCGCGCCGGCCTGACCGTCGAGCACAAGACCTCGATCTCTGACGTCGTGTCGGCCGCCGACCACGCGGCCGAGGACCTGGTCGTCACCCGCCTGCGCCGCGAGCGTCCGGCCGACGCCATCGTCGGCGAAGAGGGCACGGCTGACGACGGCGACGGCCGCACCTGGTACGTCGATCCGGTCGACGGCACCTACAACTTCCTGTCCGGCATCCCGATCTGGTGCGCGGCGATCGCCCTGGACGTTCCCGGTGCCGCTCCGCTCGGCGCCGTCTACCAACCATCGGCCGGTGAGTTGTGGGTGGGCGGGCCCGGCCACCCCACGACCTGCAACGACCACCCGGTCGAACCCCTCGTCGGCCAGCCGCTGCGCGAGGTGTCACTGACCACCTACCTGCACCCGATGACGCTGCCCGACGACACGCTGCGCACCCCGCTGCTGCGTGTCCTGCAGGCCGCCGCGACGGTCCGGATGCTCGGGTCCGGTTCGGTCGAGCTGGCCGCGGTGTCCGGGGGTCGGCTCGGGGTGTCGGTGCAGGCCAACTCGCTGCCCTGGGACTGGCTGCCCGGTGCCGCGCTCGTGCTCGCGGCCGGCGGCGCGGCCGAGATCATCGAGACGCAGGGCCAGCGCTGGCACGTGGCCGGTAACCGCCAGGCGGTCGCTGAGATCGCGGCGCTGCTCATCGCCCGCGCCTAGGGTCGGCCGATTACACTTCCCTGCACTGGGACACAGTCGGCCCGGAACGGACGCGCACACGTGAGGGTGACCGGTGTCGGCCCTGCCGCTTCCCAGCAACGCTCCCCCTGCCCCGGCCGCAGCCCCCGCTGCGTTCTACGACGCCGGCCGCGGCGTCTTCTACGCCAAGCCCGCGCTGCGCGGCTGGCTGCACCTGCTCTGGTTCGAAGCCTCACTGATCTGCGGGACGCTGCTGCTCGTCGTCACGCACGGCACCGGCCGGATCGCCTCGGTCGCGATCTACGTCGGCAGCGTGAGCGCGTTGTTCGGGGTCAGCGCGCTCTACCACCGCGGCAACTGGGGCGCGGTGGCGCGGCGCCGGCTGCAGCGTCTCGACCACATGATGATCTTCCTGCTGATTGCCGGCACGGCCACCCCGACGTTTGTCATCGCCACCGACGGCCTGTACCGCACGCTGTGCCTGAGCGTGCTGTGGGGACTGACGGTGACGATTGCCGTCGTCCATTTCGCGTGGATGGGCGCACCCGAGCGGCTGGTCGGTGCCGCGTTCGTCGGGCTGGGCTGGACGGCCGGCCTGGCCCTGCCCGCGGTCTGGATCCACGCCGGCGTCGCCCCGGGCGTGCTCATGCTGCTCGGCGGCCTGCTCTACACGGCTGGCGCCATCTCCTACCACCGCCGCCGGCCCGACCCGTCCCCCGCGATCTTCGGCTATCACGAGGTGTTCCACACCTACGTCTGCCTGGCCGCCGCCTGCCACTACATCGCGATTGCGGTCTTCCTCGTCTGAGCGTCCGATCGCGTCGGCACTGACGTACGGTGTGCCGATGCCGGAGGGCGGGGACAGGACGGTCGGGACATCCCGATCACTGCGGGGCAACCCCGTGGTCATCACCTGGCGCCACGCATCGCAGCGCACGCCCGGCCCTTCACCGTACGAAGGAGGGGGCGCGCACCTCAGGGATCGGCTGGTCCCGCTCTCCGGCTCATCGTGAACCGGCGCGCCCAGGTCGCGTCCGGCCTCGCGATCGCATTGCTGTCCGGGCCGTGGGAAGCGGGCCCGCTGCGCCGCCGGGCGGCGAGGGCGTTGGGCCACGCGCGGCCGCACGGGTGGACGCGCGAGCTCGTGTCGGCGGTGCTCGACACCTACCATCACGCGCCGGTCGACCGGCCGCGCGAGCTCGCCGCCTACCTGCAGACGCTGCCGGCGTGGCAGAAGGGGTGGACGGGCCGATCGACGCCGCGCCTGGTCGCGCTCGAACCGACCCCGACAACGCTGGCCCGACATCCCTGGCCGGTGCGCGAACTGCCCGACCTGGCCGCCCTGGCGCGACTGTTCGATCTCGACCACGGCGAGCTGGCCTGGTTCGCCGACGTGCGTGGGTGGGAGCGCACCTGCGCACCCCGGCTGCGGCACTACACCTGGACGACGGTGCCCAAGCGCGACGGGGCGCGGCTGCTCGCGGCGCCGAAGTCGCGGCTCAAAGAGATCCAGCGGCGGCTGCTGCGCCACGTCCTGGCCCCGATCCCGGTGCACGCTGCGGCCCACGGCGGGGTGGCCGGCTGCTCGGTCCGCACCGCGCTCGAGCCGCATGCCGCCGCGACGGTCGTGATCCGCATGGATCTCACCGCGTTCTTCGCGTCCATCCCGGCCGGACGGGTGTGGGGCATCCTGCGTGTCGCCGGGCTGCCCGAGGCGGTGGCGCACACGGCGACCGGCCTGCTCACGACAGTGGCCCCGCTCGCGGTGTCGACCGATCCCCGGCTGCGCACGCCCCACCTGCCGCAGGGCGCACCGACGTCGCCCCAACTGGCGAACCTGGTGGCCTACTCCCTCGATCGCCGGTTGGCCGGCCTGGCCGAACGGTACGGCGCAAGCTACACCCGCTACGTCGACGACCTCACGTTCAGCGGCGGCCCGTCGCTGCGCACGGCCCGCAGCCGCTTCGTCGCCCTGGTCGACTCGATCGTGCGCGACGAGGGGTTCGCGGTGAACGACCGCAAGACCGTGGTGCTGGGAGACGCCGGCCGGCAGCAGGTGCTCGGCGCGGTCGTCAACGCCCACCCGGCCGTTCCGCGCGCCGAACGCGATGCCCTGCGGGCGACCCTGCACAACTGCGTGACGCGCGGTTGGCCGAGCCAGGCCCACGGCCTCGAACGCGCCGCTTTCCGTGCTCACCTACTGGGTCGGATCGCGTGGGTCGGCAGCCTGCATCCCGCCCACGGAGAGCGGCTGCGGGCGATCGCCAATCAGATCGCCTGGGACTGACGGCCGCTCAGTCGTCCTTCTGCAGGCGGGTGTCGAGGCTCTCGCGCTCGACCTGCCGGGCGACCACCCGCGCCTCGAGTTGGCGGGTGAACGCGGCCCGCGGCTTGGCCAGCAGCAGCAGCGACAGCGGCACCGAGAGCACCAGCGCGATCAGCGCGGCGTAGTAGCCGGTGACGCCCACGAGTACGAGCAGACCCCACAGCGCGAAGAACAGGCCGAAGCGCAGCAGCGTGTAGAGCCACAGCGAGCCCATCCACCTGCCGAAGCTCGGTCGGCTCGGCGTCGGCTCGCTCACGCCCCGAATCTACCGGGCGGTCGCGATTTCCGTGCTCCGGCTGCTCTGGAGGGGGTGCCTGTTCGTCAGCGACTAGGCCACGACTAGCTACGCCCAGACCTGCTGCGGCTCCGCCCGGCGCTGCGCCAGCGGGATCGGCGCGTCGTATTCGCGGATGATCTCGTAGCGGGTGTTGCGTTCCTTGGGCTGGAACCCGGCGTCGCGGATCAGCGCGAGCAGGTCGTCGCGGGTCAGCTTGTCCGGCGTGCCGAAGCCATCGGCGTCGTGCGTGATCTTGTATTCGACCACCGAGCCGTCCATGTCGTCGGCGCCGTAGTTCAGCGCCAGCTGCGAGGTCGACAGCCCGTGCATCACCCAGAACACCTTGACGTGCGGGAAGTTGTCGAGCATCAACCGCGACACCGCGAAGGTCTTGAGGACGTCGGCCGGTTGGGCCATCGGCAGGTGCGACAGGCGGTTGTTGTCGTTGTGGAAGCGCAGCGGGATGAACACCTGAAAGCCGCCGGTCTCGTCCTGCAGCTCGCGCAGACGCAGCACGTGATCAACACGGTGACGCGGTTCCTCGATGTGGCCGTAGAGCATGGTCGCCGGGGTACGCAGCCCCTTGTGGTGGGCGAGCCGGTGAATGCGCGACCAGTCTTCCCAGTGGGTGGCGTGGTCGACGATCTGCTTGCGCACGTCCCAGTCGAAGATCTCGGCGCCACCGCCGGTAAGCGACTCGAGGCCGGCGTCGATCAGCTCGTCGAGAACCTCGTCGGCGGACAGGCCCGAGATCGTCTCGAAGTAGTGCACCTCGGTGGCGGTGAAGCACTTGAGCGCGACGTCGGGCAGCGCGGCCTTGAGTTCGCGCAGCACCCGCGGGTAGTACTTCCACGGCAGCGTCGGGTGCAGGCCGTTGACGATGTGCAGCTCGGTGAGCCCGTCGTCCTTCATGGCCAGGGCCTTCTCGACGGCCTCCTCGACCCGCATCGTGTACGCGTCCTTCTGGCCCGGCTTGCGCTGGAAGCTGCAGTAGGCGCACGACGCGGTGCAGACGTTGGTCAGGTTGAGGTGGCGGTTGACGTTGAAGAAGACGGTGTCGCCGTTCTTCTCCGTCCGCACGCCGTGCGCGAGCCCGCCCAGCCAGGCAAGGTCGTCGCTGTCGTAGAGGTCCACGCCGTCCTGGCGGGTGAGTCGCTCGCGCGCCGCGACCTTCTCGGTGAGTTCGGCCTTGCGTCCCGCCGTCAGCGCCATCCGCTCAGGGTACGGACCGCGGGCGCACTGAACTCTTCTCGGGTGCTCAGCTGACCACTTTCGGCGTCCGAAAGTGGTCAGCTCGGCACCCGAGAAGAGGCGCGGGCCCCACCTTGACGGCGCTAACTTAGCGCTGATAACTTAGCGCTGCTCACCGACTAGGAGGCCACCGATGCTCACGCGACTCGCCACTCTCGGGATCCGCCGGCCGCGCCGGGTCCTGGCAATTGCCGGACTGCTGTTCGTCCTGGCCGCCCTCTACGGGTTCACCGCCGCCAATCACCTCAGCTCCGGCGGCTTCCGTGATCCGCACGCGGGCTCGAGCAAGGCCGACGAGCTGATGCAGCAGCGCTTCCACGCCGGGCAGTCCAACCTGGTCATCGAGGTCAGCTCGCGGCAGGGCGCCACTAGCTCCGCGGCCCGCGCCGAGGGCCTGCGCATCGAGCGCGGCATCCGCAATTCCCCCTACGCCGACCAGGTCAGCTCCTACTGGAGCGTGCCGGCGACGCAGGCCCGTGGCCTGGTCAGCAAGGACGGCCGCTCGGCGCTGGTCGTGGCCAGCATCGCGGGTTCGGACTCCGTCGCCCCCAAGCGCGTCGCCGATGCCAGCAAACCGTTCGCGGGCACGCACGACGGCGTCACCGTCAAGATCGGCGGGTTCGGCAACGCCTTCGACCAGGTGAACGCGCAGACCAAGGACGACCTCGCGATGGCCGAGGCGATCACGATCCCGATCACCGTCGTCGCGCTCATCTGGGTGTTCGGCAGCCTGCTGGCCTCGCTGCTCCCGCTGCTCGTCGGGCTCACGTCCATCGTCGGCACCATGGCGATCCTGCGCGGTCTCGCCACGCTCACCGACGTCTCGATCTACTCGCTGAACATGACGACGGCGATGGGCCTCGCGCTGGCGATCGACTACAGCCTGTTCATCGTCAGCCGCTACCGCGAGGAGATCCGCGGTGGCCGCGCCCCCGACGCGGCCGTGCTCCGCACCATGCAGACCGCCGGGCGCACGGTGCTGTTCTCGGCGCTCACGGTCGGCCTCTCACTCGCCGCGCTGATGGTGTTTCCCGTCTACTTCCTGCGCTCGTTCGCCTACGCCGGCATCGCCGTGGTGGCACTGGCCACGCTCGCCGCCCTGGTCCTGCTGCCGGCGATGCTCACCGTGCTCGGCCCGCGCGTCGACTCGCTCGACCTGCGCCGCGGGGTCCGCCGGGTGCTGCGCCGGCCCGAGCCGGTGCTCAAGGCGGTGGAAGAGGGCTTCTGGTACCGCTTCGCCCACCGCGTCATGCGCCGGGCGTTGCCGGTGGGGCTGTTCGTCACGGCCGTGCTGATCGGGCTCGGCCTGCCGTTCCTGCACGCCCACTACGCCTACCCCGACGACCGCGTGCTGCCGCACTCGGCCTCGGCCCACCAGGTCGGCGACGACGTCCGGACGCAGTTCGCGACCAACGCCGGCTCGACGATGACGATCACCGCCGCCGACATCGGTGCGGCCCCGTCGGCACTCGGCGGCTATGCCGCGCAGGTCTCCGGGCTCGCGCACGTGACGTCGGTCAGCTCGGCGGCCGGGGTGTACGTCGACGGGCGGCGGCTGGCCGATCCGGTCGGGCCGAGCCAACGCGTCGGTGACGCGACTTACCTCGCGGTACAGATCGACGTCGAAGCCCAGTCGTCAGCGGCGAAGGCGCTGCTCTCGGCCGTCGAATCGGTCGACGCCCCCTGGCCGGTGCACTACGGCGGGCAGACCGCGGTCAACCGCGACAGCCTCGACGCGCTCGGCGCGGCGATGCCGTACGCCCTGGCGCTGATCGCGCTCGCGTCCTTCATCGTGCTGTTCCTGTTCACCGGGTCGGTGATCCTGCCGATCAAGGCGCTGGTCCTGAACACGCTGTCGTTGTCGGCGACGTTCGGCGCCATGGTGTGGGTGTTCCAGTACGGGCACTTCGGCTCGGTGTTCAACGATCTGACGACGACGGGCACGCTGGTCCCGACCATGCCGCCGCTGATGTTCTGCCTGGCGTTCGGCCTGTCGATGGACTACGAGGTCTTCCTGCTCTCGCGCATTCGCGAGGCGTGGCTGGGCTCCGGACGCACCGTGGCCGACAACACCGAGGCCGTCGCCCAGGGACTGGGCCGGACCGGACGGATCGTCACCGCTGCGGCCCTGTTGATGGCGATCGTCTTCGCCGGGATGGCAAGCTCGCAGGTGTCGTTCATGATGCTGTTCGGCACGGGGCTCACCCTGGCCGTGCTCATGGACGCGACCGTGGTGAGAGGAGTCCTGGTGCCCGCATTCATGCGTCTGGCCGGCCGCTGGAACTGGTGGGCGCCGCGTCCGCTGGCCCGCCTGCACGAACGCTTCGGCCTGTCCGAGGGCCCGGCCGAGCCGCTGGCCGAACTGCGGCGCGACCCGGTGGGAGTCGGATGACCGCAGTGGGCAAGGCGGCGCCCCGCCGCCGCAACCGCCGTGGCCGAGGCGAGGATCTGCGCGGCGAGATCGTCACCGCGACCAAGCAGCTGCTGGCCGAATCCGGTGACTCCGACGCCGTGTCGATCCGCGCCGTGGCCGAGGCCGTCGGGGTCACCCCGCCGTCGATCTACCTGCATTTCGCCGACAAGGACCAGCTGCTCGAGGCCGTGGTCGTCGACGTCTTCGCCGAACTCGACACGGCGATGATGGCCGCGGGCGAAGCGGCCGACAGCCCGCTGGGGCGGCTGCGCGCATTCGGTCTGGCCTACGTCCTCTTCGCGGTCGAGCATCCCGAGCACTACCGGCTCGCCACGATGGAGCGCTGCCCCGACGACCCCACCGGTGCGATCTCGTCGATGGACAAGGTGCTGGCCGAGGGCGCGTTCATGCACTTCATGGACACCGTGCGCGGCTGCATGGCCGCCGGCGTCTTCGCCGACGGCGATCCGATGCCGGTGACGCTGCAGCTGTGGGCGGCCGCGCACGGGATCGCGTCGCTGATGATCGCCAAACCGTTCCTGCCGTGGGGCGGCATCGAGGCGGCTGCCGACGCCGTGCTCTGCTCGGCCGCCCTGGGCAAGGCGACCGCGGATCTGATCGGCGGCGACGTCGACCCCGCCCGCGTCACCGCGTGGCTGGCCGAGCAGCGGAAGCGGTGATGGCCGCGGTGCCGCTGCTGCCGCGCGAGCTGCACACCAGCGACCGGCCGAGTTCGACGGCGCAGTGGACGGCGCTCGGACGCACGCTCGAGCTCGGCCGCGGCGAGGCCGAGCGGATCGTCACCGACCCGTACGCGCCGGTGTTCCTGTCGAGCACCAGCCGCGCCCTGCTGATGCCGCTGAAGGCGGCCGGGCCGCTGGTGCGGCGGGCCGAACGGCTCGAGCTGGCCGGGCTGGCGGCGTCCGGACTGTGCCGGCACGCGTTCATCGACGCGCACCTGCTCGGGGCCCTCACCGACGTCGAGCAGGTCCTCGTGCTCGGTGCCGGCTACGACAGCCGGGCCTACCGGTTCGCGACCGAGATCGGCCAGCGGCCCGTGTACGAGGTCGATCTCGCTCCGCTCTCGCGGCGCAAAGCGTCGATCGTCGCAGCCAACCCCGACCGGTTCGGGGCTACCGCCATCCATCGGGTCGAGATCGACTTCCGCACGCAGTCGCTCGGCGAGCAGCTCGCCGCGGCCGGCTTCGCGGCCCAGCGGCCGACCTTCGTCGCGTGGGAGGGCGTCAGCATGTACCTCGACCGGGCCGCCGTCCGCGTCACGCTGGACGCGCTGAGTTCCTTGTGCGGCAGCGGATCCGTGCTCGCCATGGACTTCTGGCAACGCGTCGGCGGCCGCAGTACGTACGGCCAGGTCCGCCGGATCGGCGAGCGGGCCGTCCGGCTGATCGGCGAGCCGATCACCTTCGCCCTGCCCGCGGCCGACGCACCCGGCTGGCTCCGGGCGCAGGACTTCGCGGTGCTCGATCTGGCGCAGGACGACGCGATGTCAGATCGCTACGCCACGGCCGGCCGGCACTGTGACCCCGGTATGTACGTCGTCGCCGCCCGCCGCCGCTGACCGTCCCACCACCCGGCACGCACTTGCGGCGAGAACCCCAGCCCCGACGCTACCGGCGCGCGTCGCCGAGCGTTCCGGTCCACCGGGTGATCAGGTCGTGCGGGACCTTGATCGCGTCGAGCACCTTGGCCGCCACGAAGTCGACGAGCTGCGCGACGGATTGCGGCGCGGAGTAGAACCCCGGGCTGGCCGGCAGCACGACCGCGCCGGCGTCGTGCAGGGTCAGCAGATGCTGCAGCGTCGCCCGCGTGTAGGGCGTCTCGCGCGGCACGATCACGAACGGCCGGCGCTCCTTCAGATTGACGTCGGCGGCGCGCTGCAGCAGGTCCTTCGACAGCCCGATCGCGATGCCGGCGACAGCCGCGGTCGATGCCGGGACGACGACCATGCCCTGGGTGCGGTAGGAGCCGCTGGCCGGGCCGGCGCCGAGATCACCGGCCGACCAGTACACGACGTCGGCCGGGTCACGGCTGAGCCACGTCGCGAGATCGTCATGCCAGTGACTGTCGCGAAACGACAGCCCGGTCTCGTCCAGGATCGTCAGCCGGGCCGCGCGCGAGATCACCAGGTCGACCGGCTGGTCCGCGTCCAGCAGGCCGTTGAGCACGGCCCGCGCGTACGGCGTCCCGGACGCACCGGAGACCCCGACCGCCCAAGGGATCCGGCTCATGCGCACCTCACTGGCCGAGCTGCCCGTGCACGATCAGGTCGGCGAGGGCGAACCCGAACAACCCGATGCCGATGATGCCGTTCGCGGTGAAGAACGAGCGGTTGACCCGCGACAGGTCGTGCGCGCGGACGATGACGTGCTCGTAGGTCAGGACGGCGGCGGTGAGCAGCACGCCCGTCCACCACAGCCAACCCAGGTGGGCCGCGGCGCCGAACCAGGCGAAGGCGGCGACGGTGACGACGTGCACGCCCGATGACGTCCGCAGCGCGGCCGCGATCCCGAAGCGGGCGGGGAATGAGCGCGAGCCGATCTCGCGGTCGATGGCCGCGTCCTGGCACGAGTAGACGAGATCGAAGCCGCCGATCCACGTGCCGACCGCGATCCCCAGCGCCAGCGCCGCCGCTGGCACGTGCCCGGTCACCGCGAGCCAGGCGCCCACCGGTGCGACGAACTGCGCGGCCGCCAGCAACACCTGCGGGAAGTCGGTGAAGCGCTTGCCGTAGCTGTAGAGCACGAGCAGGAACACGGCCACGGGGGCCAGCGCGAGGCACTGCCAGCGCAGCGCCGCGGCCGAGCCCAGGAAGATCACCAGCGCGATGAGCGTCCCGACCCAGGCGCTGCGCACTGACAGCTCGCCGGTGACGAGTTCGCGCCGCGCAGTGCGCGGGTTCAGCGCGTCGAAGCCGCGATCGAGGATGCGGTTGGCGCTCATCGCCACCGTCCGCGCCGACACCATCGCGACGGTGATGAGCGCCAGCTGCACCCAGTGGACGGAACGCGTCTGCGTCCACATCGCCGTCAGCGCGGCGATGTAGGCGAACGGCAACGCGAAGACCGAGTGCTCGATCATGACGAGCGACAGGAACTTGCGCACCCGCGAGCGCTCACGAACCGTCTCGGTCGTCACCGCCCCAGTCTGCCAGCCGCCCTCCCCACCCTCGATGATCTCGGTCGCCGCACGCATATCTGCGTGCTGGGACCGAGATCATCGCGGGGGGGCCCGGGGGGGGACGTCAGCCGAAATGCGCCGGCTGGCCGGTCGCTTCGAGCACGGACAGCCACAGATCACCGTCGGGGTCGACCTGGTTGCGGCCGCGCGTGGCCAGCTCGATCGGGATGTGCACGAACCGGCCGTGCCACTGTCCGACGACCATTGCGGTCCGCCCGGCCATGGCGGCGTGCACCGCGGTCTGGGCCAGCCGCAGGCACAGCACCGCGTCATGACCGTTGGCCGCGACGCTGCGGATGGCGTAGCCCGGGTCGACGTAGCGCAGGCTCAGCGGCGTGCCGGCCCCGGCGAAGTGGCCGGTGATGCGGTCGCGGGCCAGCGCGCCGATGTCGGCCAACTTCGCGTTGCCCGACGCGTCGGTGCCGCCGGCCTGGATGAGGTCCTGCCCCGCGCCTTCGGCCATGACCACGACGGCGTGCCCGCACTCCTCGACGCGCCGGTGGATCTGCCGCAGCAGCCCGTTCGCGCCCTCGAACCGGAATGGGACTTCGGGGATCACCACGAAGTCGACGTCGTGGTTCGCGAGCGCGGCGTAGCTGGCGATGAAGCCCGAGTGCCGGCCCATGAGCTTGACCAGGCCCACCCCGTTCGGCGTCGACATCGCCTCGGTGTTCGCGGCCCGGATCGACTCGGACGCACGAGCGAACGCCGTCTGGAAACCGAAGCTGCGGTCGATGAACGGGATGTCGTTGTCGATCGTCTTGGGGATGCCGACGACGGCGAGTTCCACCCCACGCGCGGTGGCGGCGTCGGCGATGCGCTGGGCGCCGCGCAGCGAGCCGTCCCCGCCGACGACGAACAGCATCGAGATGCCGAGGCGGACGAGCGTGTCCAGCATCGCGTCCGGGTCCTGCGCGCCGCGCGACGTCCCGAGGATCGTGCCGCCGCGGTTCTGGATGTCGTGCACCCGGGTCTCGTCGAGGTCGATCGCCGACTGCGCACCCTCGGCCGTCAGCCCCTGGTACCCGTTGGTGAAACCGAGCACCTGCTGGGCGCCGTAGCGGTCGAGCAGTTCGAGCACCAGCCCGCGGACGACGTTGTTCAGGCCCGGGCACAGGCCGCCGCAGGTGACGATGCCGGCCCGGGTCGTGGCCGGGTCGAAGAACAGCTGCGAGCGTGGGCCGGCCGGTTCGAACGCGGGCAGCTGCGCCACCGGCACGCCGCGCGCCGCCGCTGCCGCCCGGGTGTCGTCGAGCAGCACGCGGTCGGTTTCGTCGACCCAGTGCACCGACTCCCGCCGGCGCTCGAAGACGTGCGCCATGGGCGAGCCGAAGCGCGGCTCGCCGAGGGTGCGGACGGCGACGTCGTGCGCAGTCAGCGCCAGCAGATCGGCTGTGATCACTGACAAATCCTCGCGGCCCCGCGTTTCAGCCGCGTGACGCCCTCAGCGCTGCGGTCGGAGTCTGATGCCGTACTCGCGCCAGCGGCGGTCGACGGTGTCCACCGTGGCGCGGTCGAGGACACACTCCGTCGGCCAGCCGCCCTCGCGCCGGTAGCCCTCGGTCGGCAGCTTGCGGGTGGCGTCGAGGCCGAGCTTGCCGCCGAAGAACTGCTCGTACGCCGCGTGGTCGAGATGGTCCACCGGCCCGACGGTGTGCAGCGCGTCGTGTGCGTAGTCGACGTTGCCGAACGCGCGCCACGCGACCTCGGCATAGTCGTGCACGTCGCAGTCGGCGTCGACGACCACGATCAGCTTCGACAGCGAGAGCAGGCCCGCGCCCCAGATCGCGTTCATCACCTTCTGCGCGTGCTTCGGGAAGCGCTTGTCGATCGAGACGATGACGCAGTTGTGGAAGACGCCGGCGGTGGGCAGGTCGTAGTCGACGATCTCCGGCACGGTCATCCGGATCAGCGGCAGGAAGATCCGTTCGGTCGCCTTGCCGATCGGCCCGTCCTCCTGCGGCGGGCGGCCGACGATGATCGACTGGTAGATCGGGTCGGTCCGCATGGTCACCGTGTCGACGGTGACGTAGGGGAAGGGCTCGACCGGCGTGTAGAAGCCGGTGTGATCGCCGAACGGGCCCTCGGGCCGCCGCGCGCCCGGCTCGACCCAGCCTTCGAGCACCACCTGCGCGGCGGCCGGCACCTGCAGCGGCACGCTCAGGCAGTCGACGAGCTCCACCCGCTCGCGTTGCACGAACCCGGCGAACAGGTACTCGTCGATGTCGGCCGGCAGCGGGGCCGACGCCGCGTACGTGACGGCGGGCGGGCAACCGAACGCGATCGCGACCGGCAGCCGCTCGCCGCGCCGCTCGGCGATGGCCGCGTGCGAGGTGGAGTCCTTGTGGATCTGCCAGTGCAGGCTGACGGTGCGCTCGTCCTGCAGTTGCAGCCGGTACATGCCGAGGTTGCGGGCGCCGGTCTCGGGGTGCTTGGTGTGCGTCAGCCCGAGGTTGAGGAAGACGCCACCGTCGTCGGGCCAGGCCTTGATGCCGGGCAGCAGCTCGACCAGGTCGATGTCGACGCCCCGCACGACGACGTCGTGGCACGGCGCGGACTTCACCTTGCGCGGGGGCACCGAGCGCAGCTGGCTGACCTTGCCCAGCGCGTCCTTGAAGCCACTGACGCCACGCGGCAGCTCGGGTTTGAGCAGTTCGGCGATGCGGTGCCCAATGTCGTCGAGGTCGTCGACGCCGAGCGCCTTCGCCATGCGCCGCTGCGTACCGAACACGTTGATCGCCAGCGGCATGCGGCCGCGGGTCGGGTTCTCGAACAGCAGTGCCGGCCCCTGTTCGGCGAGCACGCGGGCGACGATGCCGCTGACCTCGAGGTGCGGATCGACCGGAGCCGAGATGCGGGCCAGGTCACCGTCCCGGTCGAGCGCAGCGAGGAAGTCCTGCAGGTCGACATAGTTTCGCGCGGCCACCTCGCCAGTATCTCTGCCCGACGACAGGTACCGTCGCGCGCATGGTCCAGGTGTTGCTGGTGGAAGACGATGCGGGGATCCGCACCGCCCTCACCCGCGCGCTGCGCGACCACGGCCACGTCGTGACGTCGGTCGGCTCGGGCCTGCCGGCGCTGTCGGCGGCCGTCGAGCAGAAGCCCGACGTGGTACTGCTCGACCTCGGGCTGCCCGACATCGACGGCGCCGACGTCCTGTCGATGCTGCGCGCGGTCAGCGAGGTGCCGGTGATCATCGCGACGGCCCGCGACGACGAGGCCGAGATCGTCCGGCTGCTCGACATGGGCGCCGACGACTACGTCATCAAGCCGTTCACCGCCGCGCAGCTCACCGCACGGATCCGGGCGGTGATGCGCCGCGGCGGCAAGACCGACGAGGACCCGGTCATCACCGTCGGCGGCCCCGACGGGCTGGTGATCGACACTCGTAGCTACGAGGTCACCGTCGACGGCCGGCCGGTCGAGTTGGCCCGCAAGGAGTTCGAGCTGCTGCTCGCGCTCGCCCGCCGGGCCGGCGAGGTCGTGACCAAGCGTGATCTGCTCAGCGAGGTGTGGCAGCTGGCGTGGGGCGGCTCCGACCGGACGGTCGACGTCCACCTCTCGTGGCTGCGCCGCAAGTTGGGCGAGTCGGCCGCCGAACCGCGCTACCTGCACAGCGTGCGCGGAATTGGGGTGCGCCTGGCCGCACCGGCCGAGGCGTAGGCATGCGGCGGCGCATCGTCCTGCTCGTGGTCGGCATGACCACCCTCGTCGTACTGGCTTTCGCGATCCCGCTGGCCGTCCTCATCCGGCACAACGTCTACCGCGACGCCGTCGCGGCCCTGCAGCGCGAGGCCGGCGACGTCGCGATCTACCTCCGCAGCGACAGCACCTCGCCCACCGCGACCCAGATCAAGACCTACGTCGACAAGCTCGACCCCGACCGCAGCGTCAGCGTGCAGCTGCCGAGCGGTGTCGTCGTCGGCAGCACGCCGCCGGGCGGCACCGAGGCGCTGCCGAGCCCGCCGAGGCCGAGCATCTTGCGCCAGCCCACCCCAGGGGACGAAGGCGGCTTCCCGGGCGTGCGGCGCGGGCCACCGCAGACCGACACGGTCGCCGTCGGCGACGGTCAGGTGGCGCAGTTGCAGGTCTTCAGCCCGCAGGGTTTCTACGTCGTGCGCGTGTATGCGAGCGACGACGAGCTGCACTCGGGCGAGACCGGCTGGTGGTTCCTGCTCAGCGGCGCCGCCCTCGTGCTGATCGCCCTCGGCGTCGTCGCGGGCGAGGTGCTGACCCGACGCATCGTGCGGCCGCTGGTCGAGACGGCGGCGACGGCCCAGCGGCTCGGCAGCGGTGACACGACGGCCCGCGCCCCGACCAACGGGCCCCCGGAGGTGGCCGATGTCGGCCGCGCGCTGAACCGGCTGGCCGACCGCATCGACCAGTTGATCGCCGAGGAGCGCGAGACGGTGGCCGACATGTCGCACCGGTTGCGGACGCCCCTCACGGCCCTGCGCCTGGACGCCGAGGCGCTGCGCGACCCGGTCGACGCCGAGCGCGTGGGCCAGCACGCCACCACGCTCGAACGCATGCTCACCGCGCTGATCCATGCGGCCCGCCGGCCGCAGCGCGAGGGCCGGATGCCGTCGTGCGACGCCCGCGCGGTCACCGGCGACCGCGTGGCGTTCTGGTCGGTGCTGGCCGAGGACCAGGGGCGCCAGGGCACGGTCGCGCTGCCGCCGGCGCCCGTGCCGGTCCGCGCCGGGGCCGAGGACCTCGCCGCCGCCCTGGACGCGTTGCTCGAGAACGTCATCGCCCACACCCCCGAGGGCACCGACTTCGCCGTCCGCCTGGAGCCGAACGGTTCCGGGGGTCGGTTGTCGGTGTCCGACGACGGACCGGGCCTGCCGTACGACGCCCATGTCCGCGGCCACAGCGACCGCGGGTCGAGCGGACTCGGACTCGACATCGCCCGGCGCTGCGCCGAGGCCTCCGGCGGGTCGATGACCCTCGCCGCCAGCCCGACCGGCGGTGCCCTCGTGACCCTGGACCTCGGCGCACCCTGACCGGCACTGCCCCCTCCCAGGTCGGCTTGAGGGTTTCTTGACGCAACGGTGAGTCGGACCTGATGCGGTCACCGACATCGTGGTCGTCATGACCGGATCAGCGCGCAAACTGCACACCAAGGCAACCGTCATCGGCACGGTCGCGGCCGCCGCGGCCGGCGTCCTGACCATCGGGTTGGTGTCCGGGGTGTCGTCCTCGGCCGACACCGCGTCGGGTGCCACGACGGGCACCGACAGCGGCGGGTCGAGCACGTCAACGCCGTCGACGTCGTCATCGAACGCGACAACCTCGACCTCACCGTCGGCTTCGGCGTCACCGAGGGGAGCGGCTTGGGCTGCGGCGACCCCTC
>CAXTHY010000063.1:0-2747 GCA_964244175.1 uncultured Jatrophihabitans sp. | reverse complement strand
GCTGGAGCCGCTTGCGGGTGTTTTCCAGGTCGGCGCGGTCGCGGAGGGCCTGTTCGCGTCCCTGCGCGACCTCGGCCTGGAGTTTGGCCAGCCGTTCCTCCGGCGTGGGCTCGGCGGCCGCAGGCTCGGCCTTCGGGTTCCTGGTGACCTCGGCGGTGGCGTAGCGGAGGCTGACCGCGACCTCGGTGGCCTCGAGCTCGCCGTCGGCCTCGTCGTCATCGTCATCGTCCGACTCCGGGATCACCGGCACCGACCAGGGCGAGCAGAGCGACGGCGGGAGCAACGGGTCGTGAGCGCCACCTGGACGGGCCAGGCGTGGAGCTGCACGATGCGCCTCGTCGTCGCCGACGAGCGGGCCCTGCGCCCGGCCACGCAGGATTTCGAGGCGCTGCTTGCCCGCGTCGATGCCGCGGCCAGCCGCTTTCGTCCCGACTCGGCGTTGTCGATCGCGAACTCGCACGCCGGACGTCCGGTCCCCATCTCGAAACTGCTCGTCGACCTCGTCGGCGCCGCCCTCGACGCCGCCGCGCAGACTGCCGGCGCCGTCGACCCCACGCTCGGCCTCGCGCTGCAGCGCATCGGTTACGACCGCGACATCGACACCGTCCGCGACATCGACACCGTCCGCGACATCGACACCGTCCGCGGCGACGACACCGTCCGCGGCGACGACAACGCGGCCCTCCCTCGCGCTGACGAAACCGCGGTCGCGGGCCGCGGCTGGCAGGCCGTCCGGCTGCATCGCGGGGCCGGCCTGCTCACCGTCCCGGCCGGGACCGCGCTCGACCTCGGCGCGACGGCCAAGGCCTGGACCGCCGACCACGCCGCGCGCACGCTGTCGGACCGGTACGGCACGGCCGTGCTGGTGGAGCTCGGCGGCGACCTCGCGGTAGCCGGCGCGGCCGAGTCGGGCTGGCGCGTCCGGGTCGCCGAGCGCGCGGGCGCCCAGGGCGCCCAGGGTCAGGTCGTGCTCGTGCGGCACGGCGGCCTGGCGACCTCGACCACGGCGCTGCGGACCTGGCGCCGCGACGGGCGCACGATGCACCACATCCTCGACCCGGCCACCGGGCGGCCGGCCGACTCGCCTTGGCGCACGGTGTCGGTCGCCGCCCCGAGCGCGCTGGCCGCGAACGTCGCGAGCACCGCCGCGATCGTGCTCGGCGCCGACGCGCTCGACTGGCTCACCGACCGCGGCGACGCGGCCCGGCTCGTCGCCCACGACGGCAGCGTGACCACGACCGCCGGCTGGCCGCCGCTCACCCCGCTTGGCCCCGGTGCGGCACGACACCCCGCGCCGGCTGCCGCAGCGGGACCAACGCTGGTCGGGGCGCAGCGGTGAACGTCTGGTTCACCGCGCGCGGCGCCGGCCTTTCGGCGCTCGTCCTGCTGACACTCTCGACATCGCTCGGCGCGCTCGTATCGCGGCGCGGCAGCTCGGCCGCGGCCGGGCGGCGTTACGTCGTGCAGTACCTGCACCGCGCCTTTGCCGGGCTCGGCGTCACCGTCCTGATGCTGCACATCGGCACGATCCTCGCCGACTCCTACGCCCACGTCGGCTGGCGTGGCGCGCTGGTCCCGTTCACGTCCGGGTACCGCCCGACCTGGGTCGCGCTCGGCTCGCTGGCCGCCTACACGTTCCTGTTCGTCGCCGTGCTCGGGCTGGCCCGCGGCCGGATGGCCGCCTCACCGCGCGGGGCGCAGGTCTGGCGCGGGCTGCACTCCCTCGCCTACCTCGGCTGGGCGATGGCCCTGGTGCACGGCTTCAACTCCGGCACCGACAGCTCCGTCGGCTGGGTGCGCGCGCTCTACGTGGCCTGCCTCGTCGCGGTGCTCGGCTCGGCGGCCGCCCGCCTCGTCCAGCTCCGCCGCCGCACCCCCGTCACCCGCTTCGCCGGCGGGCGCAGCACCCCGGCCGTCCCCGCCCGTCCGCTCCAGGGAGCCCCCCGATGACCGCACTGCTGCACCGAGCCGACCCGACGCCGCTCGGCCCGACCGGACCGTCCGCCGAAGCATGGGCCATCGGCACCCCGCGTCTGCTCGCCGGCCTGCACGAGCGCCGCACCCTCGACCGGCCCAGCCATCTCGCAACGCACGGCCCACTGCCGGGCAGCGACCTCGAGCGGCTGCTGGCGCACCTCGACGGCATCGGCACGCTGGCCGGCCGCGGCGGCGCCGGCTTCTCCTTCGCGACCAAGCTTCGCGCACTTGCTCCGGGCGCGCGGCGGGTGGTCGTCAACGGGACCGAGAGCGAGCCGGCCAGTCATAAGGATCGGCTGCTGCTGCACCGCACCCCCCACCTCGTGCTGGACGGGGTGTTTGCCGTGGCGGCCGCCGTCGGCGCGCGCGAGATCGTCGTCGCGGTGCACGACGCCGCGACCGCGGCCCGGGTCCGCAGCGCGGCGGCCGAACGGCCCGACGCGCCGCGGCTCAAGATCCGGACGATCCGCGGCGGGTTCGTCGCCGGCGAGGCCCGGGCCGTCGTCCGCGCCATCGACGGCGGCCCGGCGTTGCCGACCGGCCGACGCACTCCGCCGACGGCCAACGGCACGCTCGTGTCCAACGTCGAGACGTTCGCGCAGGTGGCGTTGCTGCTGCGCCTGGGCCCGCGCCCCTACGCCGACACCGGGACGCCGGACGAGCCGGGCACCACGCTGCTGACGGTGGGCGGCGCGGTCAGCCGACCAGGTGTCCTCGAGATCCCGCTCGGCACGCCGCTGGGCATCGTCCTCGCCGCGGCCGGCGCCGCC
>CAXTHY010000062.1:1593-23363 GCA_964244175.1 uncultured Jatrophihabitans sp. | reverse complement strand
CGTTGTCGTGCTTGTCGCGCATCAGCTCGAGCTCGAACTCCTTCCAGCCGCGCACCGACTGCTCGACGAGCACCTCGTGCACCGGGCTGGCCGCCAGCCCGCGCGCGACCATCGAGCGGACCTCGCCGGCGTCGTTGGCCAGGCCCGAGCCGAGCCCGCCCATGGTGAACGACGGCCGGACGACGATCTTGTTGGCGACCGTGGCGGCGAACTCGGTGGCCTCGTCGAGCGTGCGGCAGACCCGCGACGCCGGGGTCGCACCGCCGGCGACGCGCACGATCTCCTTGAAGCGCTGGCGGTCCTCGCCGCGCTGGATGGCGTCGATGTCGGCGCCGATCAGCTCGACACCGTACTTCTCCAGCACGCCGGCCTCGTGCAGCGCGACGGCGAGGTTCAGCGCGGTCTGGCCGCCCAGGGTGGGCAGCAACGCGTCGGGCCGCTCGACCGCGATGACCCGCTCGACGAAGTCGGGTGTGAGCGGCTCGATGTAGGTGGCGTCGGCAAACTCGGGGTCGGTCATGATCGTCGCCGGGTTGGAGTTGATCAGACTGACCCGATAGCCCTCGGCCCGCAGCACCCGGCAGGCCTGGGTGCCGGAGTAGTCGAACTCGCAGGCCTGGCCGATGATGATCGGCCCCGACCCGATCACGAGGATGTGCTGGATATCGGTGCGCTTGGGCACTAGTGCGTCTCCTCGAGCAGCTCGACGAACCGGTCGAACAGGTACGCGGCGTCGTGCGGGCCGGCCGCGGCCTCCGGGTGGTACTGCACGCTGAACGCCCGCACGTCGCGGGCCCGCAGCCCCTCGACGACGTCGTCGTTCAAGCAGACGTGGCTGACCTCGACCGCACCGAAGTCCGTCGACGTCGCCCGCTCGAGCGGCGCGTCGACCGCGAAGCCGTGGTTGTGCGCGGTGATCTCGACCTTGCCCGTGCGCCGGTCCTGCACGGGCTGGTTGATGCCGCGGTGGCCGTACCCGAGCTTGTACGTGCCGAAGCCCAGCGCGCGGCCCAGGATCTGGTTGCCGAAGCAGATGCCGAACACCGGCACCTCGCGGCGCAGCAGCTCACGCACCGTCGCCACCGCGTCATCGGCCGCGGCCGGGTCACCCGGGCCGTTGGCCAGGAACACGGCGTCGGCGCCGGTGGCGACGACGTCGTCGGCCGAGGCCGTCGAAGGCAGGACATGCGACGTGATGCCCCGCTGCGCCATGCGGTGTGGTGTCATCGACTTGATGCCGTAGTCGAGCGCGGCGACGGTGAAGCGCTCCGCGCCGATCGCGTCCACCCGGTAGGGCTGGGCCGTCGTGACCTCGGCCGACAGGTCGGCGCCGCTCATCGGCGGCGCGGCCAGCACCTGGGCCAGCAGCGCGTCGGGTGACGCGGCCGCGGCGGCCGCGCTGAACACGCCGCAGCGCATCGCACCGCGCTCACGCAGGTGCCGGGTCAGGGCCCGGGTGTCGATGCCGCTGATGCCGACGATCCCCTGCGCGGTCAGCTCGTCGTCGAGCGAACGCTGCGAGCGCCAGTTCGACGGGCGCCGGGCCGGGTCGCGCACGACGTAGCCGGCCACCCAGATGCGCCGCGATTCCCGGTCCTCGTCGTTCACGCCGGTGTTGCCGATATGCGGAGCGGTCTGCACCACGACCTGCCGGTGGTACGACGGGTCGGTCAGCGTCTCCTGGTAGCCGGTCATGCCGGTGTTGAAGACGGCCTCACCGAACGTCGCGCCGACCGCGCCGTACGCGTCGCCGGTGAAGGTCCGGCCGTCCTCCAGCACCAGGATCGCGGTGGCACTCATAAGGAAACCGCCTCTACTCGGACGCCGTCGCGCACCGTGAACCGGCCGCGCAGCAAGGTGGCGACGACCGACGCGGGCAACGTCCGTCCGCCGAAGGGGGTGTTGCGCGCGCGCGACGCCAGCGCCGCCGGGTCGACCGTCCACGCGGCGCTCGGGTCGACAAGGGTCAGGTTGGCCGGCGCCCCGGCCTCGAGCCGCGCGCCGTGCCCGACGACGCGCCCGATCACCGCGGGCCGCACGGCCATCCGGTCGGCGACGCCGGCCCAGTCGAGGTGACCGGTGTCGACCATCGTCAACGCGACGACCCCGAGTGCGGTCTGCAGCCCGAGCATCCCGAACGCGGCGTCGGCGAACGCATGGTCCTTGTCGTGCGCGGCGTGCGGCGCGTGGTCGGTGGCGACGGCGTCGATCGTCGCATCGGCGAGTCCGGAGCGCAGCGCCTCGACGTCGTCGGCCGGGCGCAGCGGCGGGTTGACCTTGAACGCGGGGTCGTAGGTCTCGAGCAGGTCGTTGGTCAGCAGCAGGTGGTGCGGGGTGACCTCGGCCGTCACCGCGATGCCGCGCGCCTTGGCCCACCGGATGACCTCGACCGTGCCGCCGCTGGATACGTGGCAGACGTGCAACCGCGACCCGGTGTGCTCGGCCAGCATCACGTCGCGGGCCACGATCGACTCCTCGGCGACCGCGGGCCAGCCGGGCAGCCCGAGCCGACCGGACAGTTCACCCTCGTGCGCGCAGGCGGTGTGATCGGCCAGCCGCGGGTCCTGCGCGTGCTGGGCGATGACGGCGTCGAACGGCTTGACGTACTCGAGCGCGCGGCGCATCAGCCGCGAGTCGTGCACGCAGCGGCCGTCGTCGCTGAACACGCGCACCGCGGCGCTCGAGCGGGCCATGTTCCCGATCTCGGCCAGCGTCTCGCCGGCTAGCCCCTTCGACACGGCGCCGACCGGACGGACGTCGACCAGACCCACCTGCGCACCGCGCCGCCACACCTGCTCGACGATCTCGGCGTTGTCGGCCACCGGGTCGGTGTTGGCCATTGCGTGCACGGCGGTGAAGCCACCGAGCGCCGCCGCGGCCGAGCCGGACGCGATCGTCTCGGTGTCTTCACGGCCCGGTTCACGCAGATGCGTGTGCAGGTCGACGAACCCGGGCAACAGGACCAGCCCGCCGCAGTCGAGCTCGGTGTCGCCCGACAGCCGCGACCCGATGTCGGCGATCACCTCGCCCTCGACGAGGACGTCGACGGGCTTCCCGCCGAGCGGGGCCACACCCTTCAGGACCACACTCATACCGTCACCTCGTCGGCGCCGGCGAGCAGCCGGAACAGCACGGCCATCCGCACCGACACCCCGGCCTGCACCTGATCAAGGACCACCGAGCGAGCCCGATCGTCGGCCGCGGCCGAGGAGATCTCCAGACCGCGGTTCATCGGGCCCGGGTGCAGCAGCGGCACCTCGGCCCCGAGCAGGTCGACCCGCTCGGGCGAGAGCCCGTAGCCGATCGCGTACTCGCGTTCGGTCGGGAAGTAACCACCATTCATCCGCTCCCGCTGCACCCGCAGCATCATCACCGCATCGACGTCGCCGTACGCCTTGCCCGACAGCACGGCGTCGAGGTCCCAACTCGTCTCGCACGGCCACGACGCGACCCCGGCCGGCATCAACGTCGGCGGCGCGACGATCGTGACCCGCGCCCCGAGCGTGCGCAGCAACAGCACGTTCGAGCGGGCGACCCGGCTATGGGTGATGTCGCCGACGATAGCGATGTGCCGCTCGGCCAGGTCGCCGAGCCGGGCCCGCAGCGTGTACGCGTCCAGCAAGGCCTGGGTGGGGTGCTCGTGCGTGCCGTCGCCGGCGTTGACGACGTGGCAGTCAACCCAGCTCGCAATGCGGGCCACCGCGCCCGAGGCGTTGTGCCGCACGACCAGCGCATCGACACCCATGGCCGCGACGGTGAGCGCGGTGTCGCGCAGGCTCTCGCCCTTGCTGACGCTCGAACCCTTGGCGCTGACGTTGATGACGTCGGCCGAGAGCCACTTGCCGGCGATCTCGAACGACGACCGGGTGCGGGTCGAATCCTCGAAGAACAGGTTGACGATGGTGCGTCCGCGCAACGGCGGCAGCTTCTTCACCTCCCGGGTCTGCACGTCGTGCATCCGCTGTGCGGTGTCGAGGATCGCGATGGCCTCATCGCGGTCGAGATCGGCGGCCGAGAGCAGGTTGCGCATCATGCCGCACCCCCGTCGACATCCCGCGCGTCGGCGTCGCCGTCCTCGAGCAGCACCGCGTCCACCCCGTCGATCTCCGACATCAGCACCCGCACCTTCTGGCGCGCCGCGGTTGGCAGGTTCTTGCCGACGTAGTCAGCCCGGATCGGCAATTCGCGGTGGCCGCGGTCGACCAGGGCCGCGAGTTGGACGACCCCGGGTCGGCCGAGCTCGATGAGCGCGTCCAGTGCCGCGCGACACGAGCGTCCCGAGCACAGCACGTCGTCGACCAGGATCACCGTCCGCCCGTCGATACCGCCCTCGGGCAGCTCGGTCTGGGCCAGCGGGCGAACGCCGCGCAGCCGCAGGTCGTCGCGGTAGAGCGTGATGTCGAGCGAGCCGACCGGCAGCGACACTGCGGCGAACACCTCTATGCGGGCGGCCAAGCGGTGCGCCAGAGGGACGCCGCGGGTGGGAATGCCGAGCAGGACGGCGTCGAAGTCACCCTTGGCGATCTGCTCGATGATCTGGTGCGCCATCCGGTCGGTGATGCGCGCGACGTCGGGCGCGCTGAGCACCGCGGCGGAGAGGGATTCAGCGGCCGGAGCGGAGGCGGGATCGGCGGAAGTCGGCGAGTCGGCAACTATGCGGACACGACCGGGCACGAGCGCCTCCTTGTCCGCCTCACGGGACGGTCCATTAAAGGAGTGGAACGGTGGCAGAATAACAGCGGTGACCCCCGGCTCACGCACGACCCGCGCGATCCCGGTGGTCACACTTTATGCGAAGGTCATGTGGTTTTTGACAGGGTGTTCCGGTCAAGCTACGGTCCGCCCAGCTCGGGGTCGGACGAAGTACACCGGCCCCCACACGGGGCGCTCGACGACAGGGACTCGATGAACGACAGATCGGTGGGCGACGACGCCGTCGCCAACGAGGGCTACGCCAAAGCCCTCGGCACCCGCCTGCGCGCGATCCGAGTGCAGCAGCACCTCTCGCTGCACGGGGTCGAACGCAAGTCCGACGGCAAGTGGAAGGCCGTGGTCGTCGGCTCCTACGAACGTGGCGACCGCGCCGTCTCGGTGCAGCGGCTGGCCGAACTGGCCGAGTTCTACGGCGTCCCGGTCAGTGACCTACTCCCGCCCGAGGACAGCGCGATGTCCGGCGGTGGCGGCGGCGCGACCCCACTCTCGCGGATCGTGCTGAACCTCGACAAGGTCGCCGGCCTCACTGACGGCCACGCCGACATACTGAAACGGTTCACGCTCTCGATCCAGCGCCAGCGCGGCGACGCCGCCGCCCGCACCCTGCCCGTCCGCTACGAGGACCTGCGCACGTTGGCCCTGATGTACGACACCTCGATCGAGTCGCTGACCGAGCGCCTGGTGCGCTGGCAGGTCCTCGCCCCCGAGTCCGTAATCGTCGACGGCGAGCCCTAGGTCGCGGGCCGGTCCCTGAGGACTCGGGCGAGGACTCCGTTGACGAATCGGGGGGATTCGTCGGTCGACAGGGACTTGGCCAGCTCGACCGCCTCGTCCACCGCGACCGCGTCCGGAACGTCGGAGCGCCAGAGAACCTCGTAAACACCCAGACGCAGCACCGCACGGTCGACGTCGGGCATCCGCGCCACCGTCCAGCCCTCGGCGTAGTCGGCCAGGATCGCGTCGATGCGGTCGCGGTTGGCCTGGACGCCTTCGACGAGCTCGATCGTGTAGTCGTGGACCGGCGGCTCGGCCAGCGCCACCCGATCGGCCAACGTGCCGATCGCGTCGACGCCGCGCAGATCGGCTTCGTAGAGAACGTCCACGGCGCGTTTACGGGCCTTGGACCGGGCCGCCACGGTCTAGGAGCTGACGCGGCCGAGGTAGCGGCCGTCGCGTGTGTCGACCTTCACCCGCTCGCCTGTCGTCACGAACAGCGGGACCTGGATCTCGGCGCCGGTCTCGAGGGTCGCCGGCTTGGTCCCACCGGTCGAGCGGTCGCCCTGGACGCCCGGGTCGGTGTGGCTGATGACGATCTCGACGCTGGTCGGCAGCTCGATGAACAGCGGCGTGCCGTCGTGCACCGCGACCACGGCCTCGGCGTTGTCGAGCAGGAAGTTGGCGTTGCCGCCCACCGTCTCGGCCGGCACGGTCACCTGGTCGTACGTGTCGCCATCCATGAAGACGAAGTCGGCGCCTTCCTTGTACAGGTAGGTCATCGCCCGCTTGTCGACGTTGGCCGTCTCGACCTTGGTGCCGGCGTTGAAGGTGCGGTCGACCACCTTGCCGGACATCACGTTCTCCAGCGTCGTGCGCACGAAGGCGCCGCCCTTGCCGGGCTTCACGTGCTGGAACTCGGTGACGGTCCAGAGCTGGCCATCGATGTTGAGGACCAGGCCGTTCTTCAGGTCGTTGGTGGTAGCCACGACGGTGAAGTCTAGTCACCGTAGGGTTTCCTGCATGACCGACAACCCCGACCGAGTGCTGCTGGACGTCCGCGAACACGTGGCCTACGTGACGCTGAACCGAGCCGACAAGTACAACGGCCTCGACCTGCCGACGGTGCGCGCGCTGGTCGACACCGCCGACCGCATCGCCGCCGACCGCGAGATCCGCGCAGTGATCATGAGCGGGGCCGGTAAGGCGTTCTGCGCCGGGCTGGACTTCGCGTCGGTGGGGAAGTCGCAGGCGGCGTTCCTGCGCGCCGGATTCAAGTTGCCCGGGCAGAAGACGAACCTGTTCCAGCAGGCCTGCTGGGCTTGGCGCGAGCTACCGGTGCCGGTGATCGCCGTGCTGCACGGGCACTGCTTCGGCGGCGGGATGCAACTGGCGCTCGCAGCTGACTTCCGCTTCGCCACCCCCGACTGCGAGTTGTCGATCATGGAAGGCAAGTGGGGTCTGATCCCCGACATGACGGGTTCGGTGACGCTGCGCGAACTCGTTCCGATCGACGTCGCCAAGCGGCTGACGATGACGGCCGAGGTGTTCGACGCGCGGCAGGGCGCCGAGTACGGCCTCGTCACCGGCGTGGCCGACGACCCGGTGCAGGACGCGGAGGCGCTCGTCGGGCAGCTGATCACTCGCTCTCCCGACGCCGTCGCCCTCACCAAGCGGCTGCTGCACTCGACCTGGCACCACTCGCCGCGGCGTGCGTTCTGGATCGAGACGTGGCTGCAGCTGCGACTGCTGCGCGGACCGAACCACCGCATCGCCCGGACCGCGAACCTGGCCCGTGAGGCACCGCAGTTCGTGACCCGCCGCCTGCGCTGACCCCTTCTCGCGGCCTGACCCCTTCTCGGGTGCTCAGCTGACCACTTTCGGGGCGCCAAAGTGGTCAGCTCAGCACCCGACAAGGGCAGGATTGGCAGCGCTGGGCTCGCTACGTGACCTTCGGAGACTCGTTCCCCTGTCCGGCCTGACTCCCGAGCCGCGCCGACAACCACGACAGCGCAAGCACGTACCCCTCGACCCCAAGCCCGGCAATCACCCCCGTCGCATGGGCTGAGACGTAGCTCGAGTGCCGGAAGCGTTCGCGCCGGTGGACGTTGGTGATGTGCACCTCGATCAACGGCGCAGTCAGCATCGCGCAGGCGTCACCGAGCACGACCGACGAGTGGGTGAGGCCAGCCGCGTTCAGGATGACCGGCGTGGCCGTGTCGGCCGCCTCGTGCAGCCACCCCAGCAACTCGCCCTCGTGGTCGGTCTGGCGCACCTCGACCTCGAGGCCCAGCTCGGCGCCCCCGGTCTGGCACAGGGCCGCGAGGTCGGCGTACGTCGTCGATCCGTAGAGCTCGGGCTCGCGGATGCCGAGCCGGCCGAGGTTGGGTCCGTTGAGGACGAGGACGCGAGTCATGACCTGGACACCTCCGCGTAGGCGGCAGCGAGCACCGCGGGATCGGGATCGTCGACCACGCCCGGCCGGGCCAACCCGTCGAGCACGATGAACCGCAGCCGGTTGCCGCGGGCCTTCTTGTCGACCCGCATCGTGTCGAGCAGTTCGTCGAACGCGTCGGGAACGTAGGAGACGGGCAGGCCGAGCGCGTGCAGCAGCGTGCGGTGCCGGTCGGCGGTCGGGGTGTCGAGGCGGCCCAGGCGCCGGCCGAGCGCCGCCGCGTACACCAGACCGACCGACACAGCCGCGCCGTGCCGCCACCGGTAGTGCTCGGCCCGCTCGATGGCGTGCGCCAAGGTGTGACCGTAGTTGAGGATCTCGCGCCGGCCCTGTTCGGTGAGGTCGGCGCCCACGACGTCGGCCTTGACCCGGACCGTCCGCTCGACGAGTTCGCGCTCGACCGGGTTGCCGGCCACGAGTGCCGCCGCCGGGTCGCGTTCGATGAGGTCGAGGATGAGCGGATCGGCGATAAAACCGCACTTGACGACCTCGGCCAGGCCGGTGGCGTAGTCGGCCGCCGGCAACGTCGGCAGCGCGGCGAGGTCGCACAGCACGCCGGCCGGCGGGTGGAAGGCGCCGACTAGGTTCTTGCCCCGCGCGATGTTGATCCCGGTCTTGCCGCCGACCGCGGCGTCGACCATGCCGGCCAGGCTGGTGGGCACCTGGACGACCCGCACACCGCGCAACCAGGCGGCCGCGACCCAGCCGGCGAGGTCGGTGGCCGCTCCCCCGCCCAGCCCGACGATCGCGTCCGACCGGGTGAAGCCCCATTCACCGAGCAGGTCCCAGCACCGCCCGGCGACGGCGAGCTGCTTGGCGTCCTCGCCGTCGGGCACCTCGATCGGATGCGCGGTCAGCCCGTGGGTCCCCAGGATCTCGGCCACGGCGACGGCCGCGTCGAGCAGCGTCGGCGGGTGGATCACCGCGACGCGGGTCGCGCCGGGCAGCAGCCCCGGCAGCTCAGCCAGCAGTTCACGGCCGACGAGCACCGGGTAGCGCGACGGACCGCCGACCTCGATACGGGTGATGCTCACCGCCGCACCTCGCGCTCGTGCAGTCGAGCCGCGACGGTGGCCGCGACCTGCCCGGGGGTCTTGCCGTCGGTCTCGACGCTGAACGTCGCCAGCGACCGGTAGTGCGGGTCGCGTTCGCGGGCCAGCTCGGCCAGCCGCTCGAGCGGCCCGTCGGCCAGCAGCGGCCGGGTGCGGCCGTCGCCCACCCGCGCGCCCAGCGCGTGCAGGGGCGCGGTCAGGACGACCACCGGCACGGCGCAGGCGGTGATCGCCGCGCGGGTGGCGTCGGCGTGCAGCGCGCCGCCGCCGAGGGACAGGACGCCGGTGAACTCGCTGAGCGCAGCGGCGATTGTGGCGGCTTCGAGGGCCCGGAACGCCGGCTCGCCAGACTCGGCGAAGATGGTGCGGACCGGCCGGCCGTCAGCGGCCTCGACGAGGTCGTCAGAGTCGGCGAACGGGACGGCGAGGATCTTCGCCAGCCGCCGGCCGCTGCTGGTCTTGCCGGCGCCGGGCAGGCCCACGAGAACCACCTTGGGCGTCATCCCGGGCCGCGCTCGCCGACATCGGGTCCCGCCGTCAACCCACGCTCGGCCAGCCGGGCGCGGTAGGCCGCAACGTTGCGCCGGGTCTCGGCCACCGAGTCGCCACCGAACTTGTCCAGGACGGCCGCGGCCAGCACGAGCGCGACCATGGCCTCAGCGACCACCCCGGCGGCCGGGACGGCACACACGTCCGAGCGTTGGTTTATCGCCACCGCGGCCTCACCGGTGGCGGTGTCGACGGTCTGCAGGGCCTTCGGGACGGTCGAGATCGGCTTCATCGCCGCCCGCACGCGCAGCACCTCACCGGTGGTCATGCCACCCTCGGTGCCCCCGGAGCGGCCGGAGATGCGGCGAATGGCGCCACCATCGTTGACGATCTCGTCGTGCGCCTGCGAGCCGCGGATGCGGGCGAGCTCGAAGCCGTCGCCCATCTCGACGCCCTTGATCGCCTGGATGCCCATCAGCGCCGCCGCCAGTTTCGCGTCGAGGCGACGGTCGCCGTGCGTGTGGCTGCCGAGGCCCGGCGGCAGGCCGTAGGCCACGACCTCGACGACACCACCGAGCGTGTCACCAGCCCGCCGGGTCTCGTCGATCTCGTTGATCATGGCGGCACTGGCGGCGGAATCGAAGCACCGGACCTCGGACTTGTCGACCAAATCGGCGTCGCCGGGGCCGGGGATGACGCCGGCCGGCGCGCTCACGGTGCCGATCGACACGACGTGGCTGACGAGTTCGGCCCCGACCACCTGGCGCAGGAACGCGCGGGCCACCGTGCCCAGCGCCACCCGCGCCGCCTTCTCGCGGGCCGAGGCCCGCTCAAGAACTGGCCGGGCGTCGTCGACATCGTACTTCTGCATGCCGGCGAGATCGGCGTGCCCAGGGCGCGGGCGGGTCAGCGGAGCATTGCGGGCCTGTGCGGCCAGCAGGTCGGCGTCGACCGGGTCGGCCGACATCACCGTCTCCCACTTCGGCCATTCGGTGTTGCCCACCCGCACGGCCACCGGGCCGCCCATGGTCAGGCCGTGGCGCACGCCGCCGGTGAGCTCGACCTCGTCCTGCTCGAATTTCATCCGGGCGCCGCGGCCGTAGCCGAGCCGCCGCCGGGCGAGGTCACGTTGCAGGTCGGCGGTCGTCACGGCGACGCCGGCCGGCAACCCGTCGAGGACGGCGACTAGGGCAGGGCCGTGCGACTCGCCGGCGGTGATCCATCGCAGCACGGCGCCAGTCTTTCAGAGCGGGGCGGGTTACTGCCCCAGCAGCCAGCCGTCGGGCGCGGCCAACTCGGCGGCGGCCTCGGGACCCCACGAGCCCTGGGCGTACGGCTGGGGCTTCGGCGGGTGCTCGAGCAGTGGCCCGGCCGCGCTCCACACCGCGGCGAGCCCGTCCGGTCGGGTGAACAGCGAACGGTCGCCGGTGACGACGTCGTGGACCAGCCGGACGTAGGGCGGCAGCGCCTCGCCGTCGGCCAGCGAATCGAGCGAGAGTTTGACCGCGGCCGACTCGAGCCGCAGTTCCGGGCCGGGCCGCTTGGCCACGAACGACAGGTCGACGGCGCCGTCACCACTGAGGTCGAAGGACAGCACGTTGCCATTGCGGGGCGCGTTCTCGATCGTCCCGTTCGGTTCCCGCATCACCAGGCTGACCCGCTGCTCGCTGAAGGCCAGCCGCTTGCCGGTACGCAGTAGGAACGGCACGTCGCGCCAGCGGTCGTTGTCGATCCACAGGCGCGCAGCCACGTAGGTGTCGGTCTTCGAATCGTCGGCCACGCCGTCGACATCGCGGAAACCCTCGAACTGGCCGAGCACGACCTCGTCCGGGTCGATGGGCCGGAAGCAGTTGATGACCTCTTCGCGGGCCGCCTGCAGGTCGTCGGCGGCCAGGCTCTTCGGCGGGTCCATCGCGATCTCGGCCGCGACCTGGAACAGGTGGGTGACGAGCATGTCGAGGACGGCGCCGGTGGCGTCGTAGAACTCGGCGCGGTCGGTGATACCAAGCTTCTCGGGGACGTCGATCTGCACGGCCCGGATGTAGTCGCGGCACCACACGGCGTTGAACAGGCCGTTGGCGAAACGCAGCACATGCAGGTTCTGCGTCGCCTCCTTGCCCAGGAAGTGGTCGATGCGGAACACCTGGTGCTCGTCGAGGACCTTGTGCACCATGTCATCGAGCTTGCGGAAGTCCTCGGGCGAGGTGCCGAAGGGCTTCTCGTAAACGACGCGGCTGCCCTCGGCCAGGCTGTGCTCGCCCAGGCCCTCGGTGATGCGGGCGAACGCGCTCGGCGGGACGGCCAGGTAGTGGATGAGCTGCGCGTCCGCACCGACTTGCTCGCGGGCTTCGTCGAGGACGTCGAGCAGGCTGCCCGAGTCGGCCTTCTCGAAGCCGCCGCCGGCGAAGCGCAGCCGCTCGCTGAACGCCTCCCACGGCCCGTCGGCCGGCTTCGGGCCGAACTCGCTCAGGACCTCATGGACGTGCTGGCGGAAGTCGAGGTGCGAGACGTCGCCGCGGCCGTTGCCGACGAGCAGCCAGTCGGCCGGGAGCAGGCCCTCGATGGCGAGCCGGTAGAACGCCGGCAGCACCATCCGCTTGGCCAGGTCACCGGTGGCGCCGAACAGGACGAAGACGGTGGGGCCGGGGCGAGGCTCGACGGGCATGGACTCGACAGTAGGCGCTCAGGACAGGGTGGTCGGCACCAGGTCGAAGGCCGCGACGAGCAGCGCTCCGACGAGCAAACTCGGCCCGAACGGCAGGGCCGTCTTCATCGTGGCCCGGCGGGCCACGAGCAGCCCCACCGCGACGAGCGCGCCCAGCAGGAATCCGCCGAAGATGCCGTAGTAGACGTAGCTCCAGCCGAACCAGCCGAGGTACGCGCCGAGTACACCGCCGAGCTTGACGTCGCCGAACCCGAACGAACGCCGCGCCGGCAGGTACAACACCAACAGCACCGCGAACACGATGACCGCGCCCTCGCCCGCGCGCAGCAAGGCCGCCCACGCGCGGTCGGGCACAGCGGCGACGACCAGCAACAGGGCGCCGGCGCCGGCGAGCGGATAGACCAGGCGGTTCGGCAGGCGGTGACACTCGATGTCGATGACGATCAGCGGCGTGCCGAACAGGGCCAGCGCGAGGAACGCCGGCAGCACCGGCGTCCATTGCGCCGCCGTGCCCCCGAGCGCACCGAGCGCCGCGGCCAGGGCCGCGGTGGCAGCGAGCCGGGCCGGGTCCGGGCGCACCGGGCGCCACCACGACGTCGTGTCCGGGTCAGGCACGGTGCGGGTGAGACCGGCGAGGTAGGGCGACGCGAGCAGGCCCGCGGCCGCACCGGCGAGGGCACCGGCAGCCGCTGCTGACATGGTGCCCGAGCCTACGGGCGTCGGGCGCGATCGGGGCGGTTACCGTCGGGGGTGTGTACGACGCGATCGTGCTGGCCGGGGGCGCGGCGCGCCGCCTCGACGGGGTGGCCAAGCCGCAGCTGCAGATCGGCGGCCGCAGCCTGCTCGACCGCGTCCTGGCCGCAGTGCCTGCGGCCGAACTAGTGGTCGTCGCCGGTCCGCGCCAGGCGGTGGCACAGTCGGTGACGCGGTCGATTGCGTGGTGCCGCGAACACCCGCCAGGGGGTGGTCCGGTGGCCGCACTTGCGGCCGCCGTCGCGCTGACCAGCGCCCCGGTCGTCGTCGTGCTCGCCGCCGACCTGCCAGCGGTGGCGCCGGCCGTCCCGGTGCTCGTGGCCGCGCTGGGCCCGACCGGGGACGCGGCGGTGCTCGTCGACGCGTCCGGGCGGGCCAACCACCTCGCCGCGGCCTGGCGGCGCGCGGCACTCGTGGCCGCGCTGGCCCGGCTGCCCACGACCCACGGCGCGGCGATGCGCACGCTGCTCGACGGCGTCAGCGCGGTGCCCGTCGCGGACACGCACGGGTGGGGGCGTGACGTCGACACCTGGGACGATTTCGCCGCCGCCCGAGCCGAGCCGAGCGACCGAGAGGACCACTGATGCCCGATGTGCTGGCCGCGTGGATCGCCGAACTGGCGGCCGCGCTCGAGGTGGAGCCGCAGGCGGTAGCGCGTGACCTGATCCTCGACGTCGCCCGCGACGCCGCCCACGGCGTGGCCCGGCCCGCGGCCCCGCTGACGACGTTCCTGGTCGGCTACGCCGCCGGCCTGCGCGGCGGCGGCACCGAGGCCGTGGCCACCGCGGCCGCAACAGCTCAGCGGCTGGCGACGGCGCGCGTCCCGCAGGAGCCTGAGCAGCGGCAGTCCTGACGTGCGGCGCCGGCCGTGGTGGGCCGCGCCACCGGCCGGCCGGTGAGGCGGTCAGCGCAGCAATTCGTCGCCGGCGTAGACGTTGAGCCGGCCGCCGCGCACCATGCCGGCCAGCAGCAGGCCGTATTCGCGGGCCAGGTCGACGGCCAGGCTCGACGGCGCCGACACCGCGACGATGCCGGCTACCCCCGCGGCGACCGCCTTCTGCACGATCTCGAACGAGACCCGGCCGCTGACGACGAGCAGCCGGTCCTGCGCCGGCAATGTGCCCGCGAACAGGGCGTCGCCGACCACCTTGTCGACTGCATTGTGGCGGCCCACGTCCTCACGGACGGCGCCCAGCGCGCCGTCGGTGGCCGCGAGCGCGGCCGCATGCACTGCTCCGGTGCGCTCGAACGTCTTCTGGTGCGTGCGCATGGCGTCGGGCAGACCGGCCACGACGGCGCGGGCGACCGTCCAGCCGGGTGAATGCGGCGCGCCGGTGACCAGCGGATGCAGGTCGAGCACGTCGGCGCTGCACACCCCGCAGGCCGCGCTGGTGACGAACGCGCGCGAGCGGGGCGGGCGCACGCCTTCGCGCAGCGTGATGTGGACGCGATCGGTGTCGTCCGCGTGGCACGCGCGCAGGGTGACGACGTCGTCGGGTCGGCGCACACCGGACTCGACGACCAGCCAGCCCGCGGCGAGCTCAAGATCGTGACCGGGCGTGCGCATCAGCGTGGCGATCGACTCGCCGTCCAGGCCGAGCACGAGCGGCGCCTCGACCGCGAGGTAGTCAGGCGTGCGGGCCGGCTCGGCGTCCACCGGCATGCGGACGATGGCCCGCCGCGTGCTCGTCACCGCCATGCGATCGAGGGTAGCCACCGGTTTGCACCCGCACCCGTCCCTATCTGCCCGCCCAAGGCCCGAGTTGGCGACGGGTGCGGGTGCAAACCGGCGTCGGGTCGGCCACTAGGGTCCGCTCATGCGCGCTATCCAGGTCGTCGAACTGAGCGGACCGGGTGCGGTCGAGGTCGTCGACATCGCCGAACCGACCCCGACCGGCGAGCAGGTGCTGATCGAGGTGCACGCCGCCGGGGTGGCCTTCCCCGACGTCCTGCTCTCGCACGGCCGGTACCAGATCAAACCGCCGCCGCCGTTCACGCTCGGCGGCGAGATCGCCGGTGTGGTGCGCTCGGCCCCGGACGGCTCGGGCCTGACCGTCGGCGACCGGGTGGCGGCGCTGCCCTGGTTCAGCGGCTTCGCCGAGTACGCGGTGGCGGCGCCGGAGATGGTGTTCACGCTGCCCGACAACGTCGACTTCGCGGCCGGCGCGGCACTGCCCATCAACTACTTCACGGCACACTTCGCACTGGCGCACCGCGCACACCTGCAGGCCGGCCAGACGGTCCTCGTGCACGGCGCGGCCGGCGGCGTGGGCACGGCCTCGATCCAGTTCGCCCGCGCCCTGGACGCCGTGGTCATCGCAGTCGCGTCGACCGACGAGAAGGCCGAGCTGGCCCGCTCGGCTGGCGCGCAGCACACGGTGGCGGCGGAGGGATTCCTCGCCGCGGTCAAGGAGATCACCGACGGCCGCGGGGTCGACATCGTCGTCGATCCGGTCGGCGGCGACCGGTTCACCGACTCGCTGCGCAGCCTCGACCGCGAGGGTCAGCTGCTCGTGATCGGCTTCGTCGGCGGCGATATCCCGACCGTCAAGGTCAACCGGCTACTGCTGCATAACACGTCCGTGGTCGGGGTCGCGTGGGGTGAGTACGCGCTCGGCAATCCCGGCTACATCCAGCGGCAGTGGGCCGAGCTCGCCCCGCTGCTCGAGTCCGGCGAGCTCGACCCGCCGATCGGTCACCGGCTGCCGCTCGCCGAGGCCGGGCCGGCCCTGGCCCTGATGGACGAGCGGCGCGCGGTCGGCAAGGTCGTCCTCGAGGTCCGCTGACGGTCAGACGCCGGAGCCCGGGGCCGCGGCGCCCAACGCGGCCCGCATGTCGGCCACCGGCGCGTCCAGGCCGGTCATCAGCGACACCTGGGCCGCGGCCTGGTGCAGCAGCATCAGCGCCCCGCTGACGACGGTCGCCCCGCGGGCGGCCGCCGCGGCGGCCAGCGGTGTCGGCCAGCCGGCGTAGACGACGTCCAGCACCGCCTGCCCGGCCCGCCACGGACGCCCGGCCACGGCGTCGCCCGCGCCGACCGGCAGTGTCGAGACGACCAGCTCGGCGTCCAGCGCCGGGTTGTCGGCGGCGAACTCCCCCAGCGTCACCGTGACGCCCAGCCGCTGCGCCGTGTCGAGCAGCCGGGCGGCCCGCACCGGGTCGCGCACGAGCGCGACGCAGGAGTCGATCCCGAGCGCGAGCAGCGCCGCAAGCGCGGCCTGCGCCGTGCCGCCGGCCCCGAGCAGCGTCGCCGAGGTCGGTGCGAGCGCGTACTCGGCCAGCGCGGCCAGCATGCCGGCGACGTCGGTGTTGTCGGCCAGCCAGCCGTGCGGGCCGGGCACGAGCGTGTTCGCGGCCCCCACCGCCCGGGCTATCGGCGCGACCTCGGCCGCGGCGTCGAGCAGCGCGTGTTTGAGCGGCATCGTGCACGAGAAGCCGGCCCAGTCGGCGCGCGCGGCCAGGACGTCGGGCAGCTCGGCCACGCCGCAGTCGATCGCGGTGTAGGACCAGGCCAGCCCCAGCGCCGCGTAGGCGGCCCGATGCAGCGCGGGTGACAGCGAGTGCGCGATCGGCCGGCCGAGCACGGCGGCCCGCGGCTGGGTGCCGGGACCCATCGGCTACGCGCAACCCCAGTGGTTGGTGCGGCACTTGGCGACGGCCTTCACGAACGCCGACTCGCTGTTGGTGAAGAACAGGTGCCCGGCGGCGTCGCCGTTGACGTAGTAGAGCCAGTTACCGGCCGCGGGGTGCGCGGCGCCGTTCATCGCGTCGACGCCGGGATTGCCGATCGGCGTCGGCGGCAGCCCGTCGTGTTGATAGGTGTTGTACGGCGAGCCCAGGCCGGCGTTGTTGACCGTCTTCGGGTCCAGTCCCAGCAGCCTCGCGCCGTACACGCTGGTCGCGTCGATCTGCAGCGGACGGCGCGCGGCCAGCCGGTTCAGGATCACGCGGGCGACCTTCGCGAAGTCACCGGTGAAGCGGGCCTCGCCCTGCGCGATGGACGCGATGATCAGCTCCCGGTACGGCGTGATCCGCAGTGCCCTGGCGCGGGCGGTGAAGTCGGTGGCGCGGGCCTGGTCGGTGAACTTGCTGATCATCTGCTGCAGGGCGGCCGACGCGTCGGTCTTGTTCGGGAAGTAGTACGTCGCCGGGAAGAGGAAACCCTCGACCGAGCTCGGCGTCTTGCCCGACACCGTGTAGTCGGTGGGCAGGCCGAGCGACGTGACGTCCTTGAACGCGCGCTGCACTGCCGCCTTGCTCAGTCCCGGGCCGCAGATCGCCGATGCGCTGGACTTGGCGGTGCACGGCGGCGCGGTCAGTCGGGCCTCGATGTCGAGGGTCGTCGCGCCTTCCTTGACCAGGACGTCGGCCTTCACCCGCGAGCTGGGGTTGAGCAGCAGCGCCACTGCCTTGCCGGCCGACATGCGCTCGTGCAGTCGATACGAGCCGGGCTGGATGTCCTTGGACTTCGAGTTCCCGGACGCCGCGTCGGTGAACGCGCGCACACTCGCGACCACCCCGTGGTCGTGCAGCGTCGTGCCGATCTGCGCGGCGCCGTCGTCGGCCTGGACGGTCACGATGACGGCGCCTTTGCCGGCTCCGGAGTAGTCGTCCGGGTTTAGGTAGTGATAGATCGGCAGCACGATCAGCCAGGAGCTGACGGCGACGACGAGCACCAGCAGCGCCGCGAGGATCAGGACGAAGCGACGGTTGCGCCGGCGGCGGCCCTGCGAATGCCGGGCGCGGCGGCCCTCGTCGGTGCGGCGCGGCGCGCGGGCGACGCGCGTAACGCGCCCGTCGTCGGCCTCGACCGAGTCGTAGTCGTCGAGCAGCGACCCGCCCTCGGCGTAATCGTGGGGCCCGGGTTGGTCCGGGTAGTCGGCGAATCCGGGTTGCTCGAAGAGCTGGCCCTGCGGGTCGGAGTCGGTGACCGACTCACGATCGCGTTGCCTCACGCCGAAACTCTCCCATTCCGTCGTTCATTGCGCTCGCAACCGCGCCGCGGCCTGTCACGGACGACGTAATTCCAACCAGTGCTGAAGTAGCTCGACGGCCGCTGCCTGATCGATCAGGGCCCGGCCTGCAGGCCCCCTGATGCCGCCTTGATGGAGCTTACGCTGCGCCGACACAGTGGTCAGGCGCTCGTCCAGGTACTCCACGGGAACCGGATCGATGCGGGCCGCGAGCGCGTCGCCGTACGCGCGGGCCAGCACCGCAGATGGGCCCTCCCGCCCGGCCAGGGTTCTGGGCAGCCCGACCACCACCCCGCACGCCGCGTACTCGCTCACCAGCGCGGCCAGCTCGGCCAGGTCGCGATCGGTACGCCGCTCGCGCGCGAGAGTGGTCACCGGCACCGCCAGCACGCCCCGCGGGTCGCTGCGCGCGACGCCCACCCGCACCGTCCCGACGTCGACGGCGAACCAGATCCCGGGGGGCTCACTCATCGATCAGGCCGGGGTCAGGAAGGCCCTGGCCGCGGCAAAGGCGTCGCCCAGCTTGGCGGCGTCGCCGCCCGCGCCCTGCGCGAGGTCGGCCTTGCCGCCGCCGCGAGCACCGAGCACCGGCGCGAATGCGCGCACCAGGTCACCGGCCTTCACCCCGGCCACCTGACCGGGGTCGTTCACCGCCGCGACGAACGCCGCTCCCCCACCCTCGGCCGGGGACGCGAGCAGCACCACGGCCGGGTCGGCGTGCCGCAGCCGGCCGCGCACCTCGAGGGCGAGCGCGCGCAGATCGTTGCCCGACACGCCGGCCGGCGCCGCGGCCGCCACGAACTGGATCGAGCCCACCTGCTCGGCCGCGGCCGCCAGCGAACCGGCCGACGACAGCACCGCCGCGGCCCGCAGCTGGCCGAGTTCGCGCTCGGCGTCCTTTAGTCGCCCCAGCACGCCGCTGATGCGCTCGGGCAGCTCTTCCGGCGGCGTCTTGAACTCGCCGGCGAGCTGGGCGACGAGGACGTGCTCGCGCGCGAGATAACGGAACGCATCGAGGCCGACCAGCGCCTCGACCCGGCGCACCCCTGATCCGATGGACGACTCGCCCAGCAGCTTGACCATGCCGATGACCGAGCTGCGCGGCACGTGCGTGCCACCGCACAACTCGCGCGAATAATCGCCGATCTCGACGACACGGACCTTGTCGCCGTACTTCTCGCCGAACATCGCGATCGCGCCGATGCGTCGCGCCTCGGTCTGGTCGGTGACGAACCACCGCACCTCGAGGTCGCGCAGCAGCACCTCGTTGATCTCTTCCTCGACGTCGCCGAGCACGCTGACCGGCACCGCCGACGGCGTCTTGAAGTCGAAGCGCAGCCGGCCGGGCGCGTTGAGCGAGCCGGCCTGCGCGGCGCTGTCGCCGAGCGCGCGACGCAGCCCGGCGTGCAGCAGGTGGGTGGCCGAGTGGCTGCGCGAGACCGACGCGCGCCGGTTGGGATCGACCTGCGCCAGCACCGCGTCGCCCGGCCGCACCTCGCCGGCCAGCACGGTGACGCGGTGCGTGATCAGACCCGGCACCGGCTGCTGTACATCGACGACGGTGAGCTCCGCCTCGCGGCCGTGCGAGTTCACCAGCAGCCGGCCCCAGTCGGCCTGTTGGCCGCCGCCCTCGGCGTAGAACGGCGTCGCGTCGAGGACGATCTCGACGTCGTCGCCCTCGACCGCGCCCGGCAGCAGACCGTCATCGCCGATGATCGCTGTGACGACGGCCTCGCGCGCGATTTCGAGATAGCCGGTGAAGGTCGTCGGTGTGCTGGTGTCAAGCGCGGCACGGTAGAGCGACAGGTCGGCGTGCGCGGTCTTCTTCGACTTCGCGTCGGCCTTGGCGCGGGCGCGCTGCTCGGCCATCAGCCGGCGAAAGCCGGCCTCGTCGACGGTGATGCCCTGCTCGGCCGCCATCTCCAGGGTGATGTCGATGGGAAAGCCGTACGTGTCGTGCAGCTGGAACGCGCTCGCGCCGGGTAGCTGCGTACTGCCGGACCGGCGGACGGCGGCCGCGGCGTTGTCGAACAGCGTCGTGCCGGCGCGCAGCGTCTGCTGGAAGGCCTCTTCCTCGGCGTAGGCGTAGGTCGAAATGCGCTCGAAGTCGGTGGCCAGCTCGGGGTAGGAGGGCGCCATGCACTCGCGCGAGACCGGCAGCAGGTGCGGCAGCACCAGGTCTTCGACGCCGAGCAACCGCATCGCGCGGACCGCGCGGCGGATGATGCGGCGCAGCACGTAACCGCGACCTTCGTTGGCCGGCGTGACGCCGTCGCCGATGAGCATGAGCGCGGTGCGGACGTGGTCGGCGACGATGCGCAGCCCGACGTCGTCGGGGTGTGACTGGTTGGCCGCGGGCCCGGAGTGCAGGCCGTAGGTCTTGCCGGCCATCTCGGCCGCGCGCTCGAGCACCGGGCGGGTCTGGTCGATCTCGTAGAGGTTGTCGACGCCCTGCAGCAGCACGGCCATGCGCTCCATGCCCATGCCGGTGTCGATGTTCTTGGCCGGCAGCTCGCCGAGGATGTCGAAGTCGGACTTGCCCGGGCCGGTCGCCGGCCCGCGCTCGTTCTGCATGAAGACGAGGTTCCAGTACTCCATGTAGCGGTCCTCGTCGACCGCCGGCCCGCCTTCGACGCCGTAGTCCGGCCCGCGGTCGTAGTAGAGCTCGCTGCACGGGCCACACGGCCCGGGAATGCCCATGGACCAGAAGTTGTCGTCCATGCCCTTGCGGACGATGCGCTCCAGCGGCAGGCCGATGCTCTTGTGCCAGATGTCGATGGCCTCGTCGTCGTCGAGGTAGACAGTGGCCCAGATGCGGTCGGGATCGAGGCCGAAGCCGCCGTCCTCGACCGGGTTGGTCGACAGCGCCCAGGCCAGCTCGATGGCGCCCTGCTTGAAGTAGTCGCCGAAGCTGAAGTTGCCGTTCATCTGGAAGAACGTGCCGTGCCGGGTGGTCTTGCCGACTTCGTCGATGTCCTGCGTGCGGATGCACTTCTGGATGCTCGTGGCGCGCGCGAACGGTGGCTTGCGCTGGCCGACGAAGTAGGGCACGAACTGGACCATGCCGGCATTGACGAACAGCAGGTTGGGGTCCTCGAACGGCAGCGGCGCGCTGGGCACGACCGTGTGGCCGTGGCGCTCGAAATGGCCCAGGAACCGCGCCCGGATGTCGGCTGATCTCACGTAACCACTCTGCCAGACAGGCGAGTGGGCTTTAGCTGGGCGGCGGGCCCTGTGGGCGGTCGCCGTCGTCTGCGACCTTGCCGAGCGTGCCGTCCAGGCCGGTGTTCTGTCGCAACTCGGCCTCGCGCTCGCTCATCGCGGCGCGGACGTCCGCGGCGAAGTCACGGATCGCCTCGGCCAGCTCGGCCAGGCCGGCGCCCAGCCCGGTGGCCATCCCGCGCGGCGTCAGTTTCTCGGCCGCGCGCGACACCTTGCGCACCAACAAGGCGCCGATCGTCACGCCCATCGCCAACCAGAAAAGCCGGCGCACTATGCCACCTGCTCTTCGCGCGAGCGCTCATCGCGGATTCGCATCCGCGCGCTGGCGGGTCTCAGCTCGCAGGCCTCGCTGCGATGCTCACTCATGCGACCCCCGGACTGCGCGACGGTCGCTGCGCTGCTTACGCCGCGCGGCCTTCACGGCGTCGGCGTCGCGGCGATCAGAGACCGTCTTGCGCACCCCGTAGGTGAACGCGGCCGCCTTGATCATCGGACTGCCCAGCGTGCTCGACACGACCGCGGTCATCGCGGCGACGTTCGTGGTCATCGAGTTCACGTTTTTCGCGATGCCCTCGACGTGGACGAGCTGCGCGTTCAGCGCCTCGACCGTCTGGTGGGCCTCGTCGAGCAGCGGGCCGTCGAAGCCGACGCGCCGCAGCTGCTCGAGTTCGCCATCATGGGCGACGCTTTTTATCGGGCGGTGAACGCTAAGCCCGGTCAGCGGGTGCGGATCG
>CAXTHY010000062.1:0-1583 GCA_964244175.1 uncultured Jatrophihabitans sp. | reverse complement strand
CGAGCGTGGCCTCGTCCAGCGTGCGGCCTAGCTTGAGCAGCGGAATGGCCAGCAACAGCACGAGCAGCACAAATGCGATGGCCGCGACCAGTGCGGCGATGGCGCCTCCGGACATCGCGCCTCCCTGAAGTTCAGTACGTGACTACACCATCGTCTCGATGCGGCCGACCCTATCGGGCAAGCCGGGCTAGCTCTCACCACGCCCCGTCCCGCGTCCGCGGATGATCTCGCGCAGGCGGGCCAGCCGCTCGGCCACGGCCCGCTCGCCGCCGCGGCCGGCCGGCTCGAAGTAGTCGCGGCCGACGAGCTCGTCTGGCGGGTACTGCTGGGCCACCACGCCCTCGGTCGTGTCGGGTGGGTAGACGTAGCGGGCGCCGGCCCCGAGCTTGGCCGCGCCGGGGTAGTGCGAGTCGCGCAGGGCCGGCGGCACCGATCCGGCCAGCCCGTCGCGGACATCGGCCTGGGCGGCGTCGATCGCGCGCACCACCGCGTTGGACTTGGGCGCCAGCGCGAGATGGATCGTCGCCTGAGCGAGATTGATCCGGGCCTCGGGCAGGCCGATCACCTCGGACGCGTGCACAACCAGGCGCCGGGCGATGAAGCGCGGGTCCTCGCCGGCCTCGAGCATGCGGGCCAGGTAGTGCACCGCGGCGTCGGCGTCCGAGCCGCGGATCGACTTGATGAACGCGCTGACGACGTCGTAGTGCTGGTCACCGTCGCGGTCGTAGCGCACCGCCGCGGTGTCGACCGCCTTCTCCAGCGTGGCGAGATCGACGGCGGGGCGCCCATCGGCTCTGCGGGCCGAAGCCCCTGGACCCACGGTCGGCGCGCCGCCTGCGGCGGCAAGCACGGTGCCGGCGGCGGCTTCCAGCGCGGTGAGGGCCCGGCGGGCGTCACCGCTCGACAGCCGCAGCAGGTGCGCCCGCGCGTCGTCGTCAAGGGTCACGGCCCCGCCCAGCCCCCGCTCGTCGGCGATCGCCCGGTCGACGAGTTCACCCACGGCCTTCTCGTCCAGCGGCTGCAGGGTGAGCAACAGACTGCGCGAGAGCAGCGGCGAGACGATCGAGAAGAACGGGTTCTCGGTGGTGGCGGCGACGAGCGTGACGTGCCGGGCCTCGACCGCCGCGAGCAGCGAGTCCTGCTGGGTCTTGGAGAAGCGGTGGATCTCGTCGATGAACAGCACGGTCTGCCGGCCGGTGCGGCTCAGCTCCGAGCGGCCCCGCGCGATCACCTCACGCACGTCCTTCACGCCGGCGTTGAGGGCGGACAACTGCTCGAAGCGCCGGTTCGCGGCCGCGGACACGATGAGGGCAAGCGTCGTCTTGCCGGTGCCCGGCGGGCCGAACAGGATGAGCGACATCGGCGCGTCACCCTCGACCAGGCGCCGCAGCGGCGAGCCGGGCGCGAGCAGGTGATCCTGGCCGACCACCTCATCCAGCGTGCGTGGGCGCATCCGGGCCGCCAGCGGCGCGGTGGGGTCGAACGGCACCTGACTGCGCGGCGGCTCCTCCGGCTCGAACAGCGTCATGCGGCCTCCTTCGTCGGCCGCTGACTGGGTGCTCTGCCAGCTGATGCCCTCGCCA
>CAXTHY010000061.1:15859-23770 GCA_964244175.1 uncultured Jatrophihabitans sp. | reverse complement strand
GTTCGATTCTATTCGATAAAACGCCGGATGGCAAGTCCAATCCTCGCGGAATCCTTTACGCCGCAGGGGTTTCCGCGCGCTAACGGTGACCCGGCGACACAACTCAGCCGCGAACGAAACGCCCTCCGTCGCTGCGCCCTTCAACGAGAACGCAACGCGACCCGGCAACGCAACCGAAACCAACGACGGTCGCCTACTGTCGCTGCGCCCTTCAACTAGCGCGCAACGCGACCCGACCACGCAACGAAACGGTGCGAACGGCTAATTGCCGCCGCCGCCGTTGCCGCCGCCGTTCCCGCTCCCGCGCGAGGGGCTGCTGCCCCCGCGCGAGGGGCTGCTGCTCCCGCTGCCCGGGCGGGGGCTGGTGGTGCTCGTGCCGTTGCGATTGCGGGTGGTGCTGCCCGTGCCGGTGCGCTTTCGGATCACCGGAGGCCGGGGGATGGCGTAGGTCTGGCCGGCGCCGCTGCTCTCGCAGAGCGTGATTGTCGAACCCTTGGGCGCGCGGTGCGGGCCGTAGAAGGCGATCGAGTACGGGTCGACGTCACTGGCGCACAACAACCCGCTACCGGCGCCCAGCACCGACGCTGTGAACCCCGCCGACTTGAGCCGCTTCTTCGCCGTCGACAGGTCCATGCCAGTGACGTCAGGCACGTCGCTGCCGGAGACCTCGCCCGCCTGGTCCCACGTCCAATGCTGGTGGGCCAACGTCGGCCTGAGCGCGTGCAGCCACACCTTGGCGGCATAGTCGCCGTAGGCCTGGCCCTTCTTCCTGCCCGGCAGCCCCGCCGAGGGTGCGCTCGAGAGATCGAAGTTCACCAGGCCACTGGCCGCGACGAGCTGCGGTGTCATGCCGACGAACCAGATCGAGCTGTTGTTCTTCTTGTCGGCGGCGTTGGTGCCGGTCTTGCCGGCGATCCGGCTCGTGTTCGTGTTGTACCAACTGGTGAACTGGTCGGCGGCCGAGCCGGGTGATTGCGTGTCGCCGACCAGGATGTTGACGGCCTCAGCCGCGGCCTCGGGGTTGATCACCTGGACGCCAGGGGTGCGTTTCACGCCGACGGACCCACCGGCGCTGTCGGTGATCGACAGGATCGGGGCCGGCGTGTTGTACCGGCCGCCGTTCGCGACCGCGGCGTAGGCCCCGGCCAGCTCCAGCGCGCTGGTCGGGATCGAGCCGAGCGTGAGCTGCTGCGCGCGCTGCTTGTTGACGACGGCCTGTGCCCACGTTTGGTGCGGGATGTCGCTGGGCTGCTGCATGCTCGTCATGCCCAGCTTCGCCATCAGGTCAACCACCGGCTGCAGCTTGCAGCCGAACAGCTGGTCGGCCAGCCCGACGAAAAACGTGTTCGACGACTTCGCGGTCGCCGAGTCCAGCGTCTCGGTCTGGTTGTAGCTGACGTTGGCGTCACCGTTGACCACCGCGCTGCGGGTGACGCAGTTCTTCGGCTTGTACGTGCCGGTGTTCCCGGTCGTGGTGAGGTGCCAGTCGGTCGGCACGCCCGTGGACAGCGCCGTCAGCAGCGGGAAAAGCTTGAACGTCGACGCACCGCCGGCGGTGAAGCTGGTGAACACCGGCTGCTCGGTCTGGCCCTTCTTCGAGCCGTACTGGCGGCTGGTGGCCATCGCCAGGATGTCGCCGGTACGCGGGTCGATGGCCGGCAACACCGCAGTCATCGGCGAACTCGAAGGCACCGACTGGGAGATCTTGGCCTGGGTGCTCTTCTGCAGGTTCGGATCGAGCGTCGTGACGATGCTGAGGCCGCCGGTCTGCAGCTGGCTCTCGCTCAGCCCTCCGGTCGTGCGCAGCCAACGCACCGCGTAGTCACAGAAGAAGGCCGCGTTCGGGATCGTGCTGTTGGCGTTCGCGCAACCCTGCTTGACCAGTGGCGGACGCGTCGTGGCCAGCGCGATCGGCGTGGCCTCCTGCACGTCGGCCGCCTCTTGGCTGAGCTTGCCCACGCTGACGAGGTTCTGCAGCACCTCGTTGCGGCGCTGCTTGGCGTTGGCCGGGTAGACGAACGGGTCGTAGGCCGACGGCGCCCGCAGCATGCCGACCAACATCGCCGACTGAGCGAGCGTGAGCTGGGCCGCCGGCTTGTGGAAGTAGGTCTCGGCCGCCTTCTCGATGCCGTAGGCGTGCTCGCCGAAGAAGGCGATGTTGAGGTAGTCGTCGAGAATCCTGCTCTTCGACTCGTGGCGCTCGATGTCGAGGGCGCACTTCGCGTCCTCCATCTTGCGCTTGATGGTCTGCGCGATGGCCGCTTCCTGCTTCTTCTGATCGTCACCGGCCTGGTAGTACCGGCTCTGCTTGACGTACTGCATCGTCAGCGTCGACCCGCCCTGGGTGTCGCCGCTGGTGGTGCTGATGGCCGAGCGAATGAGGCCACGCAGGTCGACACCGTGGTGGCTGTAGAAGCGCCGGTCCTCGGTGGCGATGAGCGCGTCCTGCAGGTATTTCGGCACCTTGCTCAGCGGGACGAGGGTGCGGTCCTGGGTGAAGAGCCGGGCGATGACGGTCTTGCGGTCGCGGGCGTAGAGCGTCGTGGGCTGCGGCGGCTGCGTCTGCTGCAGGTTGCACGTCGTGTCGAGGAAGTTGTTGGCGTAGTGCTTGCCGACGAGACCTCCGCCGAGCACGAACGGCATGACCATCCCGGAGGCCAGTACGCCGGTCGCCAGCAGGGCGAGCACGAGCTTGGCGATCGTCGGCCAAGGCTGGGGTCGTCCCGATACGTCTGCCACAGGGCATCAGGGTACGGGCCGACCCGCCGACGGCCACCCGATCCTCGGGGCCGCCTCAGCGGCAGCGAGCCCCGCCCCCGTGTGCTCAGGCCCCGAGCAGGGTGCCGATCGTCCGTAATCCGTCGAGGTCGTGGATGTCGGCGGGCAGGGCGGGCACGCCAACCAGCGGGACCTCGGGGTGCGCGGAGGCGAAGCGCTTGGTCATCCGGGCATCGTGCTCGGCGGCCGAAGCGACCTCGGCGTGGACGCGCAGCGCGGCCTCGGCCAGCGTGGCCGACGGATCCTTCTCGGCCAGCGCGTCGGCGGCGGCCTCGGCCCGGGCCGCGGTGAGCGGCTTGCCGCCCTTCACCGGCGCCGCAACCCGGGTGCGGTTGACGATGACACCGGCCAGCGGCATGTCCTCTTGCGAGAGCCGGTCGACGAAGTAGGACGCCTCGCGCAGGGCGTCTGGCTCCGGCGCGGCGACGACCACGAAGGCGGTCCCGGGCGTCTTGAGCAGCTCATAGGTGTGCTGGGCCCGCTCGCGGAACCCGCCGAACATCGACTCCAGCGCGCTCACGAACGTCGACAGGTCGTTGAGCAGGTCACCACCGATGATCTTGGTGAAGACGCGGGCCACGACGCCGACCGACATCGTCACGACCTTGAGGTAGGCCTTGCCACCCGCCTTGGCCGGGGCGGTCAGCAGCCTGACCATCCGGCCGTCGAGGAAGCGTCCGAGCCGGTTCGGGGCGTCGAGGAAATCCAATGCCGAACGTGACGGCGGGGTGTCGACGATGATCAGGTCCCACTCGTCGGCGGCCACCAGCTGCCCGAGCTTCTCCATCGCCATGTACTCCTGCGTCCCGGCGAAAGAGGACGACAGCGATTGGTAGAACGGATTGGCGAAGATCTGTTCGGCGCGGTCCTGCGTTGCCGAGTGCTCGAGCACGACCTCGTCGAAGGTCCGCTTCATGTCGAGCATCATCGCGAAGAGCTGACCGTTGCTGGCGTCCGATGTGGCGCCCTTGACCTCGCGCGGGGTGTTGTCGAGCTCGGTCAGCCCCATCGACTGCGCCAGGCGGCGCGCGGGGTCGATCGTGAGCACCACGGTGCGCCGGCCGGCCTCGGCGCCGATGAGCGCCATCGCCGCGGCGGTGGTGGTCTTGCCGACACCACCGCTGCCGCAGGTGACGACGACACGGGTAGTCGGGTCGCGCACCAGCGTCGCGACGTCGAGTGCGGCCGCCTTCGCCCTTGTCACTGTGCAGCCTTCAGGAAGCAGTTCGCGAGCTCCTTGAGCTCACCGAGTTCGACCGGCGGGTTCAGGTCGGGCAGTTCGATGCGTGGGAGGGCGAGCTCGTCGAGGCGCTCGGCGTTCTCCTCTTGCAGGTGTTGGCGCTGCGCGTACTCGGCGACCTCGAGCGTGAGCGCGGCGGTGTGCGCGGCCGGGACGCCGGCGGTCTCAAGCTGGGCCGCGAGCTGCTTCTGGTCGACCCCGTCGCCGGGGACGAGGCCGTCGGTGATCAGTGCCGGCCGGACCCGGTTGACGATCACCGCGCCGAGGTGAAAGCCGAGGCCACGCAGCTCGGCGGCCGCGTCGATCGTCTCCTGGACCGGCATCTCCTCGAGCAGCGTGACGATGTGGACGGCGGTCTGCTTGCCGTGCAACAGCTTGATGACGCCTTCGCTCTGGTTGTTGATCGGGCCGAACTTCGTCAGCTTCGCGACCTCTTGGGTGGCGTCCAGGAAGCGGCTGATGCGCCCGGTGGGCGGGGCGTCAAGGACGACAGCGTCGTAGACCGGCTTGTCACCGACCTTGCGCACGACCGATTCCTTGACCTTGCCGGTGAGCAGCACATCGCGCAGCCCCGGGGCGAGGGTGGTGACGAAGTCGACGGCGCCCATCTTCTTCAACCCGCGGGCCGAGCGCTTGAGGCCGTAGAAGATGTCGAGGTACTCGATCATCGCCTGCTCGGCGTCGATGGCGAGCCCGAACAGCTGACCGCCATGGGCGACACCGGTCAGCCGAACCTCTTCGTAGGGCATCGGCGGCAGGTTGAACAGCTGCGCGATCGCCTGCCGGGCCTCGACCTCGACGAGCAACACCTTGCGTCCGGTCTCGGCCACAGCCAGGGCCAGGGCCGCCGCCGCGGTGGTCTTTCCGGTGCCGCCCTTTCCGGTGACGATGTGCAAACGGGCATTGGTGGCAATGCCATCGGCAACTGCCATGGTGGCAGCTGGTGCGGCAGAGCCCATCGCGCCAGAGTATGAGATCGGTGGCGTGTGCCGCGCACGGGCTCAGGCGGCCGCACATCGCAGCGGTACGGTCGCGTTCATGCCCACACCACTGTCGCGTCTCGACGAACTCGGCCTGACCTTGCCGCCGGTGGTCGCACCGCTCGCGTCCTACGTGCCGGCCAAACGCAGCGGCCCGTTCGTGTTCACGTCCGGGCAGTTGCCGATGATCGACGGCGCCTTGCCCCGCACCGGCAAGGTCGGGTCAGAGGTCGACCCGGACGACGCCTACGCGCTGGCCCGGACGGCCGCCCTGAACGGGCTCGCCGCCGTGCACGCGCTGGTCGGTCTCGACGCGGTGGCCGGGGTGGTCAAGGTCGTCGGGTTCGTGGCCAGCGACCCTGGCTTCATCGGGCAGCCGGCCGTCGTCAACGGCGCGAGCGAACTGCTCGGCGCGGTGTTCGGCGACGCCGGCGCGCATGCCCGCTCGGCGGTCGGCGTGGCGTCGCTGCCGCTCGATGCACCGGTGGAAATCGAGCTGATCGTCGAGCTCGCGTGAGCGACGAGCCGGTCGAGGTGCGCGACGCGGCGACCGTCGTGCTGCTGCGCGACGGCCCCGAGGGCATCGAGGCCTGGATGCTCACCCGCGTCCGGCAAATGGTGTTTGCCGGCGGCATGACGGTGTTCCCCGGCGGCCGGGTCGACCCGGCCGACGCCGAGTTGCCGCTGCACGGTGCGGAGATCGATTCGCTGGCGGCGCGCTTCGGCTGCGCGGAGCCGGTTGCGCACGCGCTGCTCGGGGCCGCGGTCCGTGAGACCTTCGAGGAGACGGGCGTGCTGCTCACCGTCCCGACCGCCGACCTGAGCGCGGCCCGGCACGACGTCGAGTCCGGAGCGGTGTCGTTCGGTGGCCTGTTGCGCTCGCACAGCCTGGCGCTCGACGCGGCGGCGCTGCGTCCGTGGTCGCGCTGGATCACGCCGGCCGGAGAGGTGCGCCGCTACGACACCCGCTTCTTCGTCGGCGCCCTGCCCGACGGTGCGGCGGCCGAGGACGTGACGACCGAGTCGAGCGCGGCGTCGTGGGTGCCGGTCGGGTCGGCGATCGAGGACTCGCAGCGCGGCGAGCGCAAGATGCTGCCGCCGACGATGACCACGCTGGCCCAGCTGGCGCCCTATGCGACGGTGGCCGAGGCGTTCGAGGCCGCGGCCACGCGGGTGCTCGACCCGGTGGAGCCGCAGTTGCGCATCGCCGAGGACGGCTCGGTGTCGGTGGAGCTGCCTGACGGCGTCCGGTTCGCCATTCCCCGATCGATGCTGCCGTGAGTCGCGAGCACCCCGCGTACGAGACGGTGCGGACGGTATTGCCGCAGGCGTCGGTGCTGCTGCAGTCCAACCCCGGGCCGATGACGCTCGACGGGACGAACACCTGGTTGCTGCGGGAGCCGGGTGCGGCGTCGTGCGTCGTCGTCGATCCCGGCCAGGACGGTGACGAGCACCTGTCGGGACTGTTGGCCGCCGTGCCGGACGTCGCGCTGGTGGTGGTGACCCACGGGCACTTCGACCACAGCCAGACGGCCGCGGCGCTGCACGCGCGCACGGGCGCGCCGGTGCGGGCGATCGACCCCGCCCACTGCCATGGTGACGGCACGCCGCTGGTCGACGGCGAGACGATCACTGCCGCCGGCGTGACGTTGCGGGTGCTCGCCACGCCGGGGCACACCGCCGACTCGGTGTCCTTCGACCTCGACGGCGGCGCCGCGGTGCTAACCGGCGACACGATCCTCGGACGCGGGACGACGGTCGTCGCGCACCCGGACGGCGTCCTCGGGCCGTACCTCGACTCGCTGGCGAAGCTGCGGGCGCTGGGCGATGCGAAGGTGCTGCCCGGGCACGGGCCGGAGCTGCCGTCGGTGGCCGCGGTCGCCGGGATGTACCTCACGCATCGGGCCCAGCGCCTGGATCAGGTCCGGGCCGCGCTGGTGCAGCTGGGCGATGAGGCGTCGGCGCGCCAGATCGTCGAGCTCGTGTACGCCGATGTCGACCAGAGCGTCTGGTGGGCGGCCGAGCTGTCGGTCCAGGCGCAGCTCGACTACCTGCGTGGGTAGCCGGGGTGCTGTGGGAGTTCGCGCAGCAACACCACTGCTATAGCGCGGCCTAGCGAGCGCGGCGGGCCAGGCGTTCGCGGTCGAGGATCACGACGCTCTTGCCCTCGAGCCGCAGCCAGCCGCGCGACGCGAAGTCGGCCAGCGCCTTGTTGACGGTCTCGCGGGAGGCGCCGACCAGCTGGGCCAGCTCTTCCTGCGTGAGGTCGTGCGTCACACGCAGCTGGCCGCCGTCGATCGAACCAAAGCGCTGCGCGAGCTGCAGCAGCTGCTTGGCGACCCGGCCGGGCACGTCGACGAAGATCAGGTCGGCCAGCATCGTGTTCGTCCGCCGGAGCCGACGGGCAACCACCCGCAGCAGCTGCATGGCGATCTGGGGGCGGTCGGTGGCCCACTTCTGCAGCGCCCCCTTCGGCAACCGTGCCAGGCGGGCATCGGTGACGACGGTGGCGGTGGCGGTCCGCGGGCCGGGATCGAACAGTGACAACTCACCGAACTGATCGGACGGGCCGTAGATGGCGACGAGGTTCTCGCGGCCGTCAGGCGAACGCCGGCCGAGCTTCACCTTGCCCGAGATGACGATGTACAGGCTGTCGCCGGGTTCGCCTTCGTTGAACAAGATCGCGCCACGCGGCGCGTCGAAGGTTTCGAACTCCCCCGACAGGGCTTCGACGTCGTCAGGGTCGACCCCCTGGAACAGCCCCGCCTGGCGGAGAGTGTCGTCCACGTGTGCTCCTCGATCCCGCTCGGCCAGTGCGAGCCCGGTCACATTCTCGACCGGAGTCTAGTGGCATGCCCGAGATCAGCTAGAGGCCCGTCGCCAGCCCTTGCGCCGTCGGGGGCGCAGCCGGTT
>CAXTHY010000061.1:8782-15849 GCA_964244175.1 uncultured Jatrophihabitans sp. | reverse complement strand
CGAAGGCGTTCATCTCGGACTTGTTCGCGGTCTCGAGGAAGTTCTCGATCTCGCGCTCAACCGACACGTGGCTCAGCGGCTCCTCCACCCGACCCATGAGCATCACGAAGCCCAGCAGGACGAATGGGAACAGCAACAGCGTGAAACCGATCATGATGACGGTCATTGTGCCGTACCGGCGCCGGTGCGGTGCGGACCGGCGCGTCACTGGCGCGTCAGTGGCGCGGCATAGGCTCGTCGGCGTGGTGCAGACCGAGGAATCGCCGCTGGCGCTGACCCGGCGGGCGCGGCGCATCAACCGTGAGCTGGCCGCGCTCTACCCGGACGCGCACATCGAGCTCGACTTCACCACCCCGCTCGAGCTCTCGGTCGCGACAATCCTGTCGGCGCAGTGCACGGACAAGCGCGTCAACGAGGTCACCCCGAGATTGTTCGCGAAGTACCGCACCGCCGCCGACTACGCGGGCGCCGACCGCGACGAGGTCGAGGCACTGATCAAGCCGACCGGGTTCTTCCGCAACAAGACGACGTCGATCATCAAGCTCGGGCAGGAACTGGTCGAGCGCTACGACGGTGAGGTGCCGAACAAGCTCGTCGAGCTGGTGACGCTGCCGGGCTTCGGGCGCAAGACGGCCAATGTCGTGCTCGGCAACGCCTTCGACGTCGCCGGGTTGACAGTCGATACGCACTTCGGCCGGCTCGTGCGCCGCTGGGGCTGGACGGCCGAGACCGACCCGGTGAAGGTCGAGCGCGTGGTCGCCGACCTCATCCCGAAGAACGAGTGGACGATCTTCTCGCACCGCGCCATCTGGCACGGCCGGCGCATGTGTCACTCCCGCAAGCCGGCCTGCGGGGTGTGCCCGATCGCCCGCCTGTGCCCATCGTTCGGTGAGGGCCCGACCGACCCGGAGGCCGCGGCCAAGCTCGTCAAGTCCGAGAAGCAGATGGTCGAGTCGTGACCGAGCTGCCCGACTGGCTCACTCCACTGGCCGACAAGGCGCGCGACATCGACGGCCGCGACCTGTCGCGCTTCCTGCCGCCGGACGACGGCAGCGGCCGCGCCTCGGCGGTGCTGATGGCCTTCGCCGACACGCCCGACGGGCCGGCGATCCTGCTCATCGAGCGCGCGGCCGACATGCGCAAGCACGCCGGCCAGGTGGCCTTCCCGGGCGGCTCCCTCGACCCCACCGACCAGTCGCTGGCCGCAGCGGCGCTGCGCGAGGCGCACGAGGAGGTCGGGCTCGATCCGGCCAGCGTGCGCGTCGTCGTCGACCTGCCGCCGATCTTCATCCCGGTGTCGGGCTTCGTCGTCACGCCGGTGCTGGCGTGGTGGGAGCACCCGCACGAGGTACGGCCGGTCGACGCGGCCGAGGTCGCGGACGTCGCGCTCGTGCCGATCGCCGAGCTGGCCGACCCGGCGAACCGCTTCCGGGTCCCGCACCCGTCGGGCTGGATCGGGCCCGGGTTCGACGTCGGCGGCCTGTTCGTCTGGGGATTCACCGCCGGGCTCCTCGACCGGCTGCTGGCCTTCGGCGGCTGGGAACAGCCGTGGGACCAGGACGTGCTGCGCGCGCTGCCGCCGCTGCTCGGCCGGCGGTGAGCGCGGGCCGCGGACGCGATGCCGGCCGCCGGTACCGTCATCGCATGCCTGCCGGTCGACGCTTGGTCCTGCTCAGCGCCGTACTGGTCCTCGCCGGGGGCGCGGCGGCCTGCTCGAATCGCGAGGCCACGATCAACAAGAACCCGCACACCGGCACCGGCACCGCCTCGCCGGTCGACGGCATCGAGCAGATCACCGTCAAGGCCGGCAGCGACTACCGCTTCCACCCTTCGCGGATCACCGTTGGCCCGGGCCGCGTGCAGGTCGTGCTGGTGAACACCGAGAAGGCCGGCCAGGGGGCGCCGCACAACCTGCAGGTCGTCGGCCAGCCGAACGCCGCGGTGCCACTGGCCGCCGCCGGGACGACGCAGACGGTGACGTTCACCGCGCCCGCCCCGGGTACGTACCGGTTCGTCTGCTCGATCCATGTGGCGCAGGGCCAGACCGGCACGTTGATCGTCAAGGGTCACTGAGCGGGGGGCAGGCCGGTGAACCTTCTTGACCTGCTGATCATCCTGGCCGCGGTCGCCTACGGCTTCGGCGGCTACCGCAGCGGCGCCGTGATCGGCATCTTCTCGCTCATCGGTTTCTTCGGCGGCGCGGTCATCGGCGGCCAGCTGGCCAAGCCGCTCGGCTCGCGGATCTCCGACGGCCGCGCGCAGGTCCCGGTCGCGATCATCTGCGTGCTCGTGCTCGCCGTGCTCGGGCAGCTGCTGGCCGTCTTCGTCGCCAGCCGGCTCAAAGAACGCTTCGTCCGGGGTTGGGCCAAGCCGTGGGACCACGGGATCGGCGCCGTCCTCGGCGTGCTGTCGGTCCTGCTGGTGTCATGGATGATCGCCGTGCCGCTGGCGTCCTCGCCCTACCCGCGACTGGCGTCCGAGGCGAGCGAGTCGACGATCGTGCGCGGCGTGAACGACGCCGTGCCCGACGGCTTCCGCAACCTGTACTCGTCGCTGCGCAACTTCTTCGACCAGAGCGGCTTCCCGCCGGTGTTCGGCGACCTGCCCTCGACCACCATCGAGCCGGTCCAGCCGCCGCCGGCCAACCTGTCCGCGGCGGCCCAGGCCGCGGTGGCCCGCGCGCACCGGTCGGTGTTCAAGATCTACGGGCAGGCGCCCGAGTGCGGCCGCGTCGTCGAGGGCTCCGGCTTCGTCTACGCCCGGCACCGCATCCTGACCAACGCCCACGTGGTGGCCGGCACCCGCACGGTGCAGGTCCAGAAGCCGAACGGCCAGCGGCTGCCGGCAACCGTGGTCGTGTTCGATCCCGACAGCGATGTCGCAGTGCTCGACGTGCCGGACCTCGATGCGCCGGCCCTGCCGTTCAGCTCGAGCGTCGCCAAGAGCGGCCAGCCCAGCGTCGTACTCGGCTTCCCCGAGGACGGCCCGTTCACCGTCCGCTCGGCCCGCATCCGCCAGAAGGGGACGGTGCACGGGCGCAACATCTACAACAGCAAGGACGTCGACCGCTCGATCTACTCGATCCGCGGCGTCGTGCGCAGTGGCAACTCCGGCGGCCCGCTGATCACCACGAGCGGCCAGGTGCTGGGCATCGTGTTCGCCACCTCCATCTCGTCACCCGACACCGGCTTCGTCCTGGCCAACGACGAGATCGACGGTGACGCGAACCGGGGCCGGTCGTTGACGTCCGGCGTGGGCACGCAGGGGTGCACGTCCGGCTGAGCGTCAGTGGGTCTTGGCCCACCGCACGAGCTCGCCGCTGACGAACTCGGGCACCTCGTTGTGCGGGAAGTGGCCCACGCCGTCGAGGACCCGCCACTCGTACTCGCCGCTCACGTACTGTCCCGCGCCCTGAGCCGTCGCCGGCAGGACGCAGGTGTCGAAGTCGCCGTGCAGGTGCAGCACCGGCGCGGCCACGGGCGAGCGCATCGACGCGGCGTAGCGGCGGCCGTCGGCGCGGAACACCGAACGGAACTCCCACCGGTAGTGCTCGGCCGCGCAGTACGACACCGGGTGGATGCGCATCGCCTGCGCGTAGCGCTCGACGTCGGAGATGTAGCGCGGCGTGCCCTTCCATCGCGGGCCGGTCCAGCGGTCGTAGAGCTCGCGGACCCACTGCGAGTCGCTGGAGAGCAGGTTCTCAGCGCGCCGCGGCACCTGGAACGTCCGCAACGCATAGGCCGACGCGTGCCGCTGCGCGCCGCCGGCGCCCAGGCGCATCTCGGCCCGCATCCGCAGCGGATGCGCCGCGGCCAGCGCGACCAGGCCCCGCACGACGCGCGGGTGGCGGGCGGCCATCGTCCAGCCCAGGGTGCCGCCCATGTCGTGACCGACCACCATCGCGTCCGACTCGCCCAGCGAGGTCACCAGCGCGGCCATGTCGGCGGCGAGGGTGGGGGAGTCGTAGCCGCGCGGCGGTTTGTCGCTCGCGCCGTGACCACGCAGGTCGACGGCCACCGCGCGGTAGCCGGCGTCGGCGAGGTCGACGAGCTGCTGGTGCCACGCCCACCAGAACTGCGGGAAGCCGTGCAGCAGCAGCACCAGCGGCCCGGTGCCGTACTCGGCGACGTGGATGGCGATGCCGTTCGCGCGCACCATCCGATGCGTCCACGGCCCGTCGACCAGGACGACCGAACTGTCGGGCGCACCCGGTAGCGGTCCGAACCCCATCAGGCCTAGCCGCGTGACTTCTTGAGGTAGTCGACGGTCTCCTTGGTGGTCCGGATCGTCTTCTCCGGAGCCTTCACCTTCTTGATCTTCTTGACGCCGAGGTACACGGCCACGGCCGCGACCAGCAGCTGGAAGAGGAAGACGATGAGGAACGCCAACCAGCGGTAGACGCCGAGCGCCGCGATGCCCTCGGCCAGCGCCTGGAACCCGTAGACCAGGGAGAACACCGCCACCACCCCGGCCGCAGCGAACAGGCCGGCGCCGGTGCCGGCGTTCTTGACCGTCGACTTCAGTTCGAGCTTGGCCAGCTCGATCTCGCTGTGCACGAGGCTGGACAGGTGGGTGCTGGCGTCGGAGACCAGCTGGCCGAGGCTCGGCTCGTCGGTCTTGGCAACGGCCACCGAGGGGGCGGCGTGCCGGCCGCTTGCGCCCGCACCCGAAGTGCCTTGTGCGGCGCGCTGCGGTGCGGTCGCCGGGGTCGACGCTTGCGGGGCGGGAGGCGGGCTCGCCGTCACGTGGGCTCCTTCGTGCCAGGGATGCGTTCCCCGGATCATTCCAGCCCGCCCCCGGGTGTGCATCACGTCGGCGTGAGTTACCCCGATAGCGTGCGGACCTGTGACCGCCGTCGACCCGCTTGCCCCGCTGCTCGCCCTGCCCGGGGTGGCGGAGGGCGTCGACCGCACCCGCGCCGCCGTGGACGCGCTGCTCACCAATCGCACGCTGCGCCGCCGCTCGGCCGATGTGTCGGCCGAGTCGGCACTGCGCGGGGCCTGGGCCTCGGCCTGGCTGGCCGGGCACGAGCACCCGCTGGCCGACGTCCGCTCCGGTGCGGCCGCCGCCGACCCGGTGGTACAGGGTGCGCTGCGGGCCCAGTCGTCGATCGGGGCGCTGTCGGACACCTGGACGCGGGCGCCGCGCCAGGCGCTGGCCCGCCTGCATGCGCTGGCCGCCGCCGACCTGCTGCCGGCCGACGGTCTCGGCCGACCGGTGCCGGGCAGCACGCAGCGTCTGGACACCCTCGCCGGGGTGCTGGCGGCGACGTCCGCCCCGGCCGTCGTCGTGGCCGGCATCGTGCACGGCGAACTGCTCGGAATGGACGCCTTCGCGCCGGCATCAGGGATCGTGGCCCGGGCCGCAGTGCGGATGACGCTCGTCGAGCGCGGCTTGGATCCCAAGTCGCTGGTTGTCGTCGAGGCCGGCCACCGCGAGTTGCGTGGCGCCTACGACGATGCGCTCGCGGCGTATCGCAGCAGCACGCGGGGTGGCATCGCGCGGTGGCTCGTCCACTGTGCCGACGCGCTCGTCGCGGGCGCGCACGAGGCGAGCGCGATCTGCGAGGCCATCGCCCGCGCGTCCTAGGTACTCGGGATCCCCGATCCACGCTCGATCGGGAGGCCGGCGGCCTGCCACGCCTTCGTGCCGCCGTCGATGACGAAGGCGGTGCGTCCGGCCCGGTCGAGCAGGTCCGCGGCCCGCCCGGCCCGCCCGCCCATCGAGCACGCGGTCAGGATCTGACCGTCCGGGAGCGTCTCGAGCGAGAGCTGGTCGATCGGGATGTTCAGGGCGCCGCTGATATGCCCGGCCGCGTACTCGTCGGGACTGCGGACGTCGATCACGACGTCGCCGGCGCGGACCATCTCCCGGGCGGTGCGTACGTCGACGCGTTCGGCAGCCATGGCCCCAGCGTAAGACGACGGCGCCGCGGTCAACTGGTCGCGGCGCCGTCGTCGAGCGCGGACGCCCCGGGTTACCGAGCGTGCCCTGTGCGCAACGTCAGACGCGGTCCTCGGCGACGTTGCCTCAGTCCCGCGTCGACTCACCTTTCGTGGTGGGATCGCCGCGTGGGTACCCGTTCGTCCGTGCGGGACGACGCCCGCTGGGGGCTGGACCGCCATCGACGTTCGTCGTCCGTAGGCACCATCTGACTCCTGTGACCGGCGTCACGCAAGGGCCCCGCGACATGTCTGCACAAGAGCACAGGTCGGGGCGGGGTCAGGCCCGCTCGGCGCGCCGCCGCACCGTGTACCAGACCAGTCCGGCGGCCGCGACGCCCGCGCTGACCACGCTGGCCGAGATCACTGGGTGCTCGGGCCGCATGCCGGCTATCCGGGCCCGCAACGGCACCGCGTTCGAGAAGGTCAGCAGCGGCCAGTCGCGTTCGACCGCGAGCTTGCGCAGCGCGCGGTCGGGGTTGACGGCGTAGGGATGTCCGACGGCCTCGAGCATCGGGACGTCGGTGGCCGAGTCGGAGTAGGCGTAGCTGCGGGCGAGGTCGTAGCCGCGCTCCTCGGCCAGCGCGAGGACGGCCGTCGCCTTCTCCGGCCCGTAGGCGTAGCGGCTGATCTCGCCGGTGTACTTGCCGTCCTCGACCACCATCTGGGTGGCGACGACGTGGTCGGCGCCGAGCATCGCGCCGATCGGGGCGACCACCTCTTCACCGGACGTGCTGACGATGACGACGTCGCGACCCGCGGCCTTGTGCATGGCGATGAGGTCGACGGCCTCGTCGTAGACGATCGGGTCGATGATCTCGTGCAGCGTCTCGGAGACGATCTCGCGGACCTGCCCGACATCCCACCCCGAGCACATGCTGGTCAGGTAGGCGCGCATCCGCTCGATCTGGTCGGCGTCGGCGCCGGCGAGCGCGAACATGAATTGGGCGTAGGCGCTGCGCAGCACGGCGCGGCGGTTGATCAGCCCGCCCTGGTAGAACGGCCGGCCGAAGGCGAGCACGCTGGACTTGGCGATGATCGTCTTGTCCAGATCGAAGAACGCCGCTACCCGGGCCACGCAGGAAGGATAGGCGGGTCAGGCCGGTGGCGGCGGGACGTGGGCGC
>CAXTHY010000061.1:0-8772 GCA_964244175.1 uncultured Jatrophihabitans sp. | reverse complement strand
CGTCTTGTCCAGATCGAAGAACGCCGCGGTGGAGCGGGGTGCCGAGGCCACGCTGCGAGGATACGGAGTCGCCGCTCGGCGCCGGGCTGTCGATCCACGCCGGTGTGTCAAGTTCGTCGTCCACAGGCGCCGTCGTTGTCCACAGATCGCTCCGCGCCCGGCCGACGACGGTGCGGGCGTGGTTGCGTCGACCCATGGCGCAGGTGATCGGCGTGGTGGGCGGCAGCGGGGGCGTGGGCGCGTCGACGTTCGCCGCCGTCCTCGCGGCCAGTGCCGCCGCGGCCGGGTCGGCGATGCTCGTCGATCTCGATGTCTGCGGCGGCGGGGTCGATGTGCTGCTCGGTATCGAGTCGGCCGACGGCGCGCGCTGGTCGGGGCTGCGCGTGGCCGGGGGCCGGCTCGACCCGCAGCTGCTGCTCGACGGCCTGCCCCGGTGGCGGGCCTGCGCGGTGTTGGCCGCCGACCTCGCTGCCCTCGCGCCGGACGCGGTGTTACAGGTGCTCGACGCCGCGGGTGACGCCGTGGGCACAGTGGTGCTCGATCTGCCGCGGGCGCAGTGCGCCGAGCGTGCGGCCGGCCTGCTGCGCTGCGATCTCGTGGTGGTGCTGGCCCGCTGCGACTGGCCCGGCCTGGTCGCGGCCCATGCGACCCTCAGCGCGCTGCCCGAACTGCCGGTCGGTGTCGTCGTCCGGCGCGGGGAGGTCGCGGTCGACGAGGCGGCGGCCATGGTGGCGACGCCCTTGCTGGGGACGTTGCCGGCTCTCGGCGCCCCGTTGCCCAAGCTCGTTTCGCGGCGCCTGCCCCGCGCCACCGCCCGGGTGGCGAGCGGAGTGCTCGACGGCCTGCGGCGGCCGGTGCTCGTGCCGGTGCCCGCGTGAGCGCCGCGTGAGCGGCGAGCTCGTCGACCGGGTGCGCCGCCGCCTGGTCGCTGATCCGGCGTCGACCGATCTCGCCCGGGCCGTGCGGGCCGAGTCGCCGGGCATCGTCGACGACGCCGTGTTCGCCGAGCTGCGGCGCGACGTTGGCGCCGAACTGCACGGCGTCGGACCGCTCGAGGCCTTGTTGGCGACGCCCGGGGTCACCGACGTGCTGGTCAACGGTCCCGATGCGGTGTGGCTCGACCGCGGGCGGGGGATGGAACGGACCACGGCCCGATTCGACGACGACGCCGCGGTGCGCCGCCTCGCGCAGCGGCTGGCGGCCGCCGCCGGCCGGCGCCTCGACGACGCGTTGCCCTTCGCAGACGCGGTCCTGCCCGATGGCACCAGGCTGCACGCGGTGCTGCCGCCGCTGGTCGAGCGCACGACCATCTCGCTGCGGGTGCTGGCCCGGCGCCCGCTCGATCTCGCTGCGCTGGTGGGGTTGGCCGCCATGCCCGGGCCGGTGGCGACGCTGCTGCGTGATGTCGTCACGGCCCGGCTCGCGTTCATCGTCACCGGCGGCACCGGGACCGGCAAGACGACGCTGCTCGGTGCCTTGCTCGGCGCCGTGCCGCCGACCGAACGCGTGCTGCTGATCGAAGACGCCCCGGAACTCGTCGTCACACATCCGCACGTGGTCCGGTTGGTGTGCCGGGGCGCCAACGTCGAGGGCGCCGGCGCGATCGGGCTGCGCGAGCTGGTCCGCCAGGCGTTGCGGATGCGTCCCGACCGCCTGGTCGTCGGCGAGTTCCGCGGTGCGGAGATGGTTGAGCTGCTGGTCGCGCTGAACACCGGTCACGAGGGCAGCGGCGCGACGCTGCACGCGAATTCGGCCGCGGACGTGCCGGCCCGTTTCGCCGCCCTAGGTGCCCTGGCCGGGCTGTCGGCCCCGGCCGTGACCAGCCTGGTCGCGAGTGCCATCGACGTCGTGATCCATCTGCGCCGGGGACGCGACGGGCGCCGGGTGGTGGCCGAACTCGCGCTGGTGCGCCGCGCCGGCGACGAGCTGACCATCCATCCGGCGTGGAGCGCAACCGCCGGTGACCAGCCCGCGTTGGCGCAACTGCGCGCCCTGGCGCGAGCGTGGGCCGGGCCGGCATGACGGCGCTCGGCTGGCTGGCGCTGGGCGCCGCCGTGCTACTGGTGACCGGCCCGGCCGCCGTTCCCGACCGGGCGGGCCGGCTCGCCGCGGGCCGTCGCCTCGCCGCCGCGGCCGGTGCTGACGCGCGCGGCGCGCCCGCGTCGCTGCGCCGCGCGGCCGGGCCGGCCGCCGTCGGCACGGTCCTGGTGGTCGCGTCGTTGCTGGGCCCGGCGCTCGGGCTGGCCGCCGCGGCCGTTGCGCTCTGCACGTGGGGGTTGGCGCGCGATGCGGTTCGGCGCCGGGCCGCGGCGGCCCGGGACGCCGACCTGCTCGCGGCGGTCCGGGTGCTCGTCGGCGAGCTCGAGGCCGGGACGCGCCCGGGCGCGGCGCTCGGTGCGGCGGCCGAGGTCGGCGCGGCCCACCGCCAGGCCCTGCAGGCGGCCGCGGTCGAGGCCGCCGCCGGCGGCGACGCCGGCGCGTCGCTCGCGGCCGATCCCGCCACCCGGGCGCTGGGGCTGGCCTGGCAGCTCGGGTCCGACACCGGCACGGCGCTGGCCGGCGTCCTGGCGCGCGTGGCCGCCGACCTCGCCGCGGCGCAGGAGCAGCGCCGCGCGGTCGGCGTCGCGCTATCGGGGCCGCGAGCCTCAGCGGCGGTGCTAACCGGGTTGCCGGCGCTCGGGCTGGCGATGGGCACGGCAATGGGGGCGCGCCCAGCGGCATTCCTGCTCGAGTCGCCGGCGGGCCGGCTGGTGGCCTGCGCGGGCGTCCTGCTCGACGTGGGCGGCGTGTGGTGGATGCGCGGCATCCTCCGCTCGGCGGCCGCGGCATGAGCGACGGCTGGGCGGGCGGTGCGCTCGCGTGGCTGCTGGTGGGGTGCGCGGTGCTGCTCGTACCGCCGCGGACGGGAGTGCAGGCACGGCGTCACCAGCGCGTCCCGGTCCGCCGCCGTCCGGAGCTCGGACCGGCGCTCGCCGGCCTGAGTGTCGCCGCGGCGTGCGTGGCCGGCCTCGGCCTGTGGGCCGGTCCGGTGGTGGCCGGGCTCGCGGGCCCGCTGACCTGGCGGGTGCTCGGGCGCGTCCGCGGCCGGCCGGCGCCCGCGCCGGCCGACCCGGCCCTGCCGCTGACCCTCGACCTCGTCGCGGCGGCGTTGCGCGGCGGGCGTCCGCTGGCCGATGCGCTCGCCCTCGCCGGGCCACTCGCCCGCGCTGACGTCGCGGCCACTTTGGCCCGGGTTGCGGGCCTGCTGCGCCTGGGCGCGGCGCCCGAGCAGGCGTGGGACACCGCCGCCCGAGACGGCCCGTTGGCACCGGCGGCCCGGGTAGCCGTGCGCAGCGCCGAGAGCGGGATCAAGGTGGCCGCGGCGTTCGAACGGGCCGCCGCCGAGCTGCGCGCCGAGCGCCTGGCCAAAGGCACCGTGCGGGCACACCGGGCCGGCGTGCTGGCCATGGCACCGCTCGCGGCGTGCTTCCTGCCGTCGTTCGTATGCCTCGGCGTCGTGCCGGTCGTGGTGGGTATCGCCCGATCTGCGCTCGTTGTCCTGTCCTGAGTGCTCGGCCTAAGGGGCGGCCCTAAGGGGTCGTCTAGGCCCCTTAGCCGGCTTCCGGGTGCGTGGTCTAGGCAAAGTACTGATGCGGCGGGTGGGGCCTTAGGGCGACTGTTATGGGTGTCAGAGGACCACCAGGAGGAATCACCATGTACGACCTGTTCGCCACCAGCATCGCTCGTGACCACGCCCAGAGCATGATCGCCCAGGCCGCTGCGGCCGACCGCGCCCGCACGATCCGCCGCAACCGCCGCCGCGACCGCCGCGCCGCCTGACCGTCGCGCGCCGCGATCCAGAGTCCGGCACGCGAGCACGGACAATTCACCGCGGCGGAGCTCGATGCTGCGCGCCGTCGGGTGGCCGCAGAGGTCCGTGGGTCGGCTCGGTCGAGCTCGAGATGACCGTTGTCTACGACGCCGGCGTGTTCCGCGCCCGAGGGCTGCGAGCCCACCCGCGTCACGCGCGATTCCACGTGCCTGCGCGAGCGTCATGCCAGCGTCCAGGTAAATGACCTCGTCCCAGTGGTCGCGCAGGTCATCACGTCCGCGACGGGCGCGCAATAGCACTCTGTAGCGACAGGTGGGCGCTGTGCGTCCACAGGCTCGTCAGTTGTCCACAGATCGGCTCTCGGCCCAGCGGGTGGCCGGCCGGCGCTGATTACCTGCTCGGCATGACTCTTCTCAAACACTTGCTCCGGCGCGTTCGACATTCGGTCGACGCCGGAATGTCCACCGCCGAGTACGCCGTCGGCACGGTCGCGGCGGTGGCCTTCGCCGTGGTCCTGTACAAGATCGTCCGCAGCCCGGCGGTGTCGTCGGCGTTGAGCTCGATCGTGTCGTCGGCGCTCCATGCGCTGTGAGCGGCGCGGGCCGCTGCCCGGTCGCCGCGTAGGCGAGTCCGGCATGGTCACGGCCGAGCTCGCGGCCTGCCTGCCGGTGCTCGTGCTCGTCCTCGGTGTGGCCCTGACCGCCGTGTCGGTCACCGCGGCCCGCGTGCGGCTGCAGGACGCCGCGCGCGAGACCGCCCGGGCGGCCGCCCGCGGTGACGGCGCGGCGGCGCGCGCTTTGGGCCGGGACGCCGCGCCGGGCGCGCAGGTCGCGGTGTCGGTGGGCAACAGCGACACGACCGCGGTTGTGCGGGCGACGCTGCACCCGCTCGGTGACTGGCTGCCCGCCATCACGATCACCGAGCGGGCGGTCGCCGCGACCGAGCCCGCAAGTGGATCGCCGTGAGCCGGGTGGGCCGCCGCCGGAGTGCCGAGCGCGGGTCGTCAGCCGTGTGGGTGCTGGCCGCTTGCGCGCTGCTGATGCTGGTGGCCGCGGTCGCGACGATCCGCGCGCTGGCCGTGCTGGCCCGCCACCGGGCCGAGTCAGGGGCCGATCTCGCCGCCCTGGCCGGCGCAGCCCAGATCGGCACGGGCGGGCGCAGCTGCGTCGCGGCGCAGCACACCGCAGCGCGCAACGGCGCCCGGCTGCGTAGCTGCCGTACCCGCCTCGCGTCCGACGGTCGCAGCGGCACCGTCGACGTGCAGGTGGTGGTCGTGGTCCAGCTGCCGGTCGTGGGGACCTCCGAGGCGACCGCGAGCGCCCGGGCCGGCCGGGGTGTGCTGACCTCAGGACGCGTCGACGAGCGCGAGCACCAGTTCGAGCAGGGTGAGCGCGCCGGCCTTGTCCAGCGGCTCGTTGCCGTTGCCGCACTTGGGCGACTGGACGCACGACGGGCAGCCGGCCAGGCACTCGCAGGCCGTGATCGCCGCGTGGGTGGCGCCGAGCCAGGCACCGAAGGTCCGGAAGCCGCGTTCGGCGAAACCGGCCCCGCCCGCGTGCCCGTCGTAGACGAACACCGTGGGCCGCCCGGTATCGGGATGCAGCGCGGTCGACACTCCGCCGATGTCCCACCGGTCGCAGGTCGCGAACAGCGGCAGCAGGCCGATCGCCGCGTGCTCAGCCGCGTGCGCGGCGCCGGGGACATCGGGGAGCTCCAGCCCGACCTCGTCGAGGACACCTTGGGGCAGCGAGTACCAGACCGCCGTCGTGCGCAGCTCACGTACCGGCAGGTCGAGCGGCGTCTCGTCGATCAGCTCGCCGGTGCCGAGCCGGCGGCGCAGATAGCTGACCACCTGGTTGCTGACATCGACCGTGCCGAGCGCAACGGTCAACGGTCCGTACTGCCGGGTCGCCGAGGCCGCGACGATCCCGATGTCGGTGACGTCGCGGGCCGTGGTGGTCCAGGGCGGGTTGTCCGGACGGACCAGGGCCACAAGGTCGTCGAGATCGAGCCGGTCGACGACGTAGGACCGGGCCTGGTGCAGGTAGACCGCGCCCTCGTGCACCGTGCCGGGTGCGGTGCCGCCGTCGACCGTGCCGATCAGCGAGCCGGTGCCGGCCTCGACCACGGCCACCGGGCCGCCTCCGGTGCCGCGGATGTCCGCGCTCGGCCGGTCGTGGCTGGTCCAGAACCAGCCGCCCGGGCGCCGCCGCAGCACACCTTGGTCCACCAGCGTCGCGAGCGCGGTGGCCACGGCGTCGCTGGTGCTGTCCGGGTCGGTCGCGAAGATCGGCAGGTCGCTCTCGCGCAGCGGCAGCTCGGCCGCCGCGCAGCACAGTTGCGGGGCGAGGACGTAGGGATTCTCCGGGTCGAAGACGCTGGCCTCGACCGGTCGCCCGAACACCGCCTCGGGGTGGTGCGCGAGGTAGGTGTCCAGCGGGTCGTCGCGGGCAACGAAGACGACCAGGGCTGCGGCGCCGGAACGCCCGGCGCGGCCGGCCTGCTGCCACAGCGAGGCGATCGTGCCCGGGAATCCGGCCAGCACCACCGCGTCCAGACCGGAGATGTCGAGGCCGAGCTCGAGCGCGTTCGTCGCTGCGACCCCGAGCAGCTCGCCCGAGCTCAACGCCGCTTCCAGCGCGCGCCGCTCCTCGGGCAGGTAGCCCGCGCGGTAGGCCGCCACCCGCGGCACGAGCTCCGCCGCGCCGGCTTCGCTCAGGTGCCGGGCCGCGGCCAGCGCCGTCAGCTCCGCACCCCGGCGCGAGCGCACGAACGTCAGCGTGCGCGCCTTCTCCACGACCAGATCGGCCAGCAACCGGCCGGCCTCCGCCCCGGCCGAACGACGCACCGGCGCGTCGTGCTCGCCGCGCAGGGCGGTCAGCGGCGGCTCCCACAGCGCGAACACCGTCGACCCGCGTGGCGACCAATCGCCGGTCACCGCCTCGACCGGCAACCCGACCAGGCGCGAGGCCGAGACGGCCGGGTCGGCGGTCGTCGCCGACGCCAGCACGAAGGTCGGCGCCGCGCCGTACCCAGCGCACACCCGCCGCAGCCGCCTCAGCACCTGGGCCACGTGCGAGCCGAACAGGCCCCGGTAGGCGTGGCACTCGTCGATCACGACGTAGCGCAACCGGCGCAGGAACGGCGCCCAGCGCCCGTGCGCCGGCAGGATCCCGCGGTGCAGCATGTCGGGGTTGGTGAGCACCCAATTCGCGTGGGCGCGCACCCAGTCGCGCTCGTCGTAGGGCGTGTCGCCGTCGTAGGTCGCCGGGCGCAGCCAGGGCAGCGCGAAGTCTTGCAGGGTCCGCAGCTGGTCGCCGGCCAGCGCCTTCGTCGGCGACAGGTAGAGCACCCGGGCGCGGTCGTCGGTCAGCAAGCTGGTGAGCCCCGGCAGCTGGTACGCCAGCGACTTGCCGGACGCCGTGCCGGTCGCCACGACCACCGAACGCCCGGCGTGCGCCGCCGAAGCCGCCTGTTCCTGGTGCCTCCAGGGCGCCAGGACGCCCCGCGCGGCCAGCCGGGACACCAGCGCATCGGGCACCCAGGCCGGCCACGGCACAGTCGATTCGGCCCGTGTGGGCAGATGCTCGACGTGCGTCAACGGCGACTCGCCGGGGCCGGCGCCGAGCAACAGCCGGTCGAGCAGCGTGCTGGGGTCGCTCACTCGATCTCACCCGCCTTTAAGAAGCTGTGGCATGCTGGCGCAGGCTGCCGACTGTATGGCCGGCTCGGCGCCCACCGTCAGATGACGTGTCCCACGTTGCAGGCTCGACCAGGAAGAGGGGAACGCGTGGACGTCTCCGTGTCTCGCTCATCAACCGGCGACATCCCGATCGTCGCGGTCAGCGGCGAGGTCGACGTCTATTCCGCCCCGGCATTGAAAGAGAGCCTGACCGGCCTGCTGAAGACCGGTGACAGCAGCGTCATCGTCGATCTCACCGAAGTCGCATTCCTCGATTCCACCGGCCTCGGCGCCCTGGTCGAGGCCCGCGCCGCCACGAGCGAAGCGGGCGGCTCCCTGCCGTTGGTGTGCAGCCAGGAACGCATCCTGAAGCTGTTCACGATCACCGGGCTGGACGGCGTGTTCGCCATCCACCGCAACGTCGATGAAGCCATCGCCGGGTTGCAGGGCTGAACTCCCCCGCTCTGTCTAACCGCTCACCCTGAGCGGCAGTTGGCGGCAGGCGGAGGCTAAACTCCGCCAGTCAGCGCCGGGCGCCAGGTGTTTCATGGCGACGAACAGCGCTTCCGACGCCGTCGTTGCGCTGGGATTCCAGTGTCCGACGTCGCGACCCGAATCGAATCAAGGGGAGTTGCATGGCCTCGCACCTGATCGCTGAGCCGGGCATCAGTTCCGGTGAACACGTAGCGGTAGTGGTGATCGGAATCATCGCGATCGCCGCGCTGGTGTTCGCCTACTCGCTGGTGAGGGAGGTGCTCAAGGCCGACCAGGGCACGCCGAAGATGCAGGAGATCGCGAAGGCCGTGCAGGAAGGCGCCCGCGCCTACCTGAACCGCCAGTTCCGCACCCTCGCGGTGTTCTCCGTGATCGTATTCGTCCTGCTGCTCGTGCTGCCGGTGAACCACGGCGGGTTCTCCGTCCAGTTCGGCCGCGCCCTGTTCTTCATCGTGGGTGCCGTCTTCTCGGCCCTCGTCGGCTACATCGGCATGACGCTCGCGACCCAGGCCAACGTCCGGGTCGCCGCGGCCGCTCGTGGCGGCGGCCGCGAGCGCGGTTTCCACGTCGCGTTCCGCACCGGCGGCATCGTCGGCATGCTGACCGTCGGCCTGGGCCTGCTCGGCGCCAGCGTCGTGCTTTTCGCCTACAACTCCAACGCCCCGACGGTCCTCGAGGGCTTCGGCTTCGGTGGCGCCCTGCTCGCCATGTTCATGCGTGTCGGCGGCGGCATCTTCACCAAGGCCGCCGACGTCGGCGCCGACCTCGTCGGCAAGGTCGAGGC
>CAXTHY010000060.1:8132-24199 GCA_964244175.1 uncultured Jatrophihabitans sp. | reverse complement strand
CGTAGGGGATGCCCTCGCCGTTGAACGGGTTGACCGAGCCGCCGGAGTCGCCGACGAGGAGCAGGCCACGCAGGTAGTGCGGGGTGCGGTTGAAGCCCATGGGCAGTGCCGCGCCGCGGGTCGGGCAGGTGGCGTTCTCCTCGCGCAGACCCCATTCCTCGGGGGTGTTGTCGAGCCAGCGGGCCAGCATGGCGCGGTAGTCGGTCTTCTGGAAGCCGCTGCTGGAGTTGAGGACGCCGAGCCCGGCATTGACCGTCCCGTCGCCCATGCCGAAGATCCAGCCGTAGCCGGGCAGCAGGTCGGACTGGTTGGGCTTGCCGTCCCAGAGCTCGAGCCACGACTCGAGGTAGTCGTCGTGGGTCTTGGGGCTGGTGTAGTAGCGGCGGACGGCGACGCCGAGCGGGCGTTTGTCGTTGCGGTGGACGTCCAGGTGCTGGGCGAGCTTGCCGGAGACGCCCTCGCAGGCCAGCACGAGCGGCGCGCGGTAGCTGACCGGCCGCTTGTCCTTGGTCTTGCCGGTGACCCCGACGACGCGGCCGCTGGCGTCGAGGATCGGCTCGGTGATGCTGGTGTTGTCGTAGAGGCGGGCGCCGGCCTGGACCGCCTGCTGGGCGAGCATGGCGTCGAGGTCGGCGCGGGGGCGGACGAGGCCGAAGGGCGGGAAGCTGGTGAGCTCGGGCCAGTCGAGGTGCAGGCGCTGGCCGCCGCCGATGACCCGCAGGCCGCGGTTGTGCAGCCAGCCGTTGGATTCGCTGACGTCGATGCCCATGTCGACGAGCGCCCGGGTGCCGCGCGGGGTCAGACCGTCGCCGCAGACCTTCTCGCGCGGGAACTCGGTCTTCTCGATCAGCGCGACGTCCAGGCCGGCGCAGGCCAGCCAGTAGGCGGCGCTGCTGCCGGCCGGGCCGGCGCCAACCACGACGACGTCCGCGTGGTTGGCGTGGTCAGCGAGGACGGTGTCGGGCTGGATGGCGGGGGCGGGGGTCTCCGGGTGCGCGGCGGCCGTCGGTGTCGACATCGCCCGCTCCCGTCTGCCGCTGGAACACTGCTCGCCCGGACTTTGTGAATGCCTTCACGAGCGATCCCAGCGAGTGTATTCCAGACGGGACGGGGTTCTGAACACGACGCCTGACGCGCGGCCGCGTCCGCCTAACTGGTGTGCAGTGCCCCGATAACCCCCCGGATCGCCTCGGCCTCGTGGCCCAAAGCGTCGGCGGTGCGCTCGTAGGCGTCGGCCTCGGGCCGGCTGGCCGCGTGCAACGTGTTGGCCGCGTCTCGCAGCAGCGCCTCGATCCCCTCGTGGTGCATGACCACGTCGTCGAGCAGGACCTGTGTGACCTCCGCGGATAGCGACTCGATCGGGACGCCGTGGGTCACCGTCTCGATCGCAAGGACGACGACCTTCAGCCGCTCGTACTGCCGGTTTGCCGAATGCCGCGCCGCGTCGAGGTCGATCCCCTGACCGGCGGCGAAATCGTCGAAGGTCTGCGACTGAAGCAGGGCCACCAGGACTGGGTACGTCGACCAGTCGACGCTGTACCCCGCGTCGCCTTGGGGGTGGCGATCGCCATGCACACTCGGGTCGTGCGGGCCGTGCAACTGCTCGTTGAACTCTCCGTGCCGAGCGGGATCGAACTCGCCGTGCACCTGCGGATGGAAGTCCCCATGGCTTTGCGGGTGGAAGTCACCGTGCCGAGCGGGATCGAACTCGCCGTGCTGCTGCGGGTGGAAGTCACCGTGGATCTGCGGGTGGTACGGCCCGTGCGTGCCCTGGTCGTAGTCGCCGTGGATCTGCGGATGGAAATCCCCGTGCGTCTCCGGGTGGTACGGCCCGTGCTTGCCCGGGTCGTAGTCACCGTGGATCTGGGGGTGGTAGTCACCGTGGATTTGCGGGTGGAAGTCACCGTGCGTCTGCGGGTCGTAGTCGCCGTGCGTGCTCGGGTGGTACGCGCCGTGGGTCTGCGGGTGGTACGGGCCGTGCTTGTCCGGGTCGAACTTGCCGTGGACCTGCGGGTCGAACTCGCCGTGAGTGCTCGGGTGGTACGGGCCGGCCGGCGTGCTCGATTGCGGCTCGTTGGACGCCGACGACGAATCGCCCGCGCCGGCGCCGGCGGCGCCCGCCTCGGCGCCGGCGTTGGCCGGTTCGGCGCGAGCGGCTGACGCGGCGTCGGCCGGTTCGGCGCCGGCGGCTGCGGCGCCGCTGTCAGCGCCGGCCGCGGTGCCGTCGGTGTCACTGACGAGTTCCCACTTCTCGTTCTCGACGTCCCACCAATAATTGCCGTCCGGTGATCGCTGGGCATCGGCCGGAATCGCGCTGGTCATGGCGCGATCGTGATCGCCTCAGCCCACACATGCCCGAGCCACAGGCCGTCCACCGAGGCAGTTCTCGCTTCCCGTACGGGCAACCCGGTCCGCCCGAACAACAACACCCCCCGAGGGGCGGCGGCAACGCGGCTACTTGACCGCCAAGAGGTCAATGACGAAGACGAGCGTCTGGCCCGAGAGCCGGTGTCCGCCGCCGGCCGGCCCGTACGCCTGGTGCGGCGGGATCGTGAGCTGCCGCCGGCCGCCAACCTGCATGCCCGGGATGCCGTCCTGCCAGCCCTGGATCAGGCCTTGCAGCGGGAACTCGATCGACTGGCCGCGGTTCCACGACGCGTCGAACTCCTCGCCCGACTCGAACTCGACGCCGACGTAGTGGACCTCGACCGTGTCGCCGGGCTTGGCCTGCGCGCCTTCGCCCACGACGATGTCCTCGATCGCCAGATCGGCGGGCGCGGCGGTGCCGGGATGTTCGATGACTGGTTTGGAGAGAGACATGCAGCCATCCAACACGAGTCGCTACGGTCGGCAGCGTGCACGTCCACGACGCCTTGCTGCGTGACCTCGCCCCCGCGACGCTCTACCGCATCTTGCAGCTGCGCACCGACGTCTTCGTCGTCGAACAGGCCTGCCCGTACCCCGAGCTCGACGGCCGCGACCTCGAGGGCGACGCCCGCCAGCTGTGGATCGAGCACGACGGCGCCATCTGCGCGACGCTGCGGCTGCTCGCCGACCCCGACGGTGCCGCCCGCATCGGTCGCGTCGCCACCCGCAAGGACGCCCGCGGCGACGGGCTCGCCGCCCTGCTCATGACCCACGCGCTGGAACTCTCAGTCGGGCGAGACGTCGTGCTCGAGGCGCAGACCTATCTCGCCGGCTGGTACGCGCGCTTCGGCTTCGGGCCCGACGGCGCGGAGTACGTCGAGGACGGCATCCCGCACATCCCGATGCGCCGTGCGTGCTAACGACCCACACCGCTTAGGGTCGGCGAGGTGTCTTCGATTGATCCCGCCGCACTGGACATGCAGCCGCATCCCGAGGGCGGCTGGTACCGCGAGACCTGGCGGCACGAGAACACCGTCGCGACGCCGGCCGGCCCCCGCTCGCTCGTCACCTGCGTCGCCTTCCTGCTTCAACCGGGGCAACACTCGGCCTGGCACCGGGTCGCCTCGGCCGAGCTGTGGCTGTGGCAGGGCGGCGGCCCGCTGCTGCTGACGGTCGGCGGTTTCGACGAGTCACCGGGGCCGAGCTTCAGCTTCGAGCTGGGCGAGGGCAGCCAGCACCTCGTGCGGGCCGGTGAGTGGCAACGCGCCGAGCCGGCCGGTGACGCGGCCGCGCTGGTCGCCTGCGTCGTCGCGCCCGGCTTCGACTTCGCCGACTTCTCCCTCGCCGACTTCTCCCTCGCCGGCGACCCCCGCGAGCCCGACGCGCCCCGAGCGCCGCAGAAGTGACCGGCGAGCAGATGTCCACCCCGTGGCCCGAGTCGCAGGTGCCGGACGGGCAGCACGCGCCGGTGTCGGATCTGCGCGGCGGGAGCGAGTTCGCCGAGCTGCACCGCGTCCAGCGGCTGCTGCAGGACCGGCTGTCCGGGGCGGCGCTGCCGGCCGAGCTGTCCAAGGACGTCACCGAACGGCTCGTCGAGATCACCGACCTGCTGGCCGACTACCAGGTCCGTGAGCACTACCGCCGCGACGGCTGGCGACCGGACCTGCCCGGCCGCGCGCATCCGCTGCTGCCGCCCTACCTCGTCGACGGCGAAGACGACACCAGCCTGTACGGACGCGTCACGTTCACCCGCTTCTACCTCGGCGGCAACAACGCCGCGCACGGCGGCTCGCACTCGCTGCTGTTCGACGACGCCCTCGGCCGGGTCATGAACATGCACCAGCCCAGCGTCGCGCGCACCGCGTTCCTGAAGGTCAACTACCGCGCGGTGACGCCGCTGGATGTCGAACTGCGCTTCGACGCCACCCGCGATCGGATCGAAGGACGCAAGCGGTGGGGGTCGGCCCGGCTCACCGATGCATCGGGGAAGGTGCTCGCCGATGCTGAAGGCCTGTTCGTAGCGCTCCTTCCCGGCCAGCCCTGAGCGCCATAAACTCCCGCCAGCACGCCGGAGGGCCCAGCGTCCCCTCCTCGATCCACAGGAGGGCCCCGATGCGTCGCCTCGTCTGCTTGCTCACCGGTGCGGTGCTCGCCGTCGCCGGACTGGCGACCGCGTCCCCTGCGGCCGCGTCGACCACCGGCCACTCAATCACCGTCCACTCGATCACCGCCGGCCACAACTTCAGCCCGGGCCAGGTGCTCGTCTCACCCCACCGGACCTACCACGCGGGCATCACGAAATCGACGGGTCGACTGTTCGTCGCCCGTCGCAACGGCAGCTGGGTCTGGGCCACGCCGCGCGGATCGCGCAGTAACGCGCACCTGCTCGTCGGCAACCACGGCAACGTGCGGCTGCTGAAGAACGGCAAGACGCTGTGGCGGACGAACACCACCGGATCGGGCGCGCACGACGTACTGCGGATCGGCGACAACGGCGTGCTGACGCTGACGTCCGGGGGCGCGCGGGTGTGGTCGAGCCAGGTCGGCAACGGGTGCGCCGGCTCGCGCGGCAAGACGTTCGTCACCGACCTGAGCCGCCAGCTCGCCTGGCTGTGCAACGGCAGCCGGCTGCAGCGCGCCACCTTCATCACGTCCGGTGCCACCGCGCACGGCGACGGCACCCCGACCGGCACGTGGCACGTCCAGCACAAGATCCGCGACACGACCCTCTATCCGGCCGCCGGCGGCGCCTATCACGTGCACTACTGGGTGCCCTACGACGGCGCCTACGGGCTGCATGACTCGCAGTGGCAACACTTCGCGTACGGCTCGAGCCAGTACAAGACCCGGGGTTCGCACGGCTGCATCCACGTCCCGGCCACGACGATGGCCTGGTTCTTCAAGTGGGCGCGGGTGGGCACGACGACCGTGCGCATCCACCGCTGACGGTTCACGAGCAGGTGGAGCCGCCTGTGGGAATCGAACCCACGACCTACGCATTACGAGTGCGTTGCTCTGGCCGACTGAGCTAAGGCGGCGTGCGCGCGGGCTCACCTGCGCGACGGGCAAGTCTAACCGGTCGCGGCGTCGCCCCCTTCACCGTACGAAGGCGGGGCCCCGCTATTCGGGTGGTGGGCCGGCCGGCTTGATCACCGAGAACATCGCGCCCTGTGGATCGGTGACGTCGGCGTGCCGGCCGTAGGGCATGTCAGTGGCCGGAAGCACGACCGTGCCGCCGAGTTCGGTGACCTTCTCGACCGCGGCGTCGGCATCGTCGACCGCGAAGTACACCCGCCAGTGCGGCGGCACGTGCGCCGGCACCTCGGGCGGCAGCGTCCCGATCCCGCCGACGGTGTTGCCGTCGATCTCGATGGTCGCGTAGTCGAATCCCTCGGGCGCGATGTCGGTGTAGGTGTAGCCGAACACCTGCGCGTAGAAGTCCTGCGCGGCGCCGAAGTCCCGGGTCATGAACTCGTCCCAGGTGACGGTGTTCGGCGCGTTGGCGATGCCGAAACCGTGGTGTTTGCCCGCCTGCCAGATGCCGAAGAACCCGCCGCCAGGTGCCTCGAGCAGCCCCATCCGGCCGAGGTCCATGACGTCCATCGGCGCCATGAAGACCTTGCCGCCGGCGTCCGCGACGGCCTGCGCGGTCGCGTCGGCGTCGTCGGTGGCGAGGTAGGTGGCCCAGAACGGCGGGTGCCCGTCCTGGGCCGGCATGCCGTTGATGCCGCAGACCGCGTTGCCGTCGAGGGTGGCCATGGCGTAGTGGCCGGTGCTCTCGTCGCCGACGTCGAGCTGCCAACCGAACAGCTGCTGGTAGAACTCGCGCGCCGCGGCCGGGTCGGTGGCGGATAGATCGACCCAGCTCGGGGTGCCCTGGGCCCAGGGCGTGTCGCGGATCGTCATGACGAAGTCCTTTCTTCGTAGGCCTTGCGGCTGGCGCAGACCGACGCGAGCGCGCAGGCGTGCCGGCGCCCGTCAGCCGCCATCCGCACGACCACCTTCTCGCCCGGCACGTCGTGGCCGACCACCCGTCCGTCACCCTCGGGGGTCTCGACGTCGTCGCCGAGCGCGGGCGCGTCCTTGGCGAACTGCTCGTAGAGCGGGTGCTCGTACTTCAGGCAGCACATGAGCCGCCCGCAGGCGCCGGCGATGCGCATCGGGTTGAGCGGCAGGTCCTGGTCTTTGGCCATGCGCACGCTGACCGGCTCGAAGTCGACGAGGAACGTCGAGCAGCACAGCTCGCGGCCGCACGAGCCGATGCCGCCGGTGAGCCGGGCCTCGTCGCGGGCGGAGAGCTGGCGCAGCTCGACGCGGCCCTTGAGGGTCGCGGCAAGGTCGCGCACGAGCGCGCGGAAGTCGACCCGGTGCGGGGCGGAGAAGTAGATCGTCGTGTGATTGGTGGCGACGGCGTAGTCGACGCCGCTGATCTTCATCGGCAGCTCGTGCTCGCGGACGAGGCGCTTGGCCGCGACCTTGGCCGCGGCGCGGCGCTTGCGGCTCGTCTCGGCGTCGAGCTCGTCGGTCTTGCTGGCCAGACCGGTGAGCACCGGCAGCCCGCCGACGTCCTCGGAGACCCATTGCGGGGCCCACACGACCTGCGCGATCTCGTCACCGGCGTCGGTGGGGTAGCGCACGTGATCGCCGACCTGCGGGGTCAGGCTGCCGGGATCGGCGTAGTACAGCCGGCCCTGCGGCTGGAACGCGACGGCGCACATCATCCCCACGGCTGCCACCCTAGCTCGGCGGCCCGACCGCCCGGCGATCTTGTGCAGCGGGCGGCCGCGGGACGGGCCAGCCCGCACAAGATCACGGCGGCCAGCGGCGTCAGGGCAGGCGCAGGGCCGCGGTCAGGGCCTCGACCGCGATGCGCGGCTTGACGTTGAGCTCGAGCGCCTCGCGGCCGGCCAGGATCGCGTCCAGCCGCTGCAGGGCGCCGGTGGGGCCGACCTGGCGGCCGACGGCGATCACGTCGTCGGCGAGATCGGGGTGCGCGGGCGCGACGGGCGAGCCCGACAGCCAGAGCAGCACGTCGCGGTAGAAGGCGGCGAGATCGACGAGCGCGCGGTCGAGGGCATCGCGCTGGGTGCGGGTGGCGCGCGACTTCTGCCGCTTCTCCAGATCACGCAGCGCCCCGGCCGCCCCACGGATCGACGTCGCGACGCCGCGGCCGGTGGCGCCGGCGCCCAGGGCGACCTGCAGCGACTCGGTCTCGCCGGCGTCCCGGTCGGCCGAGAGCGCCGCGGCCTCGGCCTCGGCCGCGCGGACCAGGTGGTCGGCGGCGTCCAGACAGGCCCGCAGCGAGGTCAGCGAGGCCGGGATGGCCAGCACCTCGGCCCGGCGGGCGCGGGCGTCGGCGTCGCGGGCCAGCCGGCGCGAGCGGCCCACGTGCCCCTGCCCGGCGGCCGCGGCCCAGTCGGCGGTAGCGGCGTCGAAACCGGCCGCGCGCAGCACTCCGGCGACCGCCTCGGCCGAGGGTGTGCGCAGCACCACCAGCCGGCAGCGCGAGCGGATCGTCAGCGACACGTCGTCGGGGTGCAGCGACGGGACGCAGAGCAGGAAGACGGTGCGCGGCGGCGGTTCCTCGACGGCCTTGAGCAGCGCGTTGGAGGCCCGCTCGGTCAGTCTGTCGGCGTCCTCGATGAGCACGATCTGCCAGCGTCCCATCGAGGGACGACGCGCCGCGAGCCCGACCACCGCGCGCATCTCGTCAACGGAGATCGACAGACCCTCCGGGACCACCGAGCGGACGTCGGGGTGGGTGCCGGCCAGGACGGTGCGGCAGGCCGAGCACTCGCCGCAGCCCAGCTGGCCGGCGCGCTCGCACTCCAGCGCGGCGGCGAAGGCCCGGGCGGCGACCGAACGGCCCGAGCCAGGCGGCCCGGTGAACAGCCACGCGTGCGTCATCAGCCCGGGCACCACCGGGCGGCCGGCGGCGATCTCGGCCGCGGCACCGGACGCGGCCTGCAGCACGGCGACCGCGTCCGGCTGCCCGATCAGCGCGTCCCAGACGTCGTCGGTCATCGAGCACCGCTCATCGGGTAGTGGCCTTGGCGAGCAGGGAGCGCAGCGACTCGGCCAGTGGGGCCAGCGAGTCGGCGGCCAGCGGGGTGAGCAGGTCGCGTTCGGCGTCGAGCAGCTCACCGAACGCCGCGTCGACGAGGGCGCGCCCGGCCGCGGTCAGCGCCACCCGCACGAGGCGGCCGTCGACCCGGTCGGCGGCGCGGGTGACCAGCCCCCGCTCGGTGAGTCCGTCGAGCCGGCTGGTCATCGTGCCGGACGTGACGTAGGTGCGGGCGGCCAGCTCACCGGCGGTCAGCTCGAACGGTTCGCCCGCGCGCCGCAGCGCGGCCAGGACGTCGAACTCGTGCTTGCGCAGGTCGTGGCGGGCGAAGATCGCGGCCCGCCGCTCGGCCAGCACACCGGCCAGCCGGTCCAGGCGCGACATCACCTGCAGCGGCGTGACGTCGAGGTCGGGGCGTTCGCGCTGCCAGGCGGCGACGATCTCGTCCACCTCGTCGCGCGGGCTGGCCATACCGGCAATGCTGTCACATCTCTTGACGCCGAGAGGTTCCGCCGAGCAGGGCAGACAGAGCCGCGCGGATCCGGTCGGCGAGCTCGTCGGCCGGCGCCGCGGCGTCGAGCACCAGGTAACGCGGCGGGTCGGCCGCGGCGAGCGCACGGAAGGCGTCGCGCACGGCGCGGTGGAAGTCGAGCGACGCGCTCTCCAGGCGGTCGAGCGCGGCGCGAGCGCCGGCGCGGGCCAACCCGACCACCGGGTCGAGGTCGAGCAGCACGGTGAGATCGGGACGCAGGCCGGCGCTCGCCCAGTCGGTGATCACCCGGGCCTGCTCGACGGTGAGGCCGCGGCCCGCGCCCTGGTAGGCCAGCGTCGAGTCGAGGTAGCGGTCGGTGAGGACCACCTGTCCGGCCGCGAGCGCCGGGCCGATCACCGTCTCGACGTGGTGCGCGCGGTCGGCAGCGTAGAGCAGCGCCTCGGCCCGCGGCGTCACGTGCCCGGCCGGGTCGAGCACGAGGCGGCGTAGCTCCTGACCCAGTGGTGTGCCGCCGGGTTCGCGGGTCTCGACGACGACGCGGCCGGCCTCGCGCAGCCAGGCCGCGGCCCGGGCGAGCTGGGTCGACTTGCCGACGCCCTCGCCGCCCTCGAACGCGACGAACGCGCCCGCACCGCCTCGCCCGCTGATCACGCCTCGCCCGCCGCTCACGCCGGTCACGCCGGTCACGCCGGGCGGGCCACGCCGACGAGCGAGTCGAGCCGGGCGAAGTTGCCGCGCGCGACCGGATTGCGCACCGTCCGGGTCACCTGCATCCCGGCGGCCGCGGCGACCGTGCGGTGGGTGCGCGGCGTGAAGTGCCAGATGTGCTCGGTGGGCTTGAGCGTCCACCACCTGGTCCGCAGCGCGCGCGCCGGCAGCGACGAGAAGTACGGCGTCGAGAACAGCACCACGCCGTCAGGGGCGACGAGCCGCTTGACCGCCGCCCAGAACGCGACCGGGTCGGGGACGTGCTCGAGCGTGTCCCATGCGCACACGACGTCGAAGCGGCCCTCTAGCGGCGCGTCGGCGAGTTGCGACGAGTGGACGCGCAGGCCGAGCTGCTCGCGGGCATGGTCGGCGGCGTTCTTGCTCAGCTCGACACCGGTGACGTCGTAGCCGCGCGAGCGGGCGGCGTCGAGGAACAGGCCGTAGGCGCAGCCGACCTCGAGCAGCCGCGCGCCGGCGGCGGGTCGGCCGAGTTCGGCCGCCGCCAGCGCCAACCGGCCCGACGTCCACTGCCGCTGCAGGAACATCGCCGGTGAGAAGCGACCAGCGTCGCCGTAGACGCTGCCGTCGCCCTCGAAGTAGGCGACGTCGTCGTACATGCGCTGCAGCGCCGCACCGTTCAGGCGCGGGCTGACGAAGACCAGCGTGCAACGCGGGCAGCGGACGACGCCGAACGGGTCGAGGTCATAGATCGGGCGGCCTTCGCGGTGGCACACGCAGCACTCGACGGCTTCGGTGTCCTCGCGCCGCCACATGAATTGCACGCTATCTGGTCGCTACGTGCGGCACCGCAGTCCCGTCGACCGAGGCGATCAGCGAGGCGCGGTAGTCGATCAGCCGGCCGAGCTTCGCGAGAATGGCTGCGGGCAGGGCGTCGGGCACCTCGGGCGGGCAAGTGACGTAGCGACCGGGGTCGGCGTCGGCGGCATCGTGCAGGGTGCTGGTGATCGCGTCGGCGTCGACGTCGTGGGTCGCCCCGGTGAACGGGGTGATGCCGGTGCCGACGGCCTCGACGACGAGACTGAGGTCGGGCAGCAGGCCGCCGGTGCCCCACGAGTTGATGCTGCGCAACCGGGCGACATCGGCGCTGCGGCCGCCGCCGTGCAGCGCCAGCGAGGTGAGGACGTAACGGTTGCACACGACGACCTCGCCGCGTTCCAGAGCCGGACGGATGACGGCGGCGACGTGTTCGGCCCGGTCGGCGGCCGAGAGCAGGGCCGCGGTCTCGGGTTCGATGGCCATGCCCGACCCGGCGCTCCCGCCGGCGCCCGGCTCGGTGCGCAGCAGCTCGGCGACGCGGCGGCCGATCGGCGAATCGGTCGGCTCGACCGTCTCGGCCACGACGAGCCGGCGCTCGCGGACCACCGCCGCGACCAGCGCGGCGTAGCCGGCCGTGGCCGCCGGGTCGACACCGTCGATCGCGACGAACAGCCCGAGCCGATCGGAGGGCGGCCGGGCGAACCCGGTGCGCAGCACGCGGCGCCGGACGAGATCGCGCACCCGGGTCTGCGACCGGGTGGTGCGCGAGGTCGCGTACCAACTCACGACCAGGGCGAGCACGCCGCCGACGAGCAGGGTCAGGCCAGGCCCGGAGAAGCGCAGGTACGAGCGCTCCCCGACCTTGAACGCGTGCGAGCCGAGCAACCCGGCCAGCACCGGCCCGACCGCGATCGTCAGCAGCAGCATGATGCGCACCGACGAGAGGACGAAGGCGAAGATGCGCCCGCGCAGCCGGTCCTCGACCTCGGCCCCGATCAGCGTGTAGCCGATGATCCACGCGACGCCGGCCGACGCCCCGACCAACGCGGCCAGCCCGTCGGCCAGGATGAAGTTGCGGATCACCGACATGATCAGCAGCGAGACGCCGGCACTCCCGATGGCCAGCCCGAACACCCGTCTGCGGGTGTAGGTGGGCAGGATCCGCGGCCCGAGCAGCATGCCGAGCGCGAGGCCGGTGAAGACCGTCCCGAACATGATCGAGTAACCGGCGGCACCGGCCGAGAGCGTGGCGACCCACAGCTGCGCGACGCCGACCGTGAGACCGCCGGCCGCGAACGCCCCGATGATGCCGACGTACAGCCCGCGGATCAGCGAGTTGCGGCGCACGAAAGCGATGCCTTCACGGATCAGGCTGAAGATGCCCTGCTCCTGCTCGCGTTCGCTCGGCAGCACCGGGATCTGGCGGCGGCTCAGGAACACCGTCGTCGCGCTGACCAGGAACGTCACCGTGTTCAGCACGAGCGCGATGACGATGGCGGCGTTGACGTGGCTGGACGAGCTGTTGCGCGAGCCGGTGATCAACCGGTCGACGGCCGAGAGCAGCGCGAACACACCACTGGCGACGGGCACCGTCCCGTACACCGACAGCAGCGAGACCTGGTTCGCCGTCGAGAGCAGCTTCTTGGGCACGATGGCGACCCAGATGACCTGCTTGGCCGGCTGGGTGAACAGGCCGGCGGCCTCGATGACGAACTGGGCGATGTAGAGCCAGATCAGGTTGTAGCCGACGGCGATGGATGCGTAGAGCACGGCCGCGGTGAGTTCGCCGGCGATGACGGTCTTGCGCCGGTCGAGCTTGTCGGCGATGGCGGCGGCGACCGCGCCGAAGAGCAGGTCGGGGGCCAGCCGGACGAGGATGACGCCGGAGATCGCGACGCCCTGGGTGGCGACGGACTGCTGGCGGGTCAGCTGTTGCGCGAGCGCGGTATTGGCGAGCAGGCCCAGCCAGTCACCGAGGCTGGAGAACGCGATCGCCGCCCACATGCGCCGGAAGACCGGGATGCGGAACAGCGCGACCAGGCCGTTCTCCCGCCGCGTCGGGGTCGGGTCAGGGACGTGCGCGGTCATCGCTCGTCCTCACCGAGCAGGGCGGCGAGCGGGCGGCGCACGACCGACAGCTCCACGCTGCCCAGGCCGCCGAGGGTGATCTCGTCCACGCCCCACAACTGCTTGCTGGTGCGGTCGAGGTAGAGCACCGACAGCGCCACCGGGGTCGTCGGCTCGGCCTGCACGCCGCGCAGCCCCGACCCGCCGCTCGTCCCCTGCGTCAGCACGATCGTCGCGCCGAAGCGCCGCGCCGCGCGGATGTGGGTGTCGCCGCAGAGCACCAGTGGCACCGTCCCGGCCAGCTGGCGCCCCCCCGACGGCGAGTGCACGAGCGCGATGTCGGCCGTCGTCCCGGCCGCCCGCAGCGCGCCGGCGAACACCTCGGCCGCCGCGGTCACCCGCTGCCCGGCGCGGTCGTCGCCGGTGGTCTTGTCCGGCGTGAACCGCGGGTCGGGCATCCCGACGAACGCCAGACCCGCCACCGTCACCGGCTGCGTCCGGCCGTCGAGGACGGTGGCGTTCGGTTGCTTGGCGACGGCGCGGGCGATGCCGGCCGAGTCGTGGTTGCCCTTGACATAGACGTACGGCACGCCCAGCGCGCCGATCTGGTTGACGAGGGCTTCCTCGGCCGGCGTGCCCCAGTCGACGATGTCGCCGGTGTCGAGCACGGCGTCGACGCGGTACTCGTCGGCCAGTGCCTTGGCCAGCGGGTACGCGAGCGGGCTCAGGTGAATGTCGGAGATGTGCAGGAGGCGGATGGCGTCGTCGGGCGGCGCGTCGGGCAGCAGGGTGATCTTGCGGTAGACCCCGGTGCCGGTGCGGACGAGGTCGGCCAGCTGATCGCGGTAGGTGTCGATACGCTGCGGCGCGCTCTGCAGGTCGCCGAGGATCAGCGGCGCCTTCGCCAGCAGTCCGGACAGCTGCGGGTCGCGCCAGGCGTCGCGGTTGGCGGTGGCCGCGGCCAGCGCGCCCGCACCGGCGAGCGTGGCCGCCCCGCACGCCGCGGCGCCACCGGCATCGCGGGCGCCGCGCAACGCCAGCCCGCCCAGTGCCGCCGCCCCGCCGAGCGCCGCGACGCTCGCGCGCACGGCCAGCTCGAGTCCGAGCGCCTTCGCGTCGCCGCCGACGTCGCCGAGCAGCCGGTGCAGTTGGGCGCGGACGTCACGCGCATCGTCGTCGCCCTCAGGCATGCGCAGCAGGCCCTCGGCGCGGGTCGGGTCGACGCCGACTGCGCGCACCCGGACGCTGAGCGGGCCGCGGTGCGTGCGCAGCGTGGCCGAGCCGAGCGGCGGGAGGTCGACGTGCGTTCCCCCCGTGCGCGTGAGCCGCGCGCGGGCCTCGACCTGCACGGGGCCGAGCCAGCGGTTGGCCCGACCCGCGAGGGCCAGGCCGAGCTGGGCCCCGGCCGCCCCGGCGAGGGCGCGCGCCGCGCCGCGCCGGACAGGTCTGCGCCGCAGCGGAGAACCTGCGCTGGACACGGCGGAAGTCTAGGCCGAAGGTCGGGCCGAGCCGGGAAACCCCCGAGATATCTTGACGTCAAGATATCTTCGTGGAACGGTGATGAGATGCAGTGGGATCCACAGCAGTACGGACGCTTCGCCGCCGAGCGCGGCCGGCCCTTCCTGGACCTGATCGCGCGCCTCGGTGCGGTAGCGCCCCGCCGCATCGTCGACCTCGGGTGCGGCCCCGGCCGGCTGACCGCCTTGCTCGCCGACCGATGGCCCGACGCGGTCGTCGAGGGCATCGACTCGTCGCCGGAGATGATCGACAACGCGCTCCCGCTGGCCCGCGAGCGGTTGACGTTCCGGGTCGGCGACGTCGCCACCTGGTCACCGGGCGCGGACACCGACGTCGTGGTCAGCAACGCAACGCTGCAGTGGGTGCCGTCGCACCGCGAGTTGGTGACGGCGTGGGCGCAGGCGCTGCCCCCGGGCGCCGGGCTGGCCTTCCAGATGCCGGGCAACTTCGATTCGTTCTCGCACTCCCTCATGCGCTCGCTGGCCGAGTCGCCGCGGTGGAAGAACTCGCTCACCGGCATCCTGCGGCGACAGGACTCGGTGGGCACGCCCGAGGAGTACGCCGGGCTGCTCATGCGCGCCGGCCTCACGGCCGATGTGTGGGAGACGACGTACCTGCACGTACTGGCCGGCCCCGACCCGGTGCTGGAGTGGCTGCGCGGCACCGGCCTGCGTCCGATCCACGCCGCCCTGCCGCCGGTCGAGGTCGCGCAGTTCGAGGCCGAGCTCGCGGCGATGCTGCGCAACGCCTATCCCGCGACGCCGGGCGGCACGCTGTTCCCGTTCCGACGGGTGTTCGCGGTGGGGCACAAGCCGTGATCACCGGTTACGACCACGTCCAGGTCGCGATCCCGCGCGGGGCGGAAGACCGCGCCCGCGACTTCTACGCTGCTCTGCTCGGCTTGACCGAGCAGCCGAAACCGCCGGCGCTCGCGGCGCGCGGCGGCTGCTGGTTCGTCTCCGGCGCGGCCGTCCTGCACCTCGGCGTCGAGGAACCGTTCGTAGCGGCCGGCAAGGCCCACCCGGCGTTCCTGGTCGACGACCTCGACGCACTGCGGCGCACGCTCGAGGCGGCCGGACACGACTGCGTCGACGCGTCGGGCGAGATCGCCGGCGTGCACCGCTTCCACACCCTCGACCCGTTCGGCAACCGGCTGGAATTCCAGCTCGCGTGACACGATCGCGGACGTGACACTGCGCAACTGGGCCGGCAGCCTCGCCTTCTCGACCGAGCAGCTGCTCCGTCCGTCCACCGTCGCGGAACTGCAGTCGGTCGTGGCTGATCACCCCTATGTACGGGCGCTGGGAACCGGCCACTCGTTCAGCCGGGTCGCCGACACGACCGGCGCGCTGATCACCACGGCCGGCCTCGACCTGCCGGTGGAGCTCGACGCGGCGACGCGCACGGTGACCGTCGGCGGCGGCGTCCGCTACGGCGAGCTCGCCGGCGTCCTCGAGGCGCAGGACTGGGCGCTGCACAACCTGGGCTCGCTGCCGCACATCTCGGTGGCCGGGGCGTGCGCGACGGGCACGCATGGTTCCGGCGACCGGAACACGTGCCTGGCCGCGGCCGCGGCGACCGTCGAGTTCGTCCGGGCCGACGGCACGCTGGTCCGGGTGGCCCGCGGTGCTGCCGAGTTCGGCGGGTCGGTGCTCGCCCTCGGCGCGCTCGGCATCGTCACCCGGGTGACCTTGGCAATTGAGCCGAGTTACGAGATGCGCCAAGACGTCTGGCTGGACGCGCCGGTCGAGGTCGTCGCGGCCCACTTCGACGAGATCATGGCGGCCGGGTACAGCGTCAGCCTGTTCACCGACTGGACGCGTGGGGACGTCATCGAGAAGGTGTGGATCAAGTCGCGGACCGGCGGCGCCCCGGCCGACGGCACTGCGTGGGGGGCGCGGGCGGCCGACGAGGCCCAGCACCCGATCACCGGCGAGGACCCGTCGGCGGCGACCCAGCAGTTCGGCGAGCCGGGCCGCTGGCACGAGCGGCTGCCACATTTCCGCCTGGAGTTCACGCCGTCGAACGGCGATGAGCAGCAGACGGAGTACTTGATTCCGCGCGAGCACGGGC
>CAXTHY010000060.1:6380-8122 GCA_964244175.1 uncultured Jatrophihabitans sp. | reverse complement strand
GACATGAGCGCGGCGATCCAGGTGTTCGAGCTGCGCACGGTGGCCGCTGACGACCTGTGGCTCTCGCCCTGCGGTGGGCGCGAGACGGTGGCGCTGCACTTCACCTGGGTCAACGACGACGCGCGGGTGCGGGCGGTGGTCGCGGCGCTGGAGCTGCTGCTGCAGCCCTTCGACCCGCGTCCGCACTGGGGCAAGGTCTTCGGCCTCGATCCCGCCGTGGTGCGCGCACACTACCCGCGACGGCCCGACTTCGCCGCGCTGGCCGAACACCACGACCCGCAGCGCAAGTTCGGCAACCCGTTCCTGGAGACCTACCTCTACTGACCGCGCGATCTGGTCCGCCCGCGATCTTCTGCGCCCGCGATCTTGTGCAGCGCGATCTTGTGCAGAACTCGACGCCCCAGAGCCCGGCGCTGCACAAGATCCGCGCGGCCTGCCGATCTTGTGCAACGCCCGGCACCGCAACGTTGCCGGCCGCACAAGATCGCTGGCACAGGCGGCCGTCCACAGGCCGGCGGGCTATCCACAGATCCGGTTGACACCCCACTCCGACGGGTCAGCTGGCCCACCATCGGCAGATGCACACAACCGCCGCCGCCCGTTCCGTCCCCCGAGCGGCTGATGACGTCCGCGCCACCGTCCGTCGACTGACCGAGTTGCACGCCGAGGGCTGGACCGACAGCGCGGTGCACGCGCAGCTGCGGGCTCGACGTTGGCAGCGCGTTGGCCGAGCGATCGTGTTGCACAACGGCGCCCCGACCGAGGCTGAGCTACGGCGAATCGTGCTCATCACCTCGGCACCTCGAGCAGTGTTGACCTCGTTCTCAGCCGCAGCGGAGCTCGGATTGACTGGCTGGGAGCGCTCAGCGGTGCACATCCTCGTGCCGGGCGGGACGCACGTGACCCGGGTTCCGGGCCTGCCTACCCGCGTCCATTACATCGGCACGTGGGATCGCGCCACGTTCCTCGAGTCCCGCCAACTGCATCGGGCAGCGCCGGCCCTGCTCCTCGCGGCTGCCGGTTTTGCGAGCGCCCGCCCGGCCTGCGGCATTCTCGCCGCCGGAGTGCAGCAGCGCATCGTCACGGCCGCACAACTCGAAGTCGCCGCAAGAGGCGCGCCGCGCCTGCGCCACCGACACGCCCTGAACCTCGCGATTGCCGACATCGCTCAGGGGTCGCAAGCGCTGAGCGAAATCGACTTCGTCGCACTGTGCCGCACCCATGGCCTGCCCGTCCCCGAGCGACAAGGCGTCCGAGTGGAGCCGTCCGGGCGCCGGCGCTACCTCGACGCCGAATGGCTGCTCGGCAACGGCCAGCGCCTCGTCGTCGAAGTCGACGGTGCCATCCATCTGTCACCCCGGCACTGGTGGAATGATCAACTGCGGCAGAACGAGCTGGTGATCGCCGGCGACCTTGTCCTTCGCTACCCGAGCGTCATCGTGCGCGTCGAGGCGGCCGTTGTCGCCGAACAGCTCGGCCGGGCGCTGCGCTGACCGTCGATCTTGTGCGGCACCACCCGCCCGCGCGCGCCCGGCTGCACAAGATCCGATAGCGCAGGTGATCTTGTGCGGCACCACCCGCCCGCGCGCGCCCGGCTGCACAAGATCGCGGGGCAGGGGCAGGACCAGGCGAGGCGGGGTGGGGCTAGTCGGCGGTGGCGGCCTTGGCCGAGGTCTTCTTCGCGGCCGTCTTCTTCGCGGCCGTCTTCTTCGCGGCCGTCTTCTTCGCGGCCGTCTTCTTCG
>CAXTHY010000060.1:0-6280 GCA_964244175.1 uncultured Jatrophihabitans sp. | reverse complement strand
CCCCCGCCGTCTTGGCCGCAGCCCCCTTCGCCGGGGCCTTCCTAGCCGTCTTGCGCGCGGTCTTCTTCACCGGACCACGGGCGCGGCGATCGGCCAGCAGCTCCGAGGCCCGCTCGTCGGTGATCGACTCGATCGCGTCGCCCTTGCGCAGCGAGGCGTTGGTCTCGCCGTCGGTCACGTACGGCCCGAAGCGGCCGTCCTTGATCACCATCGGCTGGCCCGAGACGGGATCGGCCCCGAGCTCACGCAACGGCGGGGCCGCCGCCGCCCGCCGACCACGCTGCTTGGGCTGGGCCAGGATCGCCGCGGCTTCCTCGATCGTGATCGTGAACAGCTGCTCCTCGGTCTCGATCGAGCGCGAGTCGTTGTCCTTCTTGATGTACGGCCCGTAGCGCCCGTTCTGCGCGGTGACGTCCGCGCCGTCGAGCTGGCCGAGCACGCGCGGCAGCGTCAGCAACCGCGCCGCCTCATCCAGCGTGATCGTGTCCAGCGACATCGACTTGAACAGCGACGCCGACTTCTCGCCGTCACTCACGTACGGCCCGTAGCGCCCGGCGCGCGCGGTGATCTCGCGCCCGTCCGGCGTCGCACCCAGCTCGCGCTCGCCGGACGGCGCGCTGAGCAGCTCCTCGACCTTCTCCGGCGTCAGCTCGTCGGGCGCGAGGTCATCGGGCAGCGACGCGCGCTGGCTGTCCTCGCCGTTGGGACCGGAGTCGCGCTGCAAGTACGGCCCGTAGCGCCCGACCCGCACGAGCACCCCGCCCTCGACGTTGTTGAGCGGGATCGAGTTGACGCCGCGCGCGTCGATCTCCTCGAGCCGGTTCGCGATGATCTTCTTCAGCCCGCCCTGGGCCGAGATGCGTTCTGGCCCGGCGACAGCCGAAGGTCGGGGTTGTTCCACCACGGACGGGTCGGAGCCGAAGTAGAACCGTCGCAGCCACTCGACCCGCGAGCGCTCGCCCGACGCGATGTCGTCGAGGTCGTTCTCGACCGACGCGGTGAACCCGTAGTCGACGAGCCGCGAGAAGTACGACTGGAGCAGGCCGATCACCGCGAACGCCGTCCACGTCGGGACGAGGGCCGGGCCCTTCTTCCAGACGTAGCCACGGTCCTGGATGGTCTGCATGATCGACGCGTACGTCGACGGCCGGCCGACGCCGAGCTCCTCCATCGCCTTCACCAGCGACGGCTCGGTGAAGCGGGCCGGCGGCGAGGTGGTGTGGCCGGTCGGCGCGAACTCGCGGGCGTCCAGCGCGTCGCCACGCACGAGCTGCGGCAGCCGCTTCTCGGCGTCGTCCTTCTCGGCCGCGGTCTCGTCGGTGTCCTCGACGTAGGCGCGCAGGAAGCCGGGGAAGGTGATCGTCCGACCGCTGGTGGTGAACACGACCGACTCGTCGGACGCCGACGTCGCGCCCAGCCGCACCGAGACGGTGGTGCCGACCGCGTCGGACATCTGCGAGGCCAACGTGCGTTGCCAGATCAGCTCGTAGAGACGGAACTCCTCGGACGAGATCTGGTTGGCCACCGCTCCGGGCGTGCGGAACTGGTCGCCGGCAGGACGGACCGCCTCGTGCGCCTCTTGGGCGTTCTTGACCTTGCGGGTGTAGTGCCGGGGCTCGGCCGGCACATACGCGTCGCCGTAGAGCTCACGGGCCTGCGTGCGGGCCGCCGTCAGCGCCGTCTCCGACAACGTCGTCGAGTCGGTACGCATGTAGGTGATGTAGCCGTTCTCGTACAGCCGCTGCGCGGTGCGCATGACCTGCTGGGCCGACCAGCGGAACTTGCGGCCGGCCTCCTGCTGCAGCGTCGAGGTCATGAACGGCGGGTACGGCCGGCGCCGGTACGGCTTCTCCTCCACGCCCTGGACGCTGAAGGGCCGGTTCTCGAGACGGGCGGCCAGGCCCCGCGCGCCGGCCTCGTCGAGGTGCAACACGTTGGACGGCGCCCGCCCGGTGGCGGCGTCGAAGTCGCGGCCGGTCGCCAGCCGGGTGTCGTCGACCGACACCAGCGTGGCGGTGAACGTATCGGGGTCGTTGGGCTTGGGCTGCGACGGCGCGAACGTGCCGAGGACGTCCCAGTAGGTCGCGGTGTGGAAGGCCATCCGCTCGCGTTCGCGCTCGACGACCATGCGGGTGGCGACGGACTGGACGCGGCCGGCGGACAGGCCCGGCAGCACCTTCTTCCACAGCACCGGGCTGACTTCGTAGCCGTAGAGGCGGTCGAGGATCCGCCGGGTCTCCTGCGCGTCGACGAGGTTCTCGTCGATCTCGCGTGGGTTGTTGACGGCCGCGGCGATGGCCGTCGGCGTGATCTCGTGGAAGACCATCCGGCGCACCGGGATCTTCGGGCTCAGCGTCTGGACGAGGTGCCACGCGATGGCCTCACCCTCGCGGTCCTCATCCGTCGCGAGGTAGAGCTCGTCGGCGTCCTTGACCAGCGCCTTGAGCTTGCTGACCTGCTGCTTGCGGTCGGGACTGATGACGTAGAGCGGCTCGAAGTCGTGCTCGGTGTCGACGCCGAGGCGGGCCCACGCTTCGCCCTTGTGCTTGGCCGGGACGTCGGCCGCGTTGCGGGGCAGATCGCGGATGTGACCGATCGAGGCCTCGACGACGTACCCGGCGCCGAGGTAGCCGCCGATGGTCTTGGCCTTGGCCGGGGACTCGACGATCACCAGCTTGGTGCCCGCGCGTCCGCCCTGTGCCACCCGTCACTCCCTGTCACCGAACTGTCACTGCCCCCGACGTCGCGGACGGTACAGGACACCGGCAACCGGCTCGTTGCGTATCCTACCGATCTGTCAGCGGCGCCGACGCGGGAACGACGGCTGGCCAGTCCGCGCCGCACCCGTCCGGCGGCGGCCCGAGCAGCTCGACGAGCCGCCGCAACCGGCGGGCCGAGGTCACCCGCCAGCCCGGTCCCCGGCCGCCGGCGCGCCGCGAGAGCGAGAGCGCCGCGACGCCGAGCCGGGCCAGCTGGGCGCCGGCCGCGCGATGGATCGCGTCGTCGGGCTCGGCCGTGGTGAACAGGTACCCGCTCTCGTCGCGGTACCCGGCGGCGACGGCCCACAGCCGCACGCCGCCGGCGCCGAGCTGGAAGCCGGCCGGCAGCCCCTGGCGGGCGCCGCGGGTCCAGCGGCCGGCGTGCTCGAGCAGCGCCGGGGTGAAGGCGGTGCGCACGGCGAAGCCGCCATGCGTGCCGATCACGGCGTCGTCCCCGCCGACCGCCAGCGCGACGAAGGCGGCCGCGAGCGCGTCGGCCCGCCACGCGGCGTCGACGAGCACCGACAGGCGCGCGGCCGCGCCCTGGCGCACCCACTGGGCTCCGGCAAGCAGCAACCCGTCCAGGTCCGCCGGTTCGGGGGGCGCAGCGGCCGCGCCGAACAGCGAATACTGCGTCACGGCGGCCGGACGGACCGGCCGCGGAGCCCGATCAGGCGCGCGCCGTCTTGGCCAGGCACCACTCGCCGGACTCCTGACGCAGGTACGCCGTCACCTGGGCCGAGCTGCCGTCGTTGGCCCGGATCGTGCCGGTCTCGGTCGCGGTCGTGCCCGACACCGTCGCCGGGCCGTCCGGAGCCGCGGACGTGATCTTGTCGAGTTCGTCCTGGGTCAGGGTGATGTTCGTCGTCGAGCACGCGATGTCCTTGAGCGCGCTGAGGCTGTGCGTGCTGAGCGCGATGAAGTACCGGGTCCCGGTGATGGTCGCGCCGGCCGTGCCGGTCGCGATCGACGGCAGGTCGGTCGGGACGCTGATGCTCGGAATGCTCGGCACGACGATTGTGGGGCTGGCGATGCCGCTGCTGCCCGCCGTCGGGAAGCCGCCGCCGCTCAGGGACGCGCTCAGGGTGGGGGTGGGGGACCCGCTGCCCCCGGCCGACTTCTTGTCGTCGCCACCGGTCAGCAGGATCGCGGCCGTGACACCGCCGGCGATGAGGACGACGGCGATGATGCCGGCGATGATCGCGTTCTTGTTGCTCTTCTTCGGGGGCGTGCCGTACCCGCCGCCGCCGTACCCGGGCTGGCCGTAGCCCGGCTGCCCGTACCCGGGCTGGCCGTAACCCGGCTGGCCGTACCCGGGCTGGCCGTACCCGGGCTGGCCGTAGCCTGGCTGCCCGTACTCCGGCTGGCCCGGCTGCTGCCCGTAACCGGGCTGGCCGTACTCCGGCTGGCCGGGCTGCTGACCGTACCCGGGCTGCTCGCCGCCGGGCTGCTGCCCGTACCCGGGCTGACCGGGCTGTTGCCCGGGCTGACCGGGCTGCTGCCCGTAACCGGGCTGACCGGGCTGCTGCCCGTAACCGGGCTGACCGGGCTGCTCGCCGCCGGGCTGCTGCCCGTACGGCTGACCGCCAGGATTCTGGGGCGGGTAGTCGCTCATCACTGACTCACTTCGTATCTCGGGTCGCGTGGTCTCGGCGGAGCCAGCGCGCGGCTCCGCGACAGTGTGGCAGCAGTGTGACAGGCCCGGAAAGGTGTGCTGGCACCACCATTGGCCCGATGCGGGTCACGTAACGCCGACGGCCCCGGCAATGAAGCCGGGGCCGTCGAACGTTTTGTCGAGTTATGCGACGTTCACCGGTTGCGCGGCCGCCTCGCCCGCCGGCGCGTCGTCACCCATCGAGACCCGGCGCCGCTTGGAGACGATGACCGCCGCGGCGATGATCGCGAACGCCACCACGCCGGCGAGGATCCGCAGGCCGAGCGAGGCGTTCTCGCCGACCGTCAGCTTGACCACCGCGGGGGCCACCAGCACCGCGACCAGGTTCATGACCTTGATCAGCGGGTTGATGGCCGGGCCGGCAGTGTCCTTGAACGGGTCACCGACGGTGTCGCCGATGACGGTGGCGGCGTGCGCCTCGGTGCCCTTGCCGCCGTGGACGCCGTCCTCGACCATCTTCTTCGCGTTGTCCCACGCGCCACCGGAGTTGGCCAGGAAGATCGCCATGAGCACCCCGGCCCCGATCGCACCCGCCAGGTAGCCGGCCAGCGGGCCGACGCCGAGCAGGAAGCCGATGGACACCGGCGCGAAGATCGCCAGCAACCCGGGGGTGGCCAGTTCGCGCAGCGAGTCCTTGGTGCAGATGTCGACGACGCGGGCGTAGTCGGGCTTCTCGGAGAAGTCCATGATCCCCGGGTGGTCGCGGAACTGCGCCCGGACCTCGTACACGACGCGGCCGGCCGCGCGGCCGACGGCGCTGATCGCCAGGCCGCTGAACAGGAACACGACCGACGCCCCGATGATCACGCCGAACAGGTTGTTCGGCTGCGACAGGTCGAGGTTGAACGACAGGCCGGTGAGCCGGCCGGCGTGGCCGAGTGCGGCCTCGCCGCCACCCTTGAGGCCGTCCAGCGCGTCCTGGATGGCCTTGTTGAACGAGCCGAACAACGCGGTCGCGGCGAGCACGGCCGTGGCGATCGCGATGCCCTTGGTGATCGCCTTGGTCGTGTTGCCGACGGCGTCGAGGTCGGTCAGGACGCGCGCGCCCTTCTCGTCGATGTCGCCGCTCATCTCGGCGATGCCCTGCGCGTTGTCGCTGACCGGGCCGAAGGTGTCCATCGCGACGATGACGCCGGCGGTGGTGAGCAGGCCGGTGCCGGCCAGGGCGACGGCGTAGAGCGCGACGAACGTGCTGCCGCCGCCGAGCAGGAAGGCGCCGAAGACCGCGCCGCCGATGAGGACTGCGGAGTACACGGCCGACTCGAGACCGAGCGAGATGCCAGAGAGGATGACCGTCGCCGCGCCGGTGAGGGAGGTATCGGCGACGTCCTTGACCGGCCGGCGGACCGTGTCGGTGAAGTAGCCGGTGATCTGCTGGATGAGCACGGCCAGCACGATGCCGATGAGCACGGCCACGAACGCGATGACGGCCGGGTTGCCCGTCGCGTCGCTGACGTGCCCGGTCAGCTTGCCGAACGTGGTCGGCAGGAAGGTGAAGGCGGCGATCGCGACGAGCACCAGCGACACCGTGGCGGTGATGAAGAAGCCCCGGTTGATCGGGACGAGACCGTTGCGGTCGGAGGCGCGCAGCTTGGTGGTCAGGATGCCGACGAACGAGCTGACGATGCCGATCGCGCCGATGATCAGCGGGAGCAGCAGGCCCTTGGCGCCGAAGGCCGTCTGGCCCAGGATCAGGGCGGCGACGAGCGTGACGGCGTAGGACTCGAACAGGTCGGCGGCCATGCCGGCGCAGTCGCCCACGTTGTCACCGACGTTGTCGGCGATGGTGGCGGCGTTGCGCGGGTCGTCCTCCGGGATGCCGGCTTCGACCTTGCCGACCAGGTCG
>CAXTHY010000059.1:20470-24271 GCA_964244175.1 uncultured Jatrophihabitans sp. | reverse complement strand
TGCCCGGGAACCGGCTGGTCACCGTCACCGCGGTGTGCAGCATCGCCCCAGCGGTAGTGGAGGGGACCCGCAACGCGCACGCCACATCCTCCCGCACCCACTGCTTCGACAGAGCCAGACCGGTGCCATCCCGGTACGGATCCGGATCAGCCGCCAACGCGGCCAACAGCCCGGTCTGCATGACGTCCAGACCGGCCCGCATCCATCGCACAGCGCCCAGCTGGTCGACCCGCTCAGCGTGGCTCATGGCCGCGTACCCGGCGACGACCTCGGCCTCCACATCCACGTGTTCGATTCTATTCGATAAGACACCGGATGGCAAGACTATTTCGACGAAATCCTTTATGTACCAGGGGTTTCAGCGTGCGAAGGCGACCCGGCAACGCGGCTGAACCACCGCCGAGACTCCCTCCGTCGCTGCGCCTTTCACATAAGGACGCAACGCTACCCGGCAACGCGACCGAACCAGCGCCGAAACTCCCTCCGTCGCTGCGCCTTCAAACAGCCCCGCAACGCGGCCGAACCGCGAACGGCTTGTAGCGCCCGGGGCCCTCAGCAGCCTCCGGGCCCTCAGCGCAACGTCCCATTGAGCATCGTCGCCCACTGCCGGGCGATCCCGGCGCGGCGTCCCCGGTCGTCGCTGAGCAGGTTCGCCAGCCCGAGCCCGCGGGCCAGATCCAGGGTCGCTTGCACCGTCTCGCGGACACCCGGGATCTGCTCGTCGACGCCGAGCAGGTCGAGGACCACGCGGTGGACCTCGCGGCCGATGCGCGCCTCCAGCGCGACGATCTGCTCGCGCAACTGCGGTTCGGAGGCCGCCGCCACCCACAGCATCAACGCCGCGCGGAAGAACGTTCCGGTGAACAGCTCGAAGACCAGTTCGACGATGGCGACGGTGTCGAGCTCGCTGCGTCGCTCGGCGACCTCATGCCGCAGCTGTTCCCCGCGCTCGATCGTGACGTGTTCGAGGGCGGCGGTGAACAGAGCCTCGCGGGTGGGGAAGTGGTGCTGCGCGGCGCCCCGGGATACCCCGGCATGCTCGGCCACGACGGCCACCGTGCTCGCGCTCCAGCCCAGCTCGGCCAGGCAGGCGATCGCCGACTCGAGCAGCCGGGCGCGGGTGGCCCGCGAGCGGTCCTGCTGCGGTTCGCGGGCCTCGAGCGTGGTCACCCGGGGACCCAGCGCGGCGGGCGCTTCTCCAGGAACGCCAGCATGCCCTCGCGGGCCTCGTCGGAGGCGAACAGTCGGGCCGACTGCGCCTGCACCTCGTCGGCGTGCTCGTCGAACGCGGCGAGCAGCCCGCGGTTGGTCAGCGGCTTGGTCTCGGCCAGCCCTTGGGGCGAGCAGGCCCGCAGCTCGTTGCTCAGCGCGCTCAGCTCAGCGTCCAGATCGTCGACGCACGCGGTCAGCAGCCCGCTGGCGGCGGCGGCCGGGCCGTCGAACTTCTCCCCGGTCAGGTAGTAGCGGCTCGCGGCCCGCTCGGTCATCCGGCCCAGCGTCGTCAGCGAGATGATCGCCGGCGCCAGCCCGAGGCGGGCCTCGGTGAACGCGAACGACGCCGCGGTGCTGGCCAGGGCAATGTCGCAGGCGCCGACGATGCCCAGGCCGCCCGCGCGCACGGCACCGTCGATGCGGGCCACGACCGGCTTGGGCAGCTCGGCGATCGCCCGCAGGAGGCCGAGCATCCGGCGGGTTCCCTCTTGTGGGCCGCCCTGGCTGGCCTGTTCCTTCAGGTCGGCGCCGGCGCAGAACACCGTGCCGGTATGCGTCAGCACGACCGCCCGCACCGCGTCGTCGGCCGCGGCCGACTGCAGGTGCCCGGTGACCTCAGCGACGAGTTGGGCCGACAGCGCGTTGCGGTTGTGCTGCGAGTCCAGCGTGATCGTCGCGATGGCCCGCTCGACGCCGTAGTGGACGAGTTCGGCCATGTCAGTAGGACTTCGGCAGGCCCAGGCTGAACTGGGCGACGAAGTTCAGGATCATCTCGCGGCTGACCGGCGCGATGCGGGCCACCCGGGCACCGATGAGCAGGTTGCCCAAGCCGTACTCGCTGGCCAGCCCGTTGCCGCCGTGCGTCTGCACGGCCTGATCGACGCTGGCGATGGACGCCTCGGCCGCCGCGTACTTGGCCATGTTGGCCGACTCGCCGGCACCCATATCGTCGCCGCTGTCATAGAGCACCGCCGCCTTCTGCATCATCAGCTTCGACAGCTCGAGCTCGATCTTGCACTTGGCCAGTGGGTGCGACAGGCCCTGGTGGGTGCCGATCGGCTTGCCCCACACGTTGCGCTCGTTGGCGTAGGCCGCCGCCTTGTCGAGGGCGTAGCGGCCCATGCCGACCGAGCCGGCCGCGGCCATGATCCGCTCGGGGTTGAGGCCGGCGAACAGTTGCGAGAGCGCCGCGTCCTCTTGTCCGATCAGCGCGTCGGCCGGCAGCCGCACGTCGTCCAGGAACAGCAGGAACTGCTTGTCGGGCATGACGACGTCCATGTCGATGGCCGTGTACTCGAAGCCGGGAGTATCGGTGGGGAACGCGAAGAGTGCGGGCTTGAGCCGGCCGGTGCGGGCGTCCTCGGCCCGGGCCACGATCAGGATCGCGTCGGCGTGATCGACGCCCGACACGTAGATCTTGCGGCCGTTGAGGATCCAGTCGCTGCCGTCGCGGCGCGCGGTGGTGGTGATGTTGTGCGAGTTCGAGCCGGCGTCGGGTTCGGTGATGCCGAAGGCCATGATCGTCGAGCCGTCGGCGATGCCGGGCAGCCAGCGTTGCTTCTGCTCGTCGCGGCCGAACTTGCCGATGATCGTGCCGTTGATGGCGGGTGAGACGACCATCATCAGCAGGCCGCAGCCGGCGGCGTTGAGCTCCTCGCACACCAGCGCCAGCTCGTACATGCCGGCGCCGCCCCCGCCGTACTCCGCGGGCAGGTTCAGGCCGAGGAAACCGCTTTGCCCGGCCTCGTTCCACAGTTCGGTCAGCGGCTCACGGGCCTTCGCCCGTGGCGCCGTGTAGTCGTGGCCGTAGCGCCTGCCCAATTCGGCGACCGCCTTGCGCAAGGCGATCTGCTCCTCGGTTTCCCGGAAATCCATCAGTTCACTCCTCCGTGTCGGAGACGACGGCCAGTACCGCGCCCACGTCGATCTGCTGTCCTGCACTGACCGGCAGCTCGGCCACGACGCCGTCGGCCGGTGCGTTGATCCGGTGCTGCATCTTCATCGCCTCGAGCCACAGGATCGCTTGGCCGGCGCTGACGTGCTCGCCGACCGCGACGGCGATGCGGACGACCGTGCCGGGCATGGGGGCCAGCAGCGAACCGGCGGCGGCCTGCTCGGCCGGGTCGACGAAGCGGGCAACGCGGCGCAGCCGGACCGGCCCGAGCGCCGAGTCGACGAAGACGTCGTCGGGGTGGACGGCAACGGCGAATCGGCGCCGCACTCCATCGGTGTCGAGCACGACCTGCGTCGAGGTGGCCGACACCAGCGCGACGTCGGCGACGCCTTCGGTGTGCAGGCCGGCGCGGGTCAGCCGGTAGTCGACGTCGTATCCGTCGAAGGACACGCGATGCGGCTGGCTGACGACGTTGCGCCAGCCGGACGGGACGCTGCGCAGCACCGGCGCCTGCAACCTGTCCGCGCGGTCGATGGCCAGGGCCGCGGCCAGCGCGGACAACTTGTGGGCGGCCGGGTCGGCGAGCGGGGCGGCCAGTGTGTCGAGGCCGTGCCGGTCGAAGAACGCGGTGTCGGTTTCGCCGCGCAGGAACGCGGGATGGCGCAGCACGTTGACGAGCAGGTCGCGGTTGGTGA
>CAXTHY010000059.1:0-20460 GCA_964244175.1 uncultured Jatrophihabitans sp. | reverse complement strand
GGCGGCCTGCGTGCGGTGCGGCGCCCAGGCGATCACCTTGGCCAGCATCGGGTCGTAGTGGACGCCGACGACACTGGCGTCCGTGACGCCGGAGTCGAGCCGGATGCCGGTCGGCGCGGCGCCGGTGGTGAACGCGACGGCGACGTCAGGGACGGCGATGCGGTGCAGGATTCCGGACTGCGGCTGCCAATCGGCGGCGGGGTCCTCGGCGTAGAGACGCACCTCGATCGCGTGGCCGGTTGTCGGCGGCGGTTCGGGGTCGAGCTCGGCACCGTTCGCGACGTCGATCTGCGAAGCGACGAGGTCGAGGCCGGTCGTGCATTCGGTGACCGGATGCTCGACCTGCAGGCGGGTGTTCATCTCGAGGAAAAAGAAGCGGCCGCTCTCGTCGGCGATGAATTCGACCGTGCCGGCCCCGGTGTAGCCGACCGCGCGGGCGGCGGCGCTCGCGGCCGCGAAGAGGTCCTTGCGCATGCCGTCGATCCGCTCGACCAGCGGTGACGGCGCCTCCTCGACCACCTTCTGGTGACGGCGCTGGATCGAGCACTCGCGCTCGCCCACGGCCCACACGGTGCCGTGCTGGTCGGCCATGACCTGCACCTCGATGTGCCGGCCGGTGGCGAGGTAGGGCTCGCAGAAGACGGTCGGGTCGCCGAACGCGCCGGCCGCTTCGGCCCGGGCGCTCTCGACCTCGTCGGCGAGCTGGTCGAGCGCCCGCACGACGCGCATGCCGCGCCCGCCGCCGCCTGCGCTCGCCTTGATCAGGACGGGCAGGTCGTCGGCGGTGACCTTCTCGGGGTCGAGCTCGGCCAGGACGGGCACGCCGGCGTCGGCCATCAGCCGCTTGGACTCGATCTTGCTGCCCATCGAGGCGATCGCCGGCGGCGGCGGGCCGATCCAGGTGAGGCCGGCCGCAATGACCGCGCGGGCGAACTCGGCGTTCTCGGACAGGAAGCCGTAACCGGGATGGATGGCGTCGGCGCCGGCGCGGCGGGCGGCGTCGATGATGAGCGGGCCCTGCAGGTAGGTGTCGGCCGGGGTGGCGCCGGGCAGGCGGACGGCCGCGTCGGCTTCGCTGACGTGCGGCGAGTCGGCGTCGGGATCGGAGAACACCGCGACGGTGGTGAGGCCGGCCGCGCGGCAGGTGCGGAACACCCGGCGCGCGATCTCACCGCGGTTCGCGACCAGGACGGAGGTGATCGTGCGGGTCGCGGCCGTCACTGGCGGAACACCCCGTACCCGGAGGCGCCCGCCACCGGCGCGGTGTGCGCGGCCGACAGTGCAATGCCGAGCACCGTGCGGGTGTCACGCGGGTCGATGATGCCGTCGTCGTAGAGCATCCCGGACATGAACGGAGCCAGCGACTGCTCCTCGATCTGCGCCTCGACGTACGCGCGCAACTGCGCGGCACCGTCCTCGTCGAACTCCTGGCCGCGGGCCTGCGCCGCCTGCCGGGCCACGATCGTCATCACCCCGGCCAGCTGCGCCGGCCCCATCACCGCCGACTTCGCGTTCGGCCAGGTGAACAGGAACCGCGGGCCGTACGCGCGCCCGCACATGCCGTAGTTGCCGGCCCCGTACGACGCACCCATCGTCACCGTGAAGTGCGGAACCCGCGAGTTCGACACCGCGTTGATCATCAGCGCGCCGTGCTTGATGATGCCGGCCTGCTCGTACTCCTTGCCGACCATGTAGCCGGTGGTGTTCTGCAGGAACAGCAGTGGCGTGTCGGCCCGGTTGGCCAGTTGAATGAACTGCGTCGCCTTCTGCGCCTCTTCGCTGAACAGCACGCCGCGGGCGTTGGCGAGAATGCCGATCGGGTAGCCGTGCAGTGACGCCCAGCCGGTGACCAGCGACGACCCGTAGAGCGGCTTGAACTCGTCGAACTCCGAGCCGTCGACGATGCGGGCGATCACCTCGCGCGGGTCGAAGGGCACCTTGAGGTCGGTGGGGACGATGCCGAGCAGGTCCTCGGCGTCGTAGCGCGGTTCGGCCGGGTCAGGCTTCGGGGCCGGGCCCTGCTTGCGCCAGTTCAGCCGTCCGACGATCTGCCGGCCGATGCGGATCGCGTCCTGCTCGTCGACGGCGAAGTAGTCGGCCAGGCCCGACTGACGGGCGTGCATCTCGGCGCCGCCGAGCGATTCGTCGTCGGATTCCTCACCGGTCGCCATCTTCACCAGGGGCGGCCCGGCCAGGAACACCTTCGAGCGTTCCTTGATCATCACGACGAAGTCGCTCATGCCGGGGATGTACGCGCCACCCGCGGTCGAGTTGCCGAATACCAACGCGATCGACGGGATGCCCGCGGCCGACAGCCGAGTGAGGTCGCGGAAGATCGCGCCGCCGGGGATGAAGATCTCCTTCTGCGTCGGCAGATCGGCGCCGCCGGACTCGACCAGGCCGATCACCGGCAACCGGTTCTGCCGCGCGATCTCGTTGGCCCGTAAGGTCTTCTTCAGCGTCCACGGGTTGGACGCCCCGCCGCGCACTGTCGGGTCGCTGCCGTTGATCATGCACTCGACGCCGTTGACGACACCGACCCCGGTGACGACCGAGGCGCCGACGGTGAAGTCGCTGCCCCACCCGGCCAGCGGCGAGAGCTCGAGGAACGAGGCGCCGGGGTCGAGCAGCAGTTCGATCCGCTCGCGGATCAGCAGCTTGCCGCGCTGGTGGTGCCGGTCGACGTACTTCGCGCCGCCACCGGCAACCGCCTTCGCCTGCTCGGCCGCGACGTTCGCGATCTGCTCGAGCAGTGCCTCTCGGTTGGCGTGGAACTCCGGCGCCGACCGGTCGACCAGCGTCGTCAACACCGTCATCGGTTTGCATCCGTTCGCGTCGTTATCTCGGCGATTCGGGGCGCGGTAGCGACGCCGGCGGATGCAAACCGGGTCATGACGTGAAACCCAGCGTCTTGGCGGCCAGGCCGGTGAGGATCTCGGTCGTGCCGCCACCGATGCCGAGGATGCGCATGTCGCGGTACTGCCGCTCGACCTCGGCCTCACGCATGTACCCCATCCCCCCGTGCAGTTGCACCGCCTGATCGACCACCCAGTCGCCGGCCGCCACCGCAGTGTTCTTCGCGAAACAGGCCGCCGTGATCAGATTCGGCTCAGAGGCGGCGCGTACCGCCACCGACCGCGTGTACACCCGCGCCACCTCGATACGGCGGGCCATCTCGGCCAGCGTGTTCTGCACCGCTTGCCGGCTGATCAGCGGACGCCCGAACGTGTCCCGTTCGCGGCACCACGCGACGGTGATGTCCAGGCAACGCTGCGCGCACGCGTAGGCCTGCACCGCCAACCCGATGCGTTCGGACACGAAGTTCTGCGCGATCTGGACGAACCCGGTGTTCTCCTCGCCCACCAGGTTCGCCACCGGCACCCGGACGTCGGCGTAGGACAGCTCGGCGGTGTCGGAGCACAGCCAACCCATCTTGGCCAGCTTGCGCGAGACAGTGAAGCCGGGCGTGCCCTTGTCGACGACGATCAGCGAGATGCCGTGCGCCCCGGCGTCGCCGGTGCGCGCGGCCGTGACGACGAAGTCGCCGCGCACGGCCGAGGTGATGTAGGTCTTCGCCCCGTTGATGACGTAGTCGTCGCCATCGCGCTTGGCCGTGGTGCGCAGGTTGGCGACGTCCGAGCCGCCGTCCGGCTCGGTAATCGCCAGCGAGCCGATCAGCTCGCCGGCGATCGTCGGCCGGACCCAGCGCTCGATCTGCGCCGCGTCGCCGGCGTGGACGAGATGCGGCAGCGCGATGCCGGACGTGAACAGCGACGCGAACAGGCCACTGGATCCACCCGCGTAGTGCATCTCCTCGGCCAGGACGAGCGCGTCGATCGCGTCGCCGCCCCCGCCGCCGACCGCGGTCGGGTACGACAGGCCGATCAGCCCGAGTTCGGCCGCCCGCTTCGACAACGACCGGGGCAGTTCGCCCTCGGCTTCCCATACCTCAAGGTATGGCAGCACGTCGCGCTGGACGAAACGGTGGATCGTCTCCCGCAACGTCTGCCGTTCCGGTGTGGCGAATGGATCGCTCACAGCAGGGCCTCCGGGATGTCGACGATGCGCGAGCGCAGCCACTCGCCCAGCGCCTTGGCCTGCGGGTCGTGCCGGGCCTGCGACGCGACGCCGGCGCCGAGCACGTCCTCGACCACGAAGTTCAGCGCCCGCAGGTTGGGCAGGACGTGCCGAGCCACTGGCAGCGGAGCCGTCTCGGGCAGTAGCTCGCGGAAGCGATCCACTGTTAGGAACGCCGCCAGCCACGCGTAGGCCGCGTCGGTGCGCGCCCACACACCGACGTTCGCCGAGCCGCCCTTGTCGCCGCTGCGCGCACCCACCACGCGGCCGAGCGGCGCTCGCCGGGTTGGCCCCGACGGGGGCGCCGCCGACCCCGCGGGTTCGGGCACGTCTGCGAGGACCTGCGTGCCGTCGGCCGGTGCGATGTCGACCCGCGTCCCGTCGGCGTGCACCGCGACGTGCGGCACCGCTAACCGGTCGACGTAGGCGGCAGTGAAGACGCCGTACGGCGCGGCTTCACCCGGCGGGGCGGTGACGTGAAAGCCGGGATAGGACGCGAGCGCCAGCTCGACCGCCGCGCCCGAGAACGCCCGCCCGAGCGCCTTCGGATCGGGACCGCGCACGACGCAGTGCAGCAGCGCGGCCGCTTCCTCTTGCCGGTCCGCGTCCGGGTGGTCGGTGCGGGCCAACGTCCACTGCGCATCGACCGCCGCGAGCTGTGACTGCACCCAGGCGGCCTTGGCCTCGATGTCGAGACCGGTCAGCACGAACGTCACCGAGTTGCGAAATCCGCCGAGCGCATTCAGACCGACCTTGAGCGTGGGCGGCGGCGCCTCGCCGCGCACGCCGCTGATGCGGACGCGGTCGGCACCGTCGTCGGACAGTGCGATCGTGTCGAACCGCGCGGTGACGTCCGGCCCGGCATAGCGCGCGCCGGTGATCTCGTAGAGCAGCTGCGCGGTGACGGTCCCGATGGTGACGGCGCCGCCGGTGCCCGGCTGCTTGGTGATCACCGAGGTGCCGTCGTCGTGCACCTCGGCGACGGGGAAGCCAAGCGGACGGTCCAGCTGGGGCAGTTCGGTGAAGAACGCGTAGTTGCCACCGGTGGCCTGCGGCCCGCACTCGATGACATGCCCGGCGACGACCGCGCCGGCGAGCGCGTCATAGTCGGTTCGGGCCCAGCCGAAGTGCGCGGCCGCCGGTCCGACGACCATGGACGCGTCGGTGACCCGTCCGGTGACGACGATGTCGGCCCCGGTGGTCAGGCAATCGACGATGCCCCACGCGCCGAGGTAGGCGTTCGCGGCCAGCGGTTCGCCGAGACCGAGCTCGGCGGCCCGCTCGCGCAGGTCGTCACCCTCGACGTGCGCGACCCGAACCGCCAGCCCGAGGTTGTCGGCCAGTGCCCGCACCGCCGCGGCGAGCCCGGCCGGGTTGAGGCCGCCGGCGTTGGTGACGATCTTGACGCCTTTCTCGAGGGCAGTGACCAGCACCGGCTCGAGGTGGCGCAGAAAGGTCTTGGCGTAGCCGAGCGCGGCATCCTTGAGGCGGTCGCGGCCGAGGATGAGCATCGTCAACTCGGCCAGGTAGTCGCCGGTGAGGACGTCGATCTCGCCGCCGGTGATCATCTCTTGCATGGCCGACGCGCGGTCGCCGTAGAAGCCGGACGCGTTCGCGATGCGCAGCGGCGCCGTCATGTGAATGCTCCGGCCCGGCGCCCCTCGCCGGGGGGCCCGGCGAACGCCTGCGCGATGTCCAGCCAGGCGTTGGCGTCGGCGCCGGTGGCCACGACCGCCAGGTCGTCGCGGTGCCGCCGTTGCGTCACGAGCAGGCAGAAGTCCAGCGCCGGCCCGACGACGTGCTGCGCCGCGTCGTCCGGCCCCCACGTCCACAGCGCACCGGACGGCCCGGTCAGCTCAACGCGGAACGGCGCGCTCGGTGGGGTCAGATCCCTTACCGCGTAGGCAAAATCGCGGGTTCGCACGCCGATGTGGGCGACGTGCCGGAGCCGGTCGGTGGGGGGACGAGACCGGCCGAGCGCGTCGGTGATGTCCTGCCCGTGCGCCCAGGTCTCCATCAGCCGAGCCGTGGCCATCGAGGTCGGGCTCATCGGCGGCCCGAACCACGGCAGCTTGCGACCGGGCGGTGCCGCCGCCAGCGCCGCCGCGAGCCGTGCGCGCCCGGCCCGCCACGTCGAGAGCAGGTCGACCGGGGGCGCAGCAGCCCACTCGGCCGCGACCCGGTCGATATAGCCCTCGTACTCGCTCAGGGCCGCCTGCAGCGCCGCCGCGAACGCGGCCGCGTCAGTGGTGGCGAGCATCGCGATGTCGTCGGTCCAGGCCAGGTGCCCGATCTGGTGGGCAATGGTCCAGCCGGCCGCCGGGGTGTCGCGGCCCCACTCGGCCGGCGCGAGTTCGGCGACCAGGTCGTCGAGTTCGGCCCCCTCGGCGGCCAGCTCGGCGAGCACCTCGACGACGTCCGGCATGCCCGAACCTTGGCACGGCGCGGCAGACGAATCAAGCCTGCTTGCTTGTTTTGGCCTCAGCGTCCAACAAGGGGCCGAGACAGGCACTGCCGGTCGTGGTGCTCGTCCACACCCAGTTGCGTAACAAAGTCTGCCCTAGTATGTCGGAAAGACATACACGGTCAGACTTTGTTAGATCTCGGATGAGGAAGCGGTGGGTGATGGACCCGACCAGCAACCCGTACTCCCCCGGCGCTGGACGACGACCCGCCGCGCTGGTCGGTCGTGACCCCCAGCTGTCTGGGTGGCGAGTGGCGGTAGACAGGGTGGTCCTCGGCGCGACGCGCAACCACAGGCGCTGTATGGATTGCGCGGCGTCGGCAAGACCGTGCTGCTCGGCGAGTTCGCCCGCGACGCCGAGCAGGCCGAATGGATCGTCGCGCAGATCGAGGCAGGAACCCAGACGCTGCGCGTCGCCTTGACCAACGCTCTGCGCGGCCCGCTCACGGACCTGGCCCGCCCGTCGGCCGGAACGCGGGTGCTGAAAGGCCTCAAGACGGCGCTGAGCTTCTTCCGCGCCACCATCGACTCCTCGGGCAACTGGAGCTTCGGGGTGGATCTCAGCGAGGTCGCCGGCGGGGGTGCGGACACCGGTGAGATCGAGGCGGACCTCGCCAAGCTTGTGAAAGACCTCGCCGACGCCGCCCGCAACAACGGTGGTGGGCTGGCGATCCTGATCGACGAAGCGCAGGACCTCACCCGCGAGGAACTGCGCGCGGTGTGCTCCGTGGCGCATACCGCCAGCCAACAGGGCTGGGCGGTGCTGTTCATGTTGGCCGGGTTGCCCAGCCTGCCTCGCGAGTTGACCGAATCGCGCTCCTACGCCGAGCGACTGTTCGTCTACCACCGCATCGAGCAGTTGCCCCACGATGCGGCCGTCGCCGCCGTCCGTGAGCCGTCGCTGGTCGAAGGGGTGACCTGGGCGCAAGACGCACTCGAGCACATCGTCACCGCCACGAATGGCTACCCCTACTTCCTGCAGCAATTCGGGCAGGAAACCTGGAACACCGCCGACGGACCCGAGATCACCCTCGCCGACGCCCGCGTGGGCGCAGCGCTGGCTACCGCCACGCTCGACATCGGGTTCTTCCGGGCTCGGTGGGACCGCGCGACCTCCAGCGAGAAGCACTACCTCCGCGCGATGGCCATCGACGGCGACACCGGCAGCGCATCCGGCGAAGTCGCCCAACGCCTCGGTCGCCGCGCGGCCCATCTCGGCCCGGCCCGCAGCAAGCTGATCAACAAAGGACTCATCTTCGCGCCCGAGCACGGCGTCGTGCAGTTCACCGTTCCCGGCATGGCCGCATTCGTGACGCGCCAAGCCACCGAGGTCGACTGATGGACGGTCGCGCGTTATGTCCCGGACCCGGGCGGGGCGGCCCGCAGCAGGAGGCTGTTCGGCACCACCAGCAGACCGGACGGTGCGACGAGCGTGGAGCGCACCAGGCCCACCCGTACGATCTCGGCCACCAGCACGGCCCCGAGTCCGGGCACGTAGAGCCGAAGCTGCTCGCCCGGGTTGTACGGCCGGGCCAGCAGCAGGGTCAAGCCGGCGAACACGTTGCCGACCAGTCGGTGCCCGACAATTGCGGCCACGCCGAACCCGATGACGCCGACGACGGTGACGAGCCAGGCCGGCACCCCGAGCACGACCGCCAGCACGATCAAGACGCCCACGATCAGCGCCACGGTGAGGCCGGTCCGCCGCATCCGGCGGGGGCAATTCGACACGACGACGGGGCCGGCTGCCCCGGCCGTCCGCACGTCGTCTCGTGAAGCCCGAATTCGTGTCACATCCCTTGTGTAGCAAGGGTTTCCCGTTTGCGACGCCGAAACTCAGCGCCAGGCCAGACCAGCTACGTGAGGGTGCTCACGATCGTGCAGATATTCCCGCATCTGCCGGCGAACCTGGGTTGCGCATCAGCGCTGCGGGCCGAAGGGCCACCCGTTCTCGGACGCGGCCTTGGCCTGCTCACCCTTCAGCTCGAGGTGCTGGGCGGTGAGCTCGACCGCCCGCGCGATGTCGACGCCGGTCTGATCGGCCAGCAGGTAGACGCCGTACGCCAGCTCACCGAGCCGGTTCGACCAATCCGGGCCGGGCCGGAACGGGCGGCGGCCGCGGTCGGTGCCGTTGGTGACGAGCGCGCCCAGTGCGCCGAGCAGGCTCTGCAGCTCGAGCAGTAGCGTCGGGGCGGTGGCGTGGAGATCGGCAACGTCAGCGCTGCGCGCGACCCGCTCTTGCATCTCGCTCATGACACTCCTCGTGGTGCAGCACCTGGCTGGCCGCGTTCGGAATGTACCGGTCCGGGCGGGCTGTGGGACGCCCGGCAGTACGCTCGCAGGCGTTGCGCCGCCGACCGTAGGGACCGTCTTTGAGCACACCGCGACCCGCGCGGCTACGCGTCGGCGTGGTCGGCGTCGGACGGGTCGGCAGCGCGCTGGGGGCGGCCCTGGCTCGCGCCGGACACGAGATCGTCGCGGCCAGCGGGGTCTCGGCCCAGTCGCGCGGGCGGGCCGAGCGGATGCTGCCGGGCGTGCCGCTGCTGCCGGCCGACGAAACGGTGGCCGCCGCTGATCTGGTGCTGCTCGCCGTCCCTGACGACGTGCTGCGCCCGCTGGTGTCCGGGCTGGCCGACACCGGTGCCTGGCGCGGTGGCCAGCTGGCCGCGCACACGTCTGGCGCGCAGGGCATCGGGGTGCTCGATCCCGCCGCCGCCCGCGGCGTGCTGGCCTTGGCGCTGCACCCGGTGATGACCTTCGCCGGCCGGCCCGAGGACCTCGATCGGGTCGAGGGCGCGACGTTCGGGGTCACCGCCCTGGACGAGCTGCGGCCGGTCGCCGAGTCGCTGGTCCTCGAGATGGGCGGCGAGCCGGTGTGGGTGCCCGAGTCGGCCCGCGCGCTGTACCACGCGTCGCTCACGATCGCGTCGAACCACCTCGTCACGCTCGTCAACGACGCGCTGACGCTGCTGTCGCGTTCGGGGGTCACCGAGCCCGGGCGGCTGGCCGCGCCGCTGCTGAGCGCCTCGCTGGACAACGTGCTGCGCCTCGGTGACGCCGCGCTAACCGGCCCGGTGTCGCGCGGTGACGTCGCGACGCTGGCCACGCACCTCGACACCCTGGGGCGGACCGCGCCGGACGTGTTGCCGGCGTACCGGGCGATGGCGCGGCGCACGGCCGAACGGGCGCGCGCATCCGGGCGGCTCTCGGCCGCGCAGGCCGAGGCCGTCCTGGCGGTCCTGTCGTGAAGCTCGTCCAGACGCGCGACGAATTCGCCGCCGCACGGGGCGATCTGGTCGGCACGGTCGGGCTCGTTCCCACGATGGGGGCCCTGCACGCCGGGCACGCCGCGCTGCTGCAGACCGCCCGGGCCGAGTGCGACGGCGTCGTCACCACCAACTTCGTTAACCCGTTGCAGTTCGGGCCGGCCGAGGACCTCGCGCGTTACCCCCGCACCCTCGACGCCGACGTGGCGCTGTGCGAGCGTCTGGGCGTGGACGTGGTGTGGGCGCCGACCGTCGCCGACGTCTACCCGCACGGCGGCGCCGAGGTCGGCGTCGATCCCGGGCCGCTGGGCGCGCAGCTCGAGGGCGAGGTGCGGCCCGGGCACTTCGGCGGCGTGCTGACAGTCGTCGCCAAGTTCCTCAACCTCGCCCGGGCGCACCGCGCCTACTTCGGCGAGAAGGACTACCAGCAGCTGACGCTGATCCGGCAGATGGCCGAGGACCTCGAGCTGGGCGTCACGATCATCGGCGTGCCCACGGTCCGCGAGGCTGACGGGCTGGCGCGGTCGAGCCGCAACCGCTACCTGTCCGGGGCCGAGCGCCGCCGCGCTCTGGCACTCTCGCGCGCGCTGTTCGCCGGCCGCGACGCCGCGCGCACCGGCGGGGCACTGGCCGCGATCACCACCGCCACCGGCGAGCTGGCCACCGAGCCCGGCATCGCCGTCGACTACCTCGAGCTACGCGGCGCCGACCTGGGCGAGATCCCCGAGCACGGGGCGGCCCGCCTGCTCGTGGCGGCGCGCGTCGGCACCACCCGGCTGATCGACAACGTCGAGGTCGTGCTGTGACCGGGTTGCCGCGGCGGCTGGCCGCACCCGAGCCGGGCTGGACGGTCGAGACCGACGTCGTCGTCGTCGGCTCGGGCATCGCCGGGCTGACCACCGCGCTGCACCTGAGCCGCGAGTCGTCGCTGCGCGTGTTGCTGGTGACGAAGGACGTGCTGGCCGCGGGCTCGACGCGCTGGGCGCAGGGCGGCATCGCCGCCGCCCTCGGCCTGGGGGATTCGCCCGATCAGCACTTCGCCGACACGATCGTGGCCGGCGCCGGCGTGTGCGACGAGCGCGCGGTGCGCACGCTCGTCCGCGAGGGCCCGGCGGCGGTGCGCGAGTTGGCGCAGATGGGCGCCCGCTTCGACCTCGCCCTCGACGGCGAGCTGTCGCTGACCCGCGAGGGCGGCCACCACCGCGACCGCATCGCGCACGCCGGTGGCGACGCCACGGGGGCCGAGATCGAACGCGCGCTGCTGACCCGCGTGCTGGACGCCACCGGCGTCGAGGTCATCGAGCACGCGCTGTTGCTCGATCTGCTGACCACACCGACGGGCGAGGTCGCCGGCCTCACCCTGCACGTGATGGGTGAGGGCGAACGCGACGGCGTGGGCGCCGTGCGCGCCCGTGCCGTCGTGCTGGCCACGGGTGGCATCGGGCAGGTCTACGCGTCGACGACCAACCCGAGCGTCTCGACCGGCGACGGTGTCGCGGCCGCGCTGCGGGCCGGCGCCGTCGTCCGTGATCTCGAGTTCGTGCAGTTCCACCCCACCGTCGCCTGGCTCGGTCCGCGCTCGCGCGGGCAGCAGCCGCTGGTCAGCGAGGCCGTGCGCGGCGAGGGCGCGTTCCTCGTCGACGACGCGGGCGAGCGGTTCATGCGCGGCCAGCACGAGCTCGCCGACCTCGCGCCGCGCGACGTTGTGGCCAAGGCGATCCTGCGCCGCATGCGCGCGACCGGCGCCGAGCACGTGTGGCTCGACGCCCGACACTTCGGGGCCGAGAAGTGGCGCGTCCGCTTCCCGACGATCTACGCGACGCTGCTCGCGCTCGGCGTCGACCCGGTCACCGACCTGATCCCCGTCGTCCCGGCCTGTCACTACGCCAGCGGCGGCGTGCGGACCGACCCGAGCGGCGAGTCGTCGGTGCGCGGCCTGTTCGTGTGCGGCGAGGCCGCGTGCACGGGCGTGCACGGCGCCAACCGCCTCGCGTCCAACTCGCTGCTCGAGGGTCTGGTGTTCGGGCACCGCATCGCCGCCACCTTGATCGCGCGGCTGGGCGTTCCCGCGCCGCCCGCGGCCGCGCTCGCGTCGCCACCGCCGGCCGGGGCCCTGCTGCGCGAGGCCGCGCGCCCGCAACTGCAGCAGCTCATGACGCGCGATGCCGGGGTGCTGCGCGACGACAAGGGCCTGACCCTCGCCACGGAAGGCCTGGCCGCACTGGTCGACCTCGACGGCGGCGAGCCCGGCACCGAAGCGTGGGAGACGACGAACCTGCTCACCGTCGCGGCCGCGCTCACCGTGGCCGCGCTGCGGCGCACCGAGACCCGGGGTACGCACTGGCGCGACGATCATCCCGACACCGACGACGCCTGGCGCGGGCACCTCGACACCGTCCTGGTCGCCGACGGCACGCTGCGCACCGAATTCGAGGCCGCAACGTGACTGACCTGCCCGACGACGTCTTCGCCGAGGTTGTGGCTCGTGCGCTCGACGAGGATCTCGGGTCGGCGGGCGACGTCACGACGAACGCCACCGTCGCGCCCGGCACGCTGGCCCAGGCCGATCTCGTATCGCGGCAGCCGGGCGTCGTCGCCGGCCTGCCCGTCGCGGCGTACGTCTTCCGGACCGTCAGCTCGGGCCGGGTCAGCGTCGAGTTCGGCGGTGCCGACGGCGCCCGGGTGACGCCGGGTGAGGTGCTGGCCACCGTGCGCGGGCCGCTGCGCGACATCCTCACCGCCGAACGGACGGCGCTGAACTTCCTCGGCCACCTGTCGGGCGTCGCGACGCTCACCCGGCGCTGGGTCGACGCCGTCGAGGGCACACCGGCGCTCGTCCGCGACACCCGCAAGACGATGCCGGGGCTGCGGGTTCTGGAGAAGTACGCGGTGCGGATGGGCGGCGGCGTCAACCACCGCATGTCGCTGTCGGATGCCGCGCTGGTCAAGGACAACCACGTCGTCGCGGCGGGCGGGGTCGTGCCGGCGTTCGAGCTGGTCCGCGCGAGGTACCCGGGCCTGCCGCTCGAGATCGAGGTCGACACGCTCGCGCAGGCCCGCGCGGTCATCGACGCCGGCGCCGATCTCGTGCTGCTCGACAACATGGCGACGGCCGACCTGCGGGCCGCGGTCGAGTACGCCGCCGGCCGAGCGCGGCTGGAGGCCTCGGGCGGGCTGACGCTCGCCAACGCCCGCGCCGTCGCCGAAACCGGGGTCGACTACCTTGCAGTCGGTGCGTTGACGCACTCCGCGCCGGTGCTCGACATCGGCCTCGACATCTAGGCCGGCTGGACCTCACGGACGGGATTGGGCGCATGCTGCTCGCGATCGACGTCGGCAACACGAACACCGTCCTGGGTGTCTTCGAGGGCGACGAGCTGCTCAACTCGTGGCGGATCAAGACCGACGCCCGCAACACCGCCGACGAGCTGGCCCTGACGTTTCGTGGCCTGCTCGCCGACGTCCAGGTGTCGGGGATCGCCGCCTGCTCCACGGTTCCCGCGGTCATGCGCGAGCTGCGCACGATGCTCGGCCGCTACTACCCCGAGGTGCGGACCGTCCTCGTCGAACCCGGCGTGCGGACCGGCGTGAGCCTGCTGACCGACAACCCGAAGGAGGTCGGCACCGACCGGGTCTGCAACACGGCCGCGGCGCACCACCTGACCAAGGGGGCGTGCATCGTCGTCGACTTCGGCACGTCGACGAACTTCGACTGCGTAAGCGCGCGCGGCGACTTTTTGGGCGGCGCCCTCGCCCCGGGTATCGAGATCTCGTTGGACGCGCTGGCGGCCCGCGCCGCGCAGCTGCGCAAGGTCGAGCTCGTGGCGCCGCGCAGCCCGATCGGCAAGAACACGGTCGAGTCGTTGCAGTCGGGCATCCTCTACGGCTTCGCCGGCCAGGTCGACGGCATGGTGCGCCGGCTCAGCGCGGCGCTCGTGCCCGACGATCCCGACTCGGTGGACGTCATCGCCACCGGCGGGCTGGCTGCGCTCGTCATCGACCACAGCGAGACCGTCACGCGCTACGAACCCGAGCTCACCCTGCTCGGCCTCCGCCTGATCTACGAGCGGAACTAGGGTCGAGGGATGCAGTTACGAGTCTTCACCGAACCTCAGCAGGGCGCCAGTTACGAGGACCTGCTGGCCGTCGCGAAGGCGACCGAGGACCTCGGCTTCGACGCCTTCTTCCGCTCCGACCACTATCTGAAGATGGGCGGCGTCACCGGCCTGCCCGGGCCGTCCGACGCCTGGCTGACGCTGGCCGCGCTGGCCCGCGACACGTCGCGCATCCGGCTCGGCACGTTGGTCAGCCCGGCGACCTTCCGGTTGCCCGGCCCGCTCGCGATCTCCGTCGCGCAGGTCGACCAGATGAGCGGCGGCCGCGTCGAGCTCGGTCTCGGTGCCGGTTGGTTCGCGGCCGAGCACACCGCCTACGGCATCCCGTTCCACGACGTGCGCGAGCGCTTCGACCGCTTCGCCGAGCAGGTCGAGATCATTCACGGCCTGCTCAGCACGCCGCCGGGCGACACGTACGACTTCGCCGGGAAGCACTACCAGCTCAGCGGCTCACCGGCGCTGCCCAAACCGGTGCAGTCACCGCGGCCGCCGCTGATCCTCGGCGGCGCCGGCAAGCAGCGCGGTGCCCAGCTCGCCGCCACGTACGCCGACGAGTTCAACGTCGCCTTCAAGTCGGTCGCCGACACCGGCGAGATCCTCGATCGGGTGCGCGCGGCCGTGGCCAAGACCGGGCGCGAGGTGTCGTACTCGGCCGCGCAGGTGCTGTGCGTCGGCCGCGACGACGCCGAGATCGCGCGCCGCGCGGCCGCCATCGGCCGCGGCGTGGACGACCTGCGGGCCAACGCGCTGACCGGGACGCCGGACGAGGTCGTGAGCAAGATCGGCGAGTTCGCCGGGCTCGGCGCGACGCGGATGTACCTGCAGGTGCTCGACCTGCACGACCTCGACCACCTCGAACTAGTCGCGGCTACGGTCCTGTCGCAGACCTGAGCCGATCGCCGTGCGGCGTACGCTCACTGGCAGGGCGCGACCCGCCAAGGTCCAGCGTCCGACAACTGAAGGTGTCCCATGCGCATGCCCTGGACGAAATCAGAGGCCAAGGCCGGCCGCGACACCCCGTACGTCAGCAAGGCCGATGCGTCGCGATCTGGATCGGACGGTGACGGCAAGGAGCACAACCTGCAGTACTGGCTCGATTCGGGCTTCCTGACCCTGCCCAAACCGCCGCCTGAGGACGCCTGACCTACCCGCCGATCAGGCCCGCTGGGTGTCGCGCCGATAGGCCCAGATCGCCAGGGCCGTGCACGCCACCGACCAGATCGCGATCGTCAGAAAGCCCCGCGCTCCCCACGGGTCGCTCGTCCCGCCGAGCCCGATGCGGCCGGCCTGGGTGAGCCAGTACGAGGGCAGCGACTTGCAGAACTCGATGAACGCGCCGTGGCCGACCAGCGGGAACCAGGTGCCGCCGAGGAACGCGAACAGCGACGTGATGCCACCGATGGCCGGGCCCATCGAGTCGATGGTCATCAGGTGCCCGAACGCGATGCCCAGCGCCGCGAACGGGATGAGGCCGACTAGCACCAGCCCGGTCATCCGGAACCAGTTGCCGAACGGGTCGAGTCGCACACCGAGTGCGATGCCTGCCACGTACAACAGGACCAGGGCGATCACGGCCATGAGGTAGCTGGTGATGAGCTTCGCGCGAAAGTACATCCGCGGCGTCAGTGGGGTCAGGCGCAACTGCCGCGTCCAGCCCACCGATCGCTCCGCGGCGATGCGCGCCCCGCCCGAGAGCACCGCCACCATGCCGCCGAAGGCCAGCAACCCGATCATGTAGTACTGCGGCGCGAAGATGCCGGTGGGGTGGCCCTTCGTCCCGCCGAAGTTGTGGTTGTCCTTGTTGGGCAGGGCGAGCAGGAAGTACATGACGAGCGGGAACACGAGCGAGAACGCGAAGCTGCGCTTGTTGCGCACCGTCCGCAGCAGTTCGTACTTGACGTAGGTCGCGCCGCTCACCGTTTGGCCCCCTCGCCGCCGTCGCCGGTATCGCCCGCGTCGTCGCCGGTGAGTTGCAGGAACGCCTCTTCCAGACCGGCGCCGGTGACCTCGATGTCGCGGGCGGCGGGACAGGCCGGCAGGAACGCGCGCAGCGCGTCGTCGGAGTTCGCGCAGTTCAGGATGATCGCGTCGCCGCGGGTCTCGACGTTCGTCACGCCCGGCAATCGCCCCAACTCCTCGAGATCGGCGTCGGGCAGCGTCGCCCGGATGGTCCGCAGGCCGACCGTCGCCTTGATCTCGGTGGCCGGACCGTCGGCCACGACCTGACCGTGCGCCATCAGGATGATGCGGTCGGCGTACGCATCGGCTTCCTCGAGGTAGTGCGTCGCGAAGACGACGGTCTTGCCGCGACCGGCGAACTCGCGCATCGTCGCCCAGAACTGCCGACGCGCCTCGACGTCCATCGCGACCGTGGGCTCGTCGAGGACGAGCAGTTCGGGGTTCGACACGAGTCCGACGGCGAAGCGCAAGCGCTGCGTCTGGCCCCCGGACAGCTTCGTGGTCTTGCGTCGGGCGAGGTCGCCGATGCGGGTGAGCTCGATGACCTCGTCCACCCCGAGCGGATTCGGGTAGAGGCTCGCGACCATCTCCAGCAACTCGCGCACGTTGAGGTCGGAGATCACGCCGCCCACCTGCAACATCGCGCCGACGGCGCCCACGGCGATGGCCTTGTCCGGGCGCATCCCGAACAGCTCGATCTCGCCGGAGTCCGGCGTCAGCAGGCCGAGCAGCATGTCGATGGTCGTGGACTTGCCGGCGCCGTTGGGTCCGAGCAGCGCCACCGTCTGGCCGCGGGCAATGCTGATGTCGATGCCGCGCACGGCGCGGACCGGGCCTTCGGGGCTCTTGAACGACTTGGTCAACCCGGACAGGCTGATGCCCTGGGCCGCTTCGGTCGCTACGTGCATCGTCATGATCGACGATCGTGCCCGCCCCGCAAGCCGGACGCCAGTGCATTGAGGGCGATTCACGGCGTGACATCGCTCAGTGGGCGGCCGGGACGGAAACCGGCCGCCGCCCGGATAGGTGGACGTCGGCCCGGATAGGTTGACGTGGTGAGTGAGCCCGACACCCAGAACGGTGACGCCGCCGACGATCTGCCCGAACAGCGGCGAATCCGCCGCGCGAAGTACGACCGGTTGATGAGCGACCCGCGGCGCGCGCCGTTCCCCGTCGGGGTCGACCGCACGGCGACGCTCGCTGACATCCGCGCCGCGTACCCGGAACTGGCGGCCGGGGCCGAGACCGGCGACATCGTTGGCATCACCGGCCGGGTGATCTTCGTGCGCAATACCGGCAAGCTGTGCTTCGCGATGCTGCGCGAAGGCGATGCGGAACTGCAGGTCATGCTCTCGCTCGACCGCGTCGGCGCCGAGTCGCTGGCTGCGTGGAAGGCCGACGTCGACCTCGGCGACCTGGTATTCGTGCCCGGCGAAGTCATCGCTTCCAAACGTGGTGAATTGTCGGTCCTGGCCGATGACTGGCGGCTGACCGCTAAAGCCCTTCGGCCGCTGCCGGTGGCGCACAAGGCGTTGTCGGACGAAACGCGGGTGCGGCAGCGATTCGTCGACCTCATCGTTCGCAAGGACGCACGACAAATGGTTGCCGCGCGGGCCGAGGTCCTGCGCTCGCTACGTACGACATTGCACGACCGCGGCTACCTCGAGGTCGAGACGCCGATTCTGCAGACGGTGCACGGCGGTGCGGCCGCCCGTCCGTTTCACACGCATTTGAATGCCTTCGATCAGGACATGTCGCTGCGGATTGCCACCGAGTTGTACCTCAAGCGCTGCATCGTCGGCGGAATCGAGCGCGTTTACGAGATCGGTCCGGTGTTCCGCAACGAGGGCGTCGATTCCAGCCACTCGCCGGAGTACACGTTGCTCGAGGCATATGAGGCCTACGGCGACTACGACACGATGGCCGAATTGACGCGGCGGCTCGTTCTCGATGCCGCCGACGCGGTCGGCGTCGATGCCGGGCGGGCGCTGGACGCAACGCCGGTGGAGCTGCGCAGCGAATGGCGTTCGGTGACCATTCACGACGCCGTTTCCGAGGCCGTCGGCGAGCACGTCACGGTCGACACCGAGGCCGCCGCGCTGCGCCGGTACGCCGACCAGCTCGGCGTTTCGCTGCGGCCGGGCTGGACGGCCGGCGAAATCGTGCTCGAGCTGTACGAGAAGCTGGTCGAGCCCACCCTGATCCAGCCGACCTTCGTCCGCGACTATCCGGTCGACGTGCGACCGCTCGCGCGCCCGCACCGCAACGATCCGCGGCTGGCCGAGGCGTGGGACCTCATCATCGGCGGCATCGAAATTGCCCCCGCTTATTCCGAACTCGTCGATCCGGTCGAACAACGGCGGCGACTGGTCGAGCAGTCGCTGGCGGCGGCCAAGGGCGATCCCGAGGCAATGGAACTCGACGAGGATTTCCTGGCCGCCCTCGAGTACGGCATGCCGCCCACGGGCGGAATGGGCCTCGGCGTGGACCGGTTGCTGATGATCCTCACCGGTCGGGGTATTCGCGAGACCATTCTCTTTCCGCTGGTGAAGCCGCTCTGAATCAATTCGGCCTGTCCCGGCTGTGAATTGGGCGAGTGCGTGTGCGTTTCCGGTACTGTTCGCGCTGTTGCATTCACGTGCGGAAGGAAAGCCCCCCATCATGGCTCAGAAAACTATCGTCCAACTGATCGACGATCTCGATCAGAGCACCGCCGAAGAGACCGTGTCCTTCGCATTGGACGGCACGCAGTACGAAATCGACCTGTCCAGCAAGAATGCGGCGAAACTGCGCGATTTGATGGCCAACTACGTTGCGAATGCGCGTCGGGCCGCGCGCGGCAGCGGCCCGCGGCCGGCCGCCCCCGGCGGCCGTCGTTCGCGCCCGGCCCGCGGTGACCGTGAGCAGACCCACGCAATTCGTGAATGGGCCCGCAAGAACGGCCACAAGATCGGCGAGAAGGGACGCATCCCGGCGCACATCCTGGATGCGTACAACTCGAAGTAGGGCTCAGCGCGCGAGGTGTTCGGCGAAGAAGGCCTCGATCCGGGCCCACGCGTCGGGTGCGGCCACCGGGTCGGGCCCGAGATGCATGATCCGCTGCAGCGGGTGGGTCGGCTTCGGGCCGAAGTATTCGTCGTTGAGGAAGCTGTGCCCCGCGCTCGGGTACTCCTTCACGTCGTGCGCGATGCCCAGCGTCGTCAGCGCTTTCTCGACCTTCTCGGCCGCTCCGCGCATCGACACGTCCTTCTTGCCGTAGCTCGCGACGATCGGGCAGGCGCCGGCCAGCGCCCGCTCGATCTCCTTCGGCGGCATCCCGTAGTTGGGCGCGGCCGCGTCGAAGCCACGGGACGCGGCCACCAGGGCGAAGCCGCCGCCCATGCAGAAGCCGATGATGCCGACCTTGCCGGTGCAGTCGGGCCGGTCCTTGACGAAGTCGCGAGCGGCATCGATGTCGCTGATCGCTTTGCCCTCGCCGGCGAACATGGCGCGAAACGTCCCGACGACGCAGCGCGACACACCGCCGTCGCTGAACAGGTCGGGCGCGAGGGTGAGGTAGCCGGCCTGGGCGAGCCGGTCGGCCTGGCGCCGGACCAGATCGTTCAGTCCGAAGATCTCGTGGATGGCGACGACGCCGGGCCACGGCCCCTCGCCGGCCGGGGTCGCGAGGTAGCCGTGCAGCGCTGCCGATCCGTTGTCGACCGCCCCGAGCTCGATATCCGGCATGCGTTTCCCCTCGCCCGGCCCTTGGTTGACCACCGAGCGTAGGGCAGGGTTCGGGCGCGCCCGGCGTTCGCTCTGAGCGAAGCCGCGAGCGCGGGGCATCATCGAGGGGGGAATGTCGTTGGACAGATAGGCGCCACCCCGCACCGCGCAGAGGTGTGCGCCGCCCGCCGATGGTGGCGGGCGAGACCCGTCCGTCATATGTGCGGACTAGAGTCAGTGTTACTTGCTGCAGGTCTCATCACGGCGCGGAAGGAGCTGCCAGATGTTCGAACGGTTCACCGACCGCGCGCGTCGCGTCGTCGTCCTGGCCCAAGAAGAGGCCCGGATGCTCAACCACAACTACATCGGCACCGAGCACATCCTGCTCGGGCTGATCCACGAGGGCGAAGGGGTCGCCGCCAAGGCGCTCGAATCCCTCGGCATTTCGCTGGACGCTGTTCGCCAGCAGGTCGAAGAGATCATCGGCCAGGGCCAGCAGGCGCCGAGCGGGCACATCCCGTTCACGCCGCGGGCCAAGAAGGTCCTCGAGCTGAGCCTGCGTGAGGCGCTGCAGCTCGGCCACAACTACATCGGCACCGAGCACATCCTGTTGGGCCTGATCCGCGAGGGTGAGGGCGTGGCCGCCCAGGTCCTCGTCAAGCTCGGCGCCGACCTGAACAAGGTCCGTCAGCAGGTCATCCAGCTGCTGAACGGCTACCAGAGCAAGGAGCCGGCCGGCACCGCCTCGGAGTCCACGCCGTCCACGTCCCTCGTCCTCGACCAGTTCGGCCGCAATCTCACGCAGGCCGCGCGCGAGGGCAAGCTCGACCCGGTCATCGGGCGCGAGAAGGAGATCGAGCGCCTCATGCAGGTG
>CAXTHY010000058.1:23595-24315 GCA_964244175.1 uncultured Jatrophihabitans sp. | reverse complement strand
GCACCCTGGAGCTGGTCGGGGACGTCGCCCGGGACTGCGGCGGTGACGATCGCCTGTTCGGCCTTGCTCGCCACCAGAGCCAGCTGGGCCCGCCGGTCGTCGTCGAGTTCGGCGAACACATCGTCGAGCACCAGCACCGGGTCGCCGCCGGGCAGCGCGTCGGCCCGCAGCAGGTCGTAACTGCCCAGTCGCAGCGCCAGGGCTACCGACCACCCCTCGCCGTGGCTCGCGTAGCCACGCACCGGCAGCTCGCCCAGGGAGAGCTCGAGGTCGTCGCGGTGCGGGCCGACCAGGTTCACGCCGCGATCCAACTCCGCCGCTCGCGACTTCGCCAGGCCGGCCAGCATGGCGGCCTGTAGCTCGGCTACGGCCGGGACCGCCCCGTCGGCAATCTCGGGCAGCGACTCGGCGAGGGAGGTGGCGTAGCGCAATATGAGGGCCGCGCTGGTCGGCGCCACCTGCGCGTAGGCGGCGGCCGCCGGATCCCGCAGCGCGGCAACGGCGGCGAGCCGGGCCTGCAGCAGTTGCGCGCCCTGCTCAGCGAGGTGGGCGTCCCACACGTCCAGCGTGCTCAGCTCGCCGCCGCGCCGCGCCGCCCCGGCTGACTTCAGCAGCGCCGCCCGCTGCCGCAGGACACGCTCGTAGTCACCGCGCACGCCGGCCATCCGGGGCGAGCGCGCCACCGCGAGGTCGTCGAGGAACGTGCGTCGCTCGCTCGGG
>CAXTHY010000058.1:0-23585 GCA_964244175.1 uncultured Jatrophihabitans sp. | reverse complement strand
GATGCCCAGGACGCGGGCGTGGCCGTGCGGGCTGCGCAGGAACGCGGCCTCGTAGGTGTCGGGCATGTCGAGGTCGTCGAGGAACGTGCGTCGCTCGCTCGGGTCGCCCCGCACGATCGCCAGGTCCTCCGGCGCGCACAGCACCGTGCGCAGGACGCCGAGGATGTCGCGCGGGCGGGCGACCGGGCTGCCGTTTCGCTGCGCCCGGTTCGCCCGGCCGGCGACGATCTCGACCTCGATGCGCAGCTCGCGCGAATCGGCGACCACCGCCGCCCGGACGACTGCCCGCTCGGCGCCGACCCGGATCAACGGCGCATCGGTGGCGGTCCGATGGCTGCTAAGCGTGGCCAGGTATCCCAATGCCTCGACGAGGTTGGTCTTGCCGTGCCCGTTCGACCCGACGAGCACCGAGGGCCCGGGCTCGAACGCAACCTCGGCGCTGGGCCAGCTGCGGAAGTCGGCCACGGACAGGTGCCGGACATGCATGCGGCGGCACTCAGCCCGGCAATCGCACCGGCATGATCAAGTACGTGTACTCGGAGCCCTCAGCGGCCTCGGGCCGAAGCACCACCGGCTTGGTCGAGGAGGTGAACAGCATCCGGGCCGTGCCGGTCGCCAGTGCCCCGAGCCCGTCGAGCAGGAACTGGGGGTTGAAGGCCGTGGTGATCGGCTCACCGTCGTAGGCGACCTCGAGTTGTTCCTCCGCCCGCCCCTCGTCATCGCCGCCAGCGGTCAGCGCCACCGAACCGTCGCCGAACTCCAGGCGCACCGGGGCGTTGCGGTCGGTCACCAGGGCCACGCGCTTGACGGCCTCGACCAGCGGGCCGACCGGGATCTCGGCGCTCGAGGCCCACTCGGTGGGCAACAACGAGCGGTAGGGCGGGAAGGTCGCGTCCAGCAGCCGGGTGGTGGCCCGGCTCGCGCGCCCGTTCGTCGTGCCGGCGAAGCCGATGATCCCGCTGCCGGCCGAATCTGCTCCGCCGGCGCCGGACAGGGCGATGGTCAGCGCATCACTGTGCGCGAGGCTTTTGGCCGCGTCGGCCAGGGTGCGGGCCGGCACCAGCACCTGGACGTCGGCCGCGGCCGGGTCGTCGGGACTCCAGCCGAGCTCGCGGACCGCGAGTCGGTAGCGGTCGGTGGCAGCCAAGGTCAGCTTGTCGCCGGCGATCTCGAGGCGGACGCCGGTCAGCATGGGCAGCGTGTCGTCGCGGCCGGCGGCGACGGCGACCTGCGACACAGCGGCCGCGAACTCCGCGCCGCCGACGGTGCCGGCGGTGGTCGGCATGCTCGGCAGCGTCGGGTAGTCGTCCACCGGCATCGTCGGCAGCGTGAAGCGCGCCGAACCACAGGCGATCGTCAATCGGGAGCCCTCGACCGTGACGTCGACCGGATGCGGGGGCAGCGCGCGGGTGATGTCGGCCAGCAGCCGTCCCGAGACCAGCGCCTGGCCGTCGGCGCCGGCACCGACATCGAGGTCGACCTCGGTCGAGGCCTCGAGGTCGAATCCCGAGACCGACAGCTGCTCGTTGGTCACCCGCAGCAGCAGCCCGGCGAGCACCGGCAGGGTGGGCCGACTGGCCAGGCTGCGGGCGGCCCAGGTCACCGCGTCGGCGAGCGTGTCACGCTCGACCCGGAATTTCACGTGGCACTCCGTTCGGTCGGCTCGTCGTCCACACAATCCACGGCCAGATCGTTCCTGTCGTTGTCCATCATTGAATTGAGTGTCTCGTCCATCGTCTTCGCAGCTGTGGATACTGGGGACGGCGTCGCGTAGCCCCCGTGAACGCTAGCGCTGAACGGTCCGGAGCCTGTGGACGACAGGCGGGTCGCCGGGTGCAAGTCGGCGGCGCCGCGGTGCACAACCGATGAACGCCCGGCGTCGTCCACATGAACCAGTGAGTTGTCCACAGGGATGCCCACACTGTGCATAGGCCGGCAGGTCACGCTCGAGCCCGCACCTTGATGCGGCTGGTGAGCTCGGTGATCTGGTTGTAAACCGTCATCTTCTCGGTCATCTGGGCCCGGATCTTGCGTTCGGCGTGCATGACGGTCGTGTGGTCGCGGCTGCCGAACTTCTCCCCGATCTTGGGCAGCGACAGGTTTGTCAGCTCGCGGCACAGGTACATGGCCATCTGGCGGGCGCCGACGAGGACCCGGCTGCGCGAGCTGCCCACGAGGTCGTCGATCGTCACCGAGAAGTACTCGGCGGTGACGGCCATGATGGTGGCCGCGCTGATCTCGGGGGCGTCGTTCTCGCCGACCAGGTCCTTGAGGACCATCTCGGCCAGCCCCAGTTCGACCACCTGGTGGTTCAGGCTGGCGAAGGCGGTGACGCGGATGAGCGCGCCCTCGAGCTCGCGGATGTTGCTCTGGATCTTCGAGGCGATGAACTCCAGGACCTCAGGCGGCGGGCTCATGCCCTCTTGGGCGGCCTTCTTGCGCAGAATGGCGATGCGGGTCTCGAGGTCGGGCGCCTGCACGTCGCTGATCAGGCCCCACTCGAAGCGGGTCCGCAGCCGATCCTCGAGCGAGTTCAGTTGCCGCGGCGACTTGTCGGAGCTGATGACGATCTGCTTGTTGGCGTTGTGCAGCGTGTTGAACGTGTGGAAGAACTCCTCCTGCGTGCGCTCGGCCCGCTCGAGGAACTGGATGTCGTCGATCAACAGCAGGTCGACCGAGCGGTAGCGGTTCTGGAACGCCTGCATCTTGTCATCGCGCACCGAGTTGATGAAGTCGTTCGTGAACTCCTCGCTCGACACGTAGCGCGTCGACAGATTCGGCTGCAGTCGGCGCGCGTAGTGCCCGATGGCGTGCAGCAGGTGCGTTTTGCCCAGGCCGGAGTCGCCGTAGATGAACAGCGGGTTGTACGCGCGGGCCGGTGCCTCGGCCACGGCGACCGCGGCGGCGTGGGTGAACCGGTTGCTCGACCCGATCACGAACGTGTCGAAGGTGTACTTCGGATTCAGCCGGGAGTCGCGGACGATCTCGTCCTCGGAGTGCCGCGGCCGGTAGCCGGGGTGATTGACCACGCTCAGGTGGGGGCCGGTCGCGGCCGGGTCGTCGGCCCAGGTCTCCTCGCCCCACTCGCCACCGTCGCCCTCGCCGGGCTCGCCCGAACCGTTGACGGGGTCGACGGGGTTGGCCGGAGCCACGCCGGGGGCCTCAGGGGCCAGGACGGTAACCGCCACGCGGATGTCGCGGCCGAGCTCTTCGCTGAGCACCGAGGCGATCAACGGGCGGAGCCGGTTCTCGAGGTAGTCCTTGGCAAAGTCGTTCGGAGCCGCGAGCAGCGCGGTGTCCTCGACCAGGCCGAGCGGCCGGGTGAGCCCGATCCAGGCCTTCTGCTGCGGACGGATGGACGGATCGTCGAAACGCGGCCGGGCTCGGTTCCAGACGGTGACGAGTTCGGCGCTGTCATCCACGGGCCGGCTCACTCCAGATGTCGCTATGTGGTGCGTCGCGGTACTCCGGGCACTGGGTGCCCGGCGGCACCTGCGGTGCGGGGGATCCCGACCCTCTCACGAGTCGGTGGGGTCACAGAAATCCACAGACTTCTCCACAGGCTGTGTACGGAGGGAACGGCCCCGCCGTCCTCGTCGCCGGCCCGTCCAAACGCGCCGGTGAGTGACGGTGGGGGAACCTAACAGCGGCTTCTCCGAGCCGACAATAGGCATCGGCGTGTCGCCGCATCGACCCGTCACGCAAGCTCTATCCTGCTCGATCTTGGGCTGGCCCGGTTTGACCTGCGGCCCTGCGGATCCGTACCGTTATCGCGTCTGTGTCAGTAGTGCAGCGGCGTCGGCCGATACCTCCTGACGCGACCAGCGGCACCCGTTGCAGGCCACACCCGCGTGGCCACGTGCGTCGTTGTTCGAGCGATGGAGTCCGACCGTGAGCAAGCGCACCTTTCAGCCGAACAATCGACGCCGAGCCAAGACGCACGGCTTCCGGCTCCGGATGCGCACCCGTGCCGGCCGCGCCATCATCGCGGCCCGCCGCCGCAAGGGCCGCAGCGAGCTGTCGGCCTGAGCGCCCGGTCCGCCCGCGTCCGCCCAGCTTTCTTGTGTTGCCTGCTGCTGCTCGCATGCGCCGCTCCGCCGACTTCACCGCGGTGGTCCGCGACGGTATCCGGGTGCGCCGTGGGACCGTCGTGATCCACCACCGTCGCGACCTGGCGGTCGATCCCGCCGCCGGCCCGATCGTGGGACTGGTCGTCGGTAAAGCCGTCGGTGCCAGCGTCGTGCGGCACCGGGTGAGTCGACGTTTACGCGCCCAACTTGCGCCGCGGTTGCCGGCCCTCCCGGCCGCCAGCGCAACGGTGGTGCGGGCGCTGCCGGCCTCGGCCGCCGCGACGTCGGCGACCCTCGGTGCCGACCTGGACCGGGCGATCGCCGCGCTGGCGACGTCGCGATGAACGTCACCGCCGAGCGCCGTGGGCCGGTGGCCCGCGTCCTACTTGCCGTGATCGGCGTCTACCGGGCCGTCGTCAGCCCGAACCTTGCCCCGGCCTGCCGCTACCTGCCCAGTTGCAGCGCCTACGCGCTCGAGGCGATCGAGGTGCACGGCGCCGGTCGGGGCAGCTGGCTGGCGTTGCGTCGCCTGCTGCGCTGCCACCCGTTTCACGCCGGCGGGCACGACCCGGTCCCCCCGCGCGTTGCACGCCCGGACGATGTCTGTGCCGCGGCCTAGGAGTAATTGAGTGCTCAACTTCCTCTACATCGCCGTCTCGTGGGTCCTCCTGCGGTGGCACGACCTGTTCACGGTGCTCGGGTTCAGCGACTCCAGCGGTCTCGGTTGGGCGCTGTCGATCGTCTTCCTGGTGATCACCGCCCGGCTGCTGCTGGTCCGCCTGTTCATCAAGCAGGTGCACTACACGCGCAACATGCAGAAGATGCAGCCGAAGATCAAGAAGTTGCGGGAGAAGTACAAGACCGACCGGGCTGGGCTCAACCGCGAGATGATGAAGCTACAGCAGGAAGAGGGCTTCAACCCGCTGTCCGGTTGCCTGCCGATGATCCTGCAGATCCCGGTATTCATCGGCCTCTACCACGTGTTGCGGCACATCTCGAACTCCAACGCGTTGTGCGCGCGCGCCGCGAACGGGGCGGACCTGAGCAGTAAGGCCCAGGATCTGCTCTCGCTGTACACCTTCAGTGGTGGGGCCAAGGGCGAAACCTGCTCGGCCGCCAACGCCGAGATCTTCAAGGCCCCGCTGGCGGCCTCGTTCCGCGACTCCAACTCCTTCATCGCCAGCCTGGGCGGCGACCCGACGCCGACCCGCATCCTGCTGGTGATCCTGCTGCTGATCAGCGCCGCCGCCACCGTTGGCACCCAGTTCCTGGTCCGGGCCAGCGCCACCTCGACCCCCGAGGGCACCGCGGCCACGATCCAGAAGCTGATGGTGTACGTCATCCCGATCGGCGTCCTGGCCTCGGGCCTGCTGTTCAACTTCCCGCTCGGCGTGCTGCTCTACTGGTTCACGAGCAACCTGTGGACGCTGGGCCAGCAGGCCTACATCGTCCGGTTCCATCCACCGGTCGAGGAACCCGTCAAGCCCGTCGGCGAGCTGGGCAAGACGCTGGCCCCGAGACCCGGGCAGAAACCCGTCCGGGTGACCAAAGGCGCGTCCGTCGGTGAGCCGGAACAGGAGATCCCCACGTCCAAGGCCGAGACGAACGGTGCGGGCGCAGCGCGCAGTGTCGCGCCGCGCCCCGGTCAACGCCCGAATCGTCCCAACGGCAAGCGCCCACCGGCAAAACGGCCGACCCAGTCGAAGAAGCGGCGCTGAGCCTGACCCTGATCCTGAGCCCGAGCCACCCGGCCCAAGCGCCGCGCCGGCCGGCACCCGCAGACCCTGTCAGCACCCGAGAGGACACGCCCACCCGTGAGTGACACCGACGTCGACACCCGATCCGTGGATCCGACCGAATCCGCAGCCGAGGCCGAAGAGACCGTGCAATCCCCGGCTGATGCGGCCGAGACCGCCGCCCCCGACACGCGCGACAGCCTGCTGGTCCGCGAAGGCGACATTGCCGCCGACTATCTCGAGCGGCTGCTCGACATCGCCGACTACGACGGCGACATCGACCTGGACGTCGAGAACGACCGGGCGATCGTCGCCATCGTCGGCGGTGACCTGCACACCCTGGTCGGCGCGCGTGGCGAGACGCTCGACGCGCTGCAGGAACTCACCCGCCTCGCCGTCCAGCAGCAGACGGGCACCCGCAGCCGGCTGATGCTCGACGTCAGCGGGCACCGCCAGGCGCGGCGCGACGAGCTGAGGAAGCTGGCCGAGGACACGGCGAAGCAGGTCCTCGACGGCGGTGAGTCGGCCCGGCTGTCGCCGATGAACCCGTTCGAGCGCAAGGTCGTGCACGACGCGATCGCCGACATCGACGGTGTCGCCAGCGAGTCCGAGGGCGAGGAGCCGCACCGCCGGGTGGTCGTGCTCGTCACCGCGTGACGGCGCAGTGAGCGCCGTTCCGGTGCTCGCCGCGACAGCCCCGACCCGGTGATCGAGCGGTGATCGAGCGGTGATCGAGCCAAGCTCGGCCGGGACCGTGGTCCTCGGCCCGCCGCCGTCGTCGGCCGCGACCGTCTTCGGTGCACGCTTGCCCTTGGCGGAGCGTTACGGGCAGCTGCTGGCCGGCGACGGCGTGATTCGGGGACTGCTTGGCCCCGGGAGGTGCCGCGGCTGTGGGAGCGGCACCTGCTCAATTCGGCCGTGGTCACCGACCTGCTACCGATCGGCGCGCGCGTCGTCGATGTCGGCACCGGAGCAGGGCTGCCGGGGCTGGTGATGGCGATCCGCCGGCCGGATCTGCGCGTCGATCTCGTCGAGCCGATGCTGCGTCGCACGACCTTTCTCGCTGAGACCGTCCAGCTTCTGGGCGTGGGCGCTACGGTACGTGTCGTCCGCGGTCGGGCCGGGGATCGGACAACCGGCGACGAATTGGGGCGGACGGACTGGGTCGTCGCTCGGGCCGTCGCCCCCCTGGACCGGCTGGCGGGCTGGTGTCTACCACTGCTCAACCCGGGAGGACGATTGCTCGCCCTCAAGGGCGCGAGCGCGCAGGCTGAGGTCGAAGCCACTCGCTCAGCCGTGCGGGCGAGTGGTGCCGCGGATGTCGAGGTGCAGGTGCTCGGGGCCGAACTACTCATCGAGCCGACTCGGGTGGTCGTGGTCACCAAGGCCACTCATCGGGCCCGAGCTGGCAAATCGGGAGGTGCTGGGCGGTGACCGAGCTGGGCGAGAACGCTGTTTCACGTGAAACAGCTGTGCCGCGACATGCCGATGCGGACGAATACGCCAGCACCGAGTCGGACGTTTCACGTGAAACGCAGTTCGACACCCCCATCGCCCGCGAGGCGGCACGGGCCGTCCACGTTCGCAATGTGCGCCAGGAGCGGTGGGCGCGGCCGCCGCGCACCCGCGTGCTGACCGTCGCCAATCAGAAGGGCGGGGTGGGCAAGACGACCAGTGCCGTGAACATCGCGGCGGCCCTGGCCCTGCATGGTCTGCGGGTGCTGCTCATCGACCTCGACCCCCAGGGCAACGCGAGCACCGCGCTCGGCATCGAGCACGGCGTGGGCACGCCGTCGGTGTACGACGTGCTGCTCGGCGGTCGCCCGTTGGCCGAGGTGGCCCAGGTGGCCGACTTCGCGCCGAGCCTGCAGTGCGTCGCGGCGACCCTTGACCTCGCCGGCGCCGATATCGAGCTCACCACGCAGGTTGCTCGGGAGTACCGGCTGCAGCGCGCATTGGACGCCTACCTCGACGGCGGCGCCGAGGTCGACTACGTCCTGATCGACTGCCCGCCGTCTCTGGGGCTGCTCACCCTGAACGCCCTCGTCGCCGCCCGGGAGGTGATGATTCCGATCCAGTGCGAGTACTACGCCCTGGAAGGCCTGGCCCAGCTGCTCAACACGCTCGAGCTGGTCAAGTCGCATCTGAACCCGAAGCTGACCGTCACCACCGTGCTGCTGACCATGTACGACAGCCGCACCCGGCTGGCCGATCAGGTGGCCGACGAAGTCAAGCGGCACTTCGGCCCGCTGGTACTCGCCCCGATGATTCCCCGCAACGTGCGGGTGTCGGAGGCGCCCGGCTTCGGGCAGACGGTGATCACCTACGACGCCGGATCGCGCGGGGCCGTCGGCTATCTTGAGGCGGCCCGCGAGATCGCGCAGCGCGGCGCGGGCGCACCGGAGCGACCAGAACCGGAGCGACCAGGAGAGGACAGCGCATGAGTGGCAAGCAGCGGCGCGGTGGGCTGGGACGCGGGCTCGGCGCGCTCATCCCCACCGCCCCGCCGCCCGCCGAGTCAGCCGAGACCCCGGCCGAGGCCACCGATGAGCCGGCCGCGACCGAGCCGGCCACCGATGAGCCGGCCGCTGCTGACGCGCCGTCGGCCCCGGTGGCCGTGGTGCCCGGCGCCAGCTTCGCTGAACTGCCCATCGGCGACATCCACCCCAACGCCAAGCAGCCCAGGCTGGTGTTCGACGAGGACGCGCTCGCCGAGCTCGCCCATTCGATCCGCGAATTCGGCGTCCTGCAGCCGGTCGTCGTGCGGCCAGACGCCGAGGCCGGCGGTTACGAGCTCGTCATGGGCGAGCGGCGGCTGCGGGCCGCTGCCGCCGCCGGGCTCGAGACGATCCCGGCCATCGTGCGGACCACCGCCGACGACGCGATGCTGCGCGACGCCCTGCTCGAGAACATCCACCGCGCGCAACTGAACCCGCTGGAGGAGGCGGCGGCGTATCAACAGCTGCTCGAGGAATTCGGCACGACGCACGACGAGCTGGCCCAGCGCATCGGCCGCAGCCGCCCGCAGGTCTCGAACACGATCCGGCTGCTGAACCTGCCGCTGGCCGTGCAGCGCCGAGTGGCCGCCGGGGTGTTGTCGGCCGGGCACGCGCGGGCCCTGCTGGCCCTCGACGACCCCGACCAGCAGGACGAACTGGCCACCCGCATCGTCGCTGAGGGCCTGTCGGTACGGGCCACCGAGGAACTCGTCTCGCTCGCCGGGTCCGACCGGGCGCGCAAGTCCACCCGCCGTTCCCCGGCCCCGCGGATCAGCGCGCCCGCCGTCGCCGAACTGGGCGGCAAGCTGTCGGACCTCTACGACACCCGGGTGCGGGTCGAACTCGGACGACGCAAGGGCAAGATCACCGTCGAGTTCGCCTCGATCGACGACCTCGAGCGGATCGTGGCGGTGATGGCCCCGCAGCTGGCGACTCGGCCGGCCGCCAGCGCGCCGGCTCAGCCCGCCGGGTCGAACGAGCCGTAGCTCACGACGTCGTCGATGGTGCGGCGGCCGCGGCGCAACGAGGGCGAGCGGACGTCGGGGGCGGGGTGGCCCAGGCTGACCACCCCGACCGGCGCCAGCCGGGCCGGGACGTGGAAGGCGGCGAACAGGGCCGGCCACCGATCCGGCGGCACCCCGAAGAAGCAGGCCGCCAGGCCGGCGTCCTGGGCCGCGAGCAGGAAGATCATCGCGGCCATGCCGGTGTCGATGTGCCAATAGGGCACGGGCCAGCGCTGCTCGTCGCGATCGGTCCAGCCCTTGTCCGGCTCGGCGTAGCGCTCCAGGTAGGCCGTGCGGTCGGAGAAGAACACGATCAGGGCCGGCGCGGTGCGCATCCGGGTGAGCCAGGGGTCGGGTGGGTCGTCCGACGTCGCCGACCAGTACCTCTCCCGCGACGTTATGTCGTCCAGTACGAGAAATTGCCAACCCTGGGTGTGGCCGGCCGACGGCGCCCGAATTGCCAGCTTTAGCAGGGTATTCAGCTGCTCGCGAGGTACGGGGCGGTCCGGGTCGTAGGAGCGGACCATGCGCCGGGACAGGACGGCGTCGCGCAGTTCCATGCGCCCAGTCTCGCGCAGGCGCCGGCGTCGGGCCCTGTCGGTCCAGAATCTCACCTGCCTATCCGGACGCAATATGAAATCGTGGTCGCGTGCCCGACGAACTGCTCCAGTCCCGCAAGCTGCTCGACGTCTGCTACGACATTCGCGGCCCGGTCCTCGACGAGGCGAAGCGCCTGGAAGAAGAAGGCCGACGGATCATCAAGCTCAACATCGGCAACCCGGCCCCATTCGGCTTCGAGGCACCCGACGAGATCCTCGTCGACGTCATCCGTAACCTGCCGCAGGCCCAGGGCTACTGCGACTCGCAGGGGCTGTTGTCGGCCCGCACGGCGATCGTGCAGCACTACCAGGAGCGCGGCATCGACATCGTCGACGTCGATGACGTCTGGCTCGGTAACGGGGTCAGCGAGTTGATCACCATCTCGCTGCAGGCGATGCTCGACGACGGCGACGAGGTGCTGGTGCCGGCGCCCGACTACCCGCTGTGGACAGCGGCCACCTCGCTGGCCGGCGGTCGGCCCGTGCACTACCTGTGCGACGAGTCGGCCGGCTGGCAGCCCGACCTCGACGACCTGCGCCGCCGGGTCACGGCGCGCACCAAGGCGATCGTGGTGATCAACCCGAACAACCCGACCGGCGCGGTCTACTCCGCCGCCACGCTCGAAGCCATCGCAGCGATCGCCCGGGAGCACAACCTGGTCGTGCTCGCCGACGAGATCTACGACAAGATCCTGTACGAGGACGCGGTCCACATCCCGTTCGCGGCGATCGCCCCGGACATCTTCACGCTCACCTTCAACGGGCTGTCGAAAGCCTATCGCGTGGCCGGGTTCCGCTCCGGCTGGTTGATGGTCAGCGGCCCGAAGCGGCACGCCCGCAGTTACCTCGAGGGCGTCACGATCCTGGCCAACATGCGGCTGTGTGCGAACGTGCCGGCCCAGCACGCGGTGCAGATCGCGCTCGGCGGGCGGCAGAGCATCAAGGACCTCATCCTGCCCGGCGGCCGGCTGCTGGAGCAGCGCGATGCTGCGGTCAAGGCGCTGCACGCCATCCCGGGCGTCACCTGCGTGACCCCGAAGGGCGCCCTATACGTGTTTCCGCGGCTCGATCCGGACCGGTATCCGATCGCCGACGACCAGCGGTTCGTGTTAGAGCTGCTGCGGGCCCAGCACGTGCTGGTCGTGCAGGGGACAGGTTTCAACTGGCGTACCCCGGACCACCTGCGCATCGTGACGCTGCCGCGTACCGACGACCTGATCGACGCGATCGGCCGCCTCGGCGACTTCCTGTCAACCTACCGAGGTGACCTGTGACAGGTTTGGCGGCCACCTGACATGTCCCGCCGGCTGGCCAGCATCACGCTCGACAACCTGTCAGACCTGCCGGGGCGGTGCCGGGGCTGCGTCTACTGGGAACTCGACCCGGTGTCCAAGGAACGGGCCGAGGCCAACGCCGACACCGATCTCGAGAAGGAGGCCTGGCTGTCGGACACCCTGCTGGAGTGGGGTAGCTGTGGGCAGCTGGCCTACGTCGACGGCATCCCCGCCGGTTACGTGGTGTTCGCCCCGCCGGCCTACGTGCCGCGCTCGGCCGCCTTTGCGACCTCACCGGTCTCGCCCGACGCCGTGCTGCTGATGACCGCCCGGGTGCTGCCGGAGTTCAGTGGCGCCGGCCTGGGCCGGGTGCTGGTGCAGACCGTGGCCCGCGATGTCGTGCGCCGGGGGATCCGGGCCATCGAGGCGTTCGGCCGCACCGACGACGGTGCGGCCACCACCTCGCACGGGGCCGACTTCCGGTGCCTGCTGCCGGCCGACTACCTGCGCGCCGTCGGGTTCAAGACCGTTCGGGCCCACCCGCGCACCCCGCGGCTGCGCCTGGACGTGCGGACGACGGCCACCTGGAAGGAAGACGTGGAGTACGCCCTCGAGCGGCTGCTCGGCTCGATGCAGTCTCCGCTGCTCTCGCGTTGACCGGCGAGAGCCGCGGCCCGCCCGGATGGCTCAGACGGCGCCCACCGGCATGCGCAGCACGCCGGTGGGTGGATCGTCGGCGCTGGGCAGGTAGAGCCGCTGGACCGCGACCAGCAGGCCCTCGGCGATCGTGTCACGAAACTGCGGGTCCCTGAGCAGCGAGCGGTCGTGCGGCGAGGTGAGGTAGCCGATCTCGATGCGCACCGCCGGCATGCGGGTCATGCGCAGCAGCGCCCAGCTCTTGCCGTGGATGTGACAGTCCTGCATGCCGGTTCGGGCCACGAGTTCGCGCTGGGCGAGGTCGGCCAGCCGCTCACCGATGGTCGAGTGCGACTCGCCGGCGCCGTAGTAGTAGGCCGCGATGCCGTTCGCCCGCTCGGATGCGAACCCGTCGGTGTGCAGGGACAGTACTAGATCAGCACCGACGGCGTTGGCCAGGTGGGCGCGCTGCTCGTCGGTGGCGCCGTTGTTGGGCCCGCGCGTGAGCCAGGTCTGCACGCCCAGCGCGTTCAGCCGGCCGTCGAGTCGGGAGACCAGATCCCAGACCAGCTCGGCCTCGACCAGACCGTCGGCCACCACGCCGGTTTCGGACCCGCCGTGCCCGGCATCGAGCACGATCCGTTTGCCCAGCAGGCTCGGACCGGCGTCGGCTACCGCGACCATGTCGCGCAGCAGCTGAGGCCGTCCACCGATGACCCGCCGGCCGAGTTGGCGCAGGGCCCGCATCGTCCCGGGACCGCAGATGGCATCGGGCACCAAGCCGTAGTCACGCTGGAAGGCGCGCAGCGCGTCGGCGGTCAGGGGACCGAAGACGCCGTCGGCGCGGGTGAGCTGGTAGCCCAGTTCCAGCAGCTGGGTCTGCAGTGCGGCGACGTCGTCGCCGGCCAGCAGCGGACCGGCCTGATGGGCGAGGACGCGGTCGCCCAAGCGCCAATGCGCGCCGGTGAGCGCGGTGTAGGTCTCTGAACCGACGGCCCCGTTGACCGACAGGCCACGGCGCTGCTGGAAGTGCCGCACCGCGAGCTCGGTGGCGTCGTCGAACACAGCGGCCCGGGCCGGATCGGTATTGTCGAGCAGCCCGATCGAGGCGAGCATGCCGCGCACCTCGGCGACTGCGCTGCCAGTGGCACCGCGACGCAGTGGCTCCATCAGGACGCAGGCCTCGCAGAGTGAGTGTGAGTCGGCCCGCGTGCCGACCCGGTCAGCGTTATTGTGCCTCAGACCACCCGGCGTGACCGAATCGTCACCTGCGCCCGGGGCCGAGCTTCGGCTCAGCTGACGTAGTCGTCGAGCTCGCGCAGGATCGCGGCCTTGGGGCGAGCGCCGACAATCGTCTTGACCAGCTGACCACCGGAGAAGACGGCCATCGTCGGGATCGACATGACCTGGTAGTTGCGCGCGGTCTCGGGGTTCTCGTCGATGTTCAGCTTCGCGATCGTGAGCTTGCCGGCCTGCTCGCCGGCGATCTCCTCGAGCACCGGGGCGACCTGGCGGCACGGTCCGCACCACTCGGCCCAGAAGTCCACGAGCACGGGCCCGTCGGCCTGCAGGACGTCGTTGGCGAAGCTGGTGTCGGTAACGGTCTTGGTGTTGGCACCCATGGTGTTCTCCTGTTTGTCTCGGTGATTGTGCAACATCGGGGCCGGGGTCGAGATTCCCGCCCTACCCGGTGGCGGCGTGGGCGAGGGTGGCCAGCTGGCGCTCGGCGTCGATCGCCGCCTGGCAGCCGCTGCCCGCGGCCGTGACGGCCTGACGATACGTGTGGTCCACGACATCGCCGGCTGCGAACACGCCGTCGATGTTCGTCCGGGTGCCCGTACCGGTGATGACGTAGCCCTCGTCGTCGAGTTCGACCTGGCCCTTGACCAATTCGCTGCGCGGTTCGTGCCCGATGGCGATGAACAGGCCGCCGAGTTCCACGTCCCGCTCGGCCCCGGTTACGGTGTCGCGCAACCGCACACCTGTCACCGAACTGTCACCGTGGATGTCGATGACCTCGCTGTTCCAGGCCCAGCGGATCTTGGGATTGGCCTCGGCCCGGTCGACCATGATGCGACTGGCACGCAGGGCGTCGCGGCGGTGCACGACGGTGACACTGCGCGCGAAGCGGGTCAGGAACGTGGCTTCCTCCATGGCCGTGTCGCCGCCACCCACGACCGCGATGTCCTTGTCGCGGAAGAAGAACCCGTCACACGTCGCGCACCAGGACACACCGTGGCCGGACAGTTCGTCCTCGCGGGCCAGACCCAGCTTGCGATAGGCCGAACCCATCGACAGGATCACCGTGTCGGCGGTGAACTCGCCGTCGAGGGTGCGCACGGTCTTGACCGGTCCGGCCAGGTCCATCGACACGACGTCGTCGGACACCAGCTCGGCGCCGAAGCGCTCGGCCTGACCGCGGATGTGGTGCATCAGGTCGGGGCCGAGGATGCCGTCCGGGAAGCCGGGGAAGTTCTCGACCTCGGTGGTGTTCATCAGCGCGCCGCCGTACTGCGCGCCCTCGAACACCAAGGGCGCCAGATCGGCGCGGGCGGTGTAGAGCGCGGCGGTGTAGCCGGCGGGGCCGGAGCCCACGATGATCACGTTGCGATGGGTCACTGTTCCTCTTTTCGATCCGCTCGCTGCAACCAGTTTAGGGATGCCCGGATTCCCGGCCCGCCGTGCCGCACGCGTGCTCAGCGGCGGGCCATCGTGATGACCTCACGGACGTCGGGAATGCGCAGCCGCCAGGCGACCAAGGCCAGCACCGCCAGCCCGACCAGGCCGCCGAGGACCAGTCCGGCGGCCGACCCGCCACGCCCGGCGCCGAGCAGTGTCCGCATGCCCTCGACGACGCCCCAGGCCGCGAGCGCCCCCACCGCCGAGGCCGCGCCGATCTGCAGCGCGGTGCGGGCCACGGCGGTGAAGCCGAGCCGGCCCAGCCGCCGCGTCAGCAGTATGTGCCCGGCGATGGCGCCGACCACGTAGGACAGCGATGTCGAGACGTTGAGCCATTCCACCGCACGCACGGACGGGTGGAGGCCGACGTCGGTGCCGGCGGGAGCCCGGTAAATCGCGCTGGACACCAGCACCAGCACCACCTTCGTCCCCACCATGAAGACGTTGATGAACGTCGGGGTGCGGCCGTCGCGCATCGCGTAGAACACCCGCAGTTGCAGCATGACTAACGCGAACGGGAACAACCCGAAGGCCGACCAGGCCAGCGTCGAGCCGATCAGGTGCGCGCCGGCGATCGACGTCTTGCCGTAGGCGAACAGCGTCACGCCCATGACCGGACCGAGCACGATCAGCCCGGCCGTGATCGGAATCAGGGCCACGGCCGACAGCCGCGCGCCTAGTGACAGGTCGGCTACGACTGCCACGTTGTCCGAGCGGACGGCCGCTCGGGACAGGCGCGGCATGATCGCGGTCAGCACCGAGACGACGAGGATCCCGTACGGCATCTGGAACAGCAGGTCGGCGTTGGTGAAGACGGTGAACCCGCCGTTGTCGTTGCCGACCCGCTGGATGACCGAGACACCGACCTGGCTCACGACGACGTAGCCGAGCACCCACGTGCCCAGCGAGCCCAGTTCCTTCAGGCGGGAGCTCTCACCTGGGCGGGCCCGGAATCGCCAGGCCCAGGTGAAGCCGGACCGGCGCAGGGCCGGGATGAGCACCAGCGCCTGGGCCGCGATACCGACAGTCGTGCCGATGCCGATGACCAGGATCTGCGCGGTGGTGATCGTCGACGGGTTCAGCGTCTTCGGACCAGGCATGACCCAGAACACCGCGACGGTGACCATCATGACCACGTTGTTGAGCACCGGCGCCCAAGCGCCCGGCCCGTACACGTGCTTGATGTTCAGGACGGCCATGAACATGGCGCCCAGGCCGTAGAAGAAGATCTCCGGCAGCAACAGGGTGGCGAAGACACTGGTCAGCTCGCGCTGCGGCCCGGGCGCGACGAACGCCGCGGCGATCCAGGGCGCCAGGGCCACGACGATCAGCGTCATGCCACCGAGGGCCGCCACCGAGATCGACATCAGCCGTTGCGTGTACGCCAGGCCGCCGTCGTCGTCCTCGTCCTCAGCCTTGACCAGCAACGGGATGAGCACGCTCGACAGCACGCCGCCCAGGAGCAGCTCGTAGATCATGTTGGGCAGGTTGTTGCCGCTGTTGTACGCGTTGCCCACCGCGGCGGTGCCGAGGGCCGCCAGCAACAGGATGCTGCGCAGGAACCCGGTGAGCCGGCTCGCGAGGCTGGCGACCGCCATGGACCGGGTGTTGGCCATCAGCCCCTTGTCGGGGCCGGCGGGTGCGCTCGCCCGGTCACCGCGCCCGCGGGGCTTGCCGACGTAGGTCGTGGTGCCCCACCGCGCGCCGCCGGCGTCGTCCCAGTCCTGGACGATCATCGAGGCCATCGGGTCGGCCTCGGTGAACATGCGCGGCTCGACCGGCTGCCCGCCGGCGTAGTGCGTGGCGTGGCTCCAGTCGTCGTCGCGCACTGACGTGCCGGTCACGTCGCGCGCCCCCGGACCTCACCGGCCGCGGCCGGCCAGCGCGACCCGGCGGGGCGCGCCGGCTGTTTGCGGCGTCGCCCACGCAACCGGCGTCCGGCCCGCACCACCAGGGCGAGCAGCAGCACCGCGCCGGCGGCGATGGTGATGATCACGCCGATCGCGCCGAAGGCGGTCGAGTGCACCGACAGCGATACCGGGCCGCCGATGGCCTGCTTGCGCGGGGTCAGCAGTTGCGCCTCGATCTGGATGCGCCCGCTCCGGGCGATCGAGGTCGACAGGTGCAGGGTCCGGCGCGCATTCGCGTCGATCAGCTGCGGCCCGATGTCGCGGGCGGTGAAGCCGGGCAGGCCGTTGACCGTCGACACCTTGAGCCGAACCTGCACCGGGTAGCGCAAGGTGTTCTGAACCGTCACCGGCAGCGGGGAGTTGCTGGACCCGAGCGTGTAGTAGCCCGACCGGGGCGGCACGATGGAGACGCTGGAGGTCAGCGCATCGACCTGCTTCACCAGCGGGTCCGAGAACGTCGCCGCCAAGGCGGGGTGGGTGAGCCAGTAGGACGACTCGGTGCGTTGCAGCCCAATCGGCACGGCCGCGATCAACGCCGCCGCGTCCTTGCCCCCCTTGCTGAGCAGTGAGCGGATGGCCGGCAGGGTGCCGGTGACGTCGGCGGCCGCCCGGATCGTCTGGGCCGGCAGGGTTGGGGCCGAGGACGGGAACGCGGCCAGCTTGCTGCGGGTGGGCGGCAACCGGCCCGCGGCCAGCGCCCGGTCCAGCGCGATGGGGGCGGCGAAGGGGGAACGGCTCGTGTCGTCGATTGCCCGCGCGGCCGCCGCGACGTTTGGGTTGACATAGCGCGCGGGGGTCAGCACCAGCGTGTGCTCTGTGGCGGCGTCCTGCGCGGCGCGGATCGCGATCTCGGCCATGAGACCGGGCAGCTGGCCTACGTCGCCGGACACCACGCGGCCGGCGTACTTCTGCGCGGCCGCCGCCGTAGCCGCGACGGCGACGGAATGACCGCTGCTGGTGAGGCGGGCCATCCCCGCGGGCACTGTTCCCCCGGCGCCGTCGCGCGGCGTCATGGCGGCGGCGGGCAGGATCGCGCTGCGGACCCCGCGGTCGACGAGCGAGCGCAGGACCTTCGCGGTTACCGCACCGCCGGCGGGCCAGGCCAGCGAGAAGTCCAGCGGGCGCCCGGCCAGCGCGGCGGTAACCCGCGCCACCATGGCCGCCGGCATCGTCGTCTGCCAGCCCAGCTCCTGCAACGAGAGCGACTGGACGTCGGGATCGGCATACGGGGTCAGCCGCACCTGGACGTTTGGGTGCGAATCAAGCACCGATCGGAATCGTTGCAACCAGTCGCTCGCGGCGAGCGCACCCGTGCCGGTCAGCGGCTTCGTCCCCGGCACGCCGGTGTCGACGGTGTACTTGCCGGTCGCCATCACCGCCAATTCGTCCAACAGCTCCGGGTCGACGACGAGGGTGAGCGGCACGGTGTCGTCGACCTGCTCGACGACGGCGAGCGCCCGGTCGAGGCGGCCGTCGGGTCCGACGGTGGTCGACAGCGTGTCGTCGCTGAAGACCGAGTCGTCGGTCAGCCGGTGCGGGCGGTCGATCAGCGGCCACACCCAGCTGACGCGTACCGGTTCGGGGGTGGCGTAGAACGAGGGCAAGTAGGTCGCGGCCGAGCCCAGCCGGTGGCCGTTCCCGCCGGCGCTGCGGGCGGAGAAGTACAGCGGGTAGACCGCGTTGCTGCACAGGCAGATGCCGGCGTCGGTCGGGATGTCGGTGTCGGTCGCGAAGACGACCCGGTGGGCCGTGCCATCGGCGGGCAGGTCGACCCGCACCGGCGCGGCGGTGGTGATGGGGACGACCGAGGCGGGCTGGGTGTCGTCGCCCAACACGGCATCGAGGGCCCGCTGGTTCTCGACCGGATCGCCCCGCGCGCCGGTGACGACGACGTTGCGCAGCGGGGTGGTCGTGGTGTTGGTCAGCTCCAGGGTGATCGTGAGTCGTCGCTTCTGATGACTCGGCAGTGGGGCCGAGGGACTGACGTCCACGACCTTCACCTGGACGTCGGAGGCGCGACGCACGCCGGTCGCGGCGGCCGGGTTGGCCACGGAAAGGGGCAGCGTCAGCAGCGGGGCGGCCAGCGCTGCGAGCGCGAGCGCCGCGCCCGCGGCGAGCGAACTGGGGCGGGACCGGCGCCGGTTCACGCGGTGTCCGCGAGCAGCCTGCCCGCGGTGTCCACGAGCCCGCGCTCATCGGGGTAGGCCAGCTGGCCGCGGATCTCGGACAGTGGCACCCAGGCGACCTCGTCGACCTCGACGTCGGCGTCGGACAACTCGCCCCCGACGCGCCGCAGCAGGTAATGCCGCACGGTCTTGTGGATGCGCCGGCCGTCGGCGACGAACCAGAAGTCGATGGTGCCGAGCTCGGCGAGGATCTCGCCGGCGATGCCCGTCTCCTCCTCGACCTCGCGGACGGCGGCCTGCTCCGCGGTCTCGCCGGCCTCGATGTGGCCCTTGGGCAGCGACCACAGCAGCCGGCCCTGCCGGTCGGTTCGCCCGATGAGCGCGCCCCTCGGGACACTGCCGCCGAGGTCGACGACCAGGCCGCCGGCGCTGAACTCGTCGACCTGGCGCAGCCAGCGCCGCGGCCGGCGGCGCCGGTTGGGCTGCCCGCGCTGCTGGCCTGAGCGGGGCGCCGCCTGCGGGGGTGACCCGTGTGGGGATGGGCCCGGCCCGGGGCGCGACTCCGGGGGCTGGGACATGGCCCGATGGTAACGGGGTGATGGGTACGCTGGCCGTCCGTGACCCCGCGTGCCGCCAGCCTCACTTGCCTTTCAGGAGGCCGCCCATGAGCGGCTCACCGGCTGATCTCATCCCGCTGTCCGCGCCGTCGCTGGAACTCGGCGCAGCATTCGCGCGGGCCGGGCACGAACTGCACCTCGTCGGGGGGCCGGTCCGCGACGCCCTGATGGGCCGGCCGTACGCCGATCTCGACTACGCCACTGACGCCCGGCCCGAGCAGGTGCTGGCCATCGTGGGTCCGCTGGCGTCGGCGACCTGGACGACTGGCATCGAGTACGGCACGGTCGGGGCCCGGGTCGGCGGCGCCGCCTGCGAGATCACCACCTTCCGGGCCGATCGCTACGACCGGGTGAGCCGCAACCCGGCGGTCGCGTACGGGCAGTCACTCGCCGACGACCTGCGGCGGCGCGACTTCACGATGAACGCGATGGCTGTCTCGGTAACCGGCGACCGGGTGTTCACCGATCCGTTCGGCGGTCTGGCCGATCTCGCCCGTGGGGTGTTGCGCACCCCCGGCACCCCGGAGGAGTCGTTCACCGACGATCCGTTGCGGATGTTGCGGGCCGCCCGGTTCGTCGCCACGCTGCAGGTCGTCCCGGCGCCCGAGGTGGCGACCGCCATGCCGGCGCTGGCCGGCCAGCTCGCCCGGATCACGGCCGAGCGGGTGCAGGCCGAGCTGTCCAAGCTGCTGCTGGGCACCACGCCGCGCGAGGGGCTGGAATTGCTCGTCGACACCGGGCTCGCCGACGTCGTCCTACCGGAACTGCCGGCGCTGCGGATGGCCGCCGACGAACACGGCCAGCACAAGGACGTCTACGCCCACACCCTGCAGGTGCTCGACCAGGCCATCGCTCTCGAGCTGCGCGACGGGGGCGGACCGGATCTGGTGTTGCGCTGGGCGGCGGTACTGCACGACGTGGGCAAGCCGGCGACCCGCGCCTTCCTGCCCGGTGGCCGGGTCACCTTCCACCACCACGAGGTCGTCGGCGCCCGGCTGGCGCGCAAGCGGCTCAAGGCGCTGCGCTACTCCAACGAGCTCGTGGAGGAGGTCGGGCAGCTGGTCTACCTGCACCTGCGCTTCTACGGCTACCGCAGCACCGAGTGGACCGATTCGGCCGTCCGCCGCTACGTCGTGGACGCCGGGCCGCTGCTGGCTCGCCTGCACAAGCTCGTCCGTTCCGATTGCACGACCCGCAACAAGCGCAAGGCGGCCGCGCTGTCGGACGCCTACGACACGCTCGAGCAGCGGATCGCGATCCTGCGCGAGCAGGAGGAGCTCGACCGGATCCGTCCCGACCTGGACGGCAACGAGATCATGAAGATCCTCGACATCCGGCCGGGCCCGCTGGTCGGCCAGGCCTATCAGCACCTGCTGGCGCTGCGGATGGACCGCGGGCCGCTCGACCACGACGAGGCCGTCACCGAACTGCAACGGTGGTACGCCGCGAACTCGTGACATACGCGAGCGCGGTGAGGGCGTAACCGGCCGCGATGGCCAGCACCGACACCGGGCTGTGCCCGTCGGCCGGCAGCACGAGCGCCGTGAGGACGGCCGCGGTCACCAGGGCGAGGTTGAACAGGGTGTCGTAGAGGGCGAAGACCCGCCCGCGGTAGGCGTCGTCGACATGCAGCTGGACGAGGGTGTCGACGCTGATCTTGATGCCCTGCGCGATGAAGCCCAGCAGCAGCGCGGCCAGTAATAGCGCGGGCATCGAATACGGCAGGACCAGCACGACGTTGACGATCGCCGCGGCGGCGAGCAGGCCGGCCGGCCAGCGCACCGGGCCGAAGTGCCGAAAAGCTACCGGGGTTACCGCGGCCGCCAGCGCGCCGCCGGCGGCGATCGCGGCCACCACCTGGGTGAGCCCGGCCAACCCGGCCCGGAACACGCCGTCGCTGTGGAAGTAGTTGCGGTAGAGCAGCAGGGTGCAGACGCTCGTGACGCCGTAGCACAGGCGTTGCACGCCGATCGCCGCGAGGCCGTTACGCACCGGCACGAGGTCGCGGACATGCCGGGCGCCGGCGATCAGCCCGCGCGCTACTTCGGCGACGGTTTCTCTCGCCCGCCGCTGCGTGGGCGAGGGCCCGAGGGCGTCGCGCTGGAAGCCGAGAGCGATGGCGGCGGCCAGTAAGTAGGGCAGCGCGGCGGCCGCGGTCATCAGCGCGTAGGCGGCGTCGAAATCGCCCAGCAGGGCACGGGCACCCAGCGCCAGGCCGCCACCGGCCGCCCCGGCCACCGTCCCGCAGGTGGTCGACAGCGCATTGGCCGTCACGAGTTCGGCCGCCGGAACAACGCGCGGCAACGAGGCGCTCAGCGCCGACAGCAGGAACCGGCTGACCGAGATCACGACGAGCGCCGAGGCGTAGAACGGGACGCCGTTGAGCCCGCCGCCGATCTCGGCCGCCACCACGAGCACCGCTCCGGCCCGAGCCACGTTGGCCAACATCAGCACGCGCTGGCGACGCCAACGATCGAGCAGCACCCCGGCGAACGGGCCGACGAGCGAGTACGGCAGGAGCAGCACCGCGAAGCCGGCCGCGACCTCGGCCGGGTGGGTCTGCCGCTCCGGGCTGAACAGCACCGCACCGGCCAGCCCGGCCTGAAAGACCCCGTCGCCGAACTGGCTGGCCATCCGGACGCCGAACAGCCGACGGAAGCCGCCGTCGGCCAGGGCCGCGCGCAGATGGTGCCGCTGCTTCCCGGCCGTACGTCCGAGCAGCGCCATGTGGCTGAGGCTACTGTCGCGGCCTGGGCCCCAGCAGTGGTGGCCGAGCGCCGAGGACGCCAAGATATGCAGATGGGATCGGCGCAGTGGGCTTCGGTGCGTGGGCTCGAGCCCGGCGCTGGCCGGCTGCTGGTCGCGACCCCCCTGCTCGGCGACCCGCACTTCTCGCGCACGGTCGTCTACCTGCTCGAGCACGACGGCGGTGGCACGGTCGGGGTGGTGCTGAACCGGCCGAGCCACACCCCGGTGGGCCAGGTGCTGCCCGACTGGCACGACGCGGTCAGCGGCCCGGCGGTCGTCTTCGGCGGCGGCCCGGTGCAGCCCGACGGCGCGCTGTGCCTGGGCCAACTGGCCGAGGACGCCGTCGGCGACGGTTCCTACAAAGAGGTCGTCGACGGCGTCTCGACCGTCGATCTCGACGGGGACGTCGCGGTGATCGCGCCGCACGCGCGACGGCTGCGGGTGTTCGCCGGGCATGCCGGGTGGATGTCGGGCCAGCTCGACGACGAGCTGGCCGAAGGGGCGTGGTGGGTGCTGCCGGGCAGCCCCGCGGACCTGTTCAGCGAGTCACCGAAGACGATGTGGCAGCAGGTGCTGCGCCGCCAGGCGCCGCCCCTGAGCCTGCTGTCGACCTTCCCGGCCGACGTCTCGCTCAATTAGCGAGACATCGGCCTGGGGGACGGTCCAGCTTTAACGCTCGACGGTGCCGTCGATGAAGTCCTGTACGGCCTGGCGGGCGTCGTCGTCGAAGTACTGCACCGGCGGCGACTTCATGAAGTACGACGAGGCCGAGAGGATCGGGCCGCCGATACCGCGGTCCTTCGCGATCTTCGCCGCGCGCACGGCGTCGATGATGATGCCGGCCGAGTTCGGCGAATCCCAGACCTCGAGCTTGTACTCGAGGTTCAGCGGCACGTCGCCGAAGGTCTTGCCCTCGAGCCGGACGAAGGCCCACTTGCGGTCATCGAGCCACGCGACGTAGTCGGACGGGCCGATGTGCACGTTGCGCGCGCCCATGTCGCGGTCGGGGACCTGCGAGGTGACCGACTGGGTCTTGCTGATCTTCTTCGACTCCAGGCGGTCGCGTTCGAGCATGTTCTTGAAGTCCATGTTGCCGCCGACGTTGAGCTGGTAGGTGCGCTGCACCTCGACGCCGCGGTCCTCGAACAGCTTGGTCAGCACGCGGTGGGTGATCGTCGCGCCCACCTGCGACTTGATGTCGTCGCCAACGATCGGCACACCCGCGTCGCTGAACTTCTTGGCCCACTCCGGGGTGCTGGCGATGAACACCGGCAGGGCGTTGACGAAGGCGACCTTCGCATCGATCGCGCACTGCGCGTAGAACTTCGCGGCGTGCTCCGAACCGACCGGCAGGTAGCAGATGAGGACGTCGACGGCGGCGTCCTTGAGCACCTGGGTGACATCGACCGGCTCGTCACGCGATTCCTCGATGGTCTCGCGGTAGTACTTGCCCAGCCCGTCCAGCGTAGGACCGCGCTGCACCGTGACGTCGAGTTCGGGCACGTCACAGATCTTGATCGTGTTGTTCTCGCTGGCCGAGATCGCGACCGAGAGATCCAGCCCGACTTTCTTGGCGTCGACGTCGAACGCGGCGACGAAGGTGATGTCGCTGACGTGATACGGCCCGAAGTTGACATGCATGAGGCCGGGGACCTTGGCGGACGGATCGGCGTCACGGTAGTAGTGGA
>CAXTHY010000057.1:0-25259 GCA_964244175.1 uncultured Jatrophihabitans sp. | reverse complement strand
CCTGCCGCGACTCGATGTTCCAGGCGATCCTGCCGATCCGCGGCAAGATCATCAACGTCGAGAAGTCGCGCATCGACCGCGTGTTGAAGAACAACGAGGTCCAGTCGCTGATCACCGCGCTCGGCACCGGCATCCACGACGACTTCGATTTGGCCAAGCTGCGCTATCACAAGATCGTGCTGATGGCCGACGCCGACGTCGACGGCCAGCACATCACCACGCTGCTGTTGACGCTGCTGTTCCGCTTCATGCGTCCGCTGATCGAGGCCGGTCACGTCTATCTCGCCGCCCCGCCCCTCTACAAGATCAAGTGGTCCAAGGGCGACCCGAGCTACGCCTACAGCGAGAAGGAGCGCGACGGCCTGATCAAGGCCGGCCAGGACGCCAACCGCAAGCTGGCCAAGGAAGACGCGATCCAGCGCTACAAGGGTCTGGGTGAGATGAACTCCAAGGAGCTGTGGGAGACCACGATGGACCCGGCCCACCGCATCCTGCGCCTGATCACCCTCGACGACGCCGCCACCGCCGACGAGCTGTTTTCCGTTCTCATGGGTGAGGACGTCGAAGCCCGCCGAAGCTTCATCATCCGCAACGCCAAAGACGTCCGGTTCCTCGACATCTAGTGAGCGGACGCTGGAACGGCTGGCAACAGTGCGATCGCACAGAAGGCTGGGACGTGACGACAACAGTGAAGGTCCGGGGTGGCGGAAATGACTGACATCACTGAACCGCCCGGCAGCTTCGATCGGATCGAGCCGGTCGACATCCAGTCGGAGATGCAGCGCAGCTACATCGACTATGCGATGTCGGTGATCGTCGGGCGGGCGCTGCCGGATGTGCGCGACGGGTTGAAGCCGGTGCACCGCAAGATCCTGTACGGGATGTACGACTCGGGCTTTCGGCCCGACCGCAACTACGTCAAGTGCGGACGCGTCGTCGGCGACGTGATGGGCAACTACCACCCGCACGGTGACTCGGCGCTCTACGACGCGCTCGTGCGCATGGCGCAGCCGTGGTCGCTGCGGTATCCGCTGATCGACCCGCAGGGCAACTTCGGCTCGCCGGGCAACGACCCGGCCGCGGCCTATCGGTACACGGAGTGCCGGCTGCAGCAGCTGGCGATGGCGATGTTGCAGGACATCGACGAGGAGACCGTCGACTTCGTCCCCAACTACGCCGGCAACACGACCGAGCCGGTCATCCTGCCGGCGCGCTTTCCGAACCTGCTGGTCAACGGTTCGGAGGGCATCGCGGTCGGCATGGCCACGCGCATCCCGCCGCACAACCTGCGGGAGGTCGCGTCGGGCGTCGCGTACGCCCTCGACCACCCGGACGCCACGGACGAGGAGCTGCTCGAGAAGCTGATCGAGCTGATCCACGGCCCGGACTTCCCGACCCGGTCGCTGATCGTCGGACGTGACGGCATCGAGGACGCCTACCGCACCGGGCGCGGCTCGATCCGTATGCGGGCGGTGGTGGAGGTCGAAGAGGACGCGAAGGGCGCGACGATCCTCGTCGTCACCGAGCTGCCCTACCAGGTGAATCCGGACAACCTCGTCGAGTCGATCGCGGCGTTGGTGAAGGACGGCAAGCTCGCCGGCATCCGGGCGATCCACAACGAGAGCTCTGACCGCATCGGCATGCGCATCGTGATCACCCTGAGCCGCGATGCGGTGGCCAAGGTGGTGCTGAACAACCTGTTCAAGCACACCCAGCTGCAGACGACCTTCGGCGCGAACATGCTGGCGATCGTCGACGGCGTCCCGCGCACGCTGCGCCTGGACCAGTTCGTCAGCCACTACGTCGAGCACCAGATCGAGGTGCTCGTCCGGCGCACCCGGTTCCGGCTGCGCAAGGCCCAGGAACGCGCGCACATCCTGCGGGCGCTGCTCAAGGCGTTGGATCAGCTGGACGCGGTCATCGCCTTGATCCGCAGCGCGCCGTCGGCCGACGACGCCCGCGGCGGGCTGATGCAGCTGCTGGAGATCGACGAGCTGCAGGCCACCGCGATCCTCGACCTGCAGCTGCGCCGGCTCGCGGCGCTCGAGCGCAACCGCATCATCGAGGAAGCCGCCGAGATCGAGGCCAAGATCGCTGACCTCAACGACATCCTGGCCAAGCCCGGGCGGCAGCGGCAGATCATCCGCGACGAGATGAACGAGATCGTCGACAAGTACGGCGACGACCGGCGTACCCGGATCATCCCGCACGACGGCGACGTCTCGATGGAAGACCTGATCGCGCAAGAGGACGTGGTCGTGACCATCACCCGCACCGGTTACGCCAAGCGCACCAGGACCGATCTCTACCGAGCGCAGAAGCGCGGCGGCAAGGGCGTGCAGGGTGCGAACCTGCGCACCGACGACATCGTCGCCCACTTCTTCGTCACGTCGACCCACGACTGGATCCTGTTCTTCACCAACAAGGGCCGGGTGTACCGCGCGAAGGCCTACGAGCTGCCCGAGGCGAACCGCAACGCCCGCGGCCAGCACGTGGCCAACCTGCTCGCCTTCCAGCCGGACGAGACCATCGCCGAGGTCATCACCCTCAACAATTACGAGGTCGCGCCCTACCTGGTGCTGGCCACGAAGCACGGGTTGGTCAAGAAGACCAAGCTCACGGACTTCGATTCGAACCGGGCCGGTGGCGTCATCGCCATCAACCTGCGCGACGACGACGAGTTGATCGACGCTGCGCTGATCTCCGGCGACCAGGACCTGCTGCTGGTCAGCCGCAAGGCCATGTCGATCCGCTTCACCGCCGACGACGATGCCCTGCGGCCGATGGGTCGAGCCACCTCCGGGGTGTTCGGGATGCGGTTCAACGACGGTGACGAACTGCTCGCCATGGAGGTCGTGCGCGCCTCGGACGACAGCAACGCCATCGAAATCTTGGTCGCGACTGAGGGCGGATACGCCAAGCGCACCCGGATCGAGGAGTATCCGGTGCAAGGGCGAGGAGGCAAGGGTGTGCTGACCGCGCGTATCGTGTCCACTCGAGGAAGCCTTGTCGGTGCGGTCGCGGTTTCCCCGAAGGACGAGATCTACGCGATCACGTCCGACGGGGTCGTGATCCGGACCAAGGCGGCGGAGGTCAGGCGCGCACAACGTCAGACCATGGGGGTACGCCTGATGAACCTGCCCGAAGGCGTCAACCTCGTCGCGGTGGCCCGCAACGCGGACGAGCCCGACGAGCAGGAGTAAGCCGGGGTCTCCGAGGGTCCCGGCGGCACGAGAACGAGTGTTACCGGCGAAACGGAAGTGACGATGACGCAACCGCCCCACACCGGGCCGAGCGCGCCACCCAGCACGGACTACGGCGCCGGGGCTCAGGGTGCCTACCCGGCCACAGAGCCCAACTTCACCTCGACGCCGATCACGCCGGCGCCCGCGGAGGCGACGACCGCCACGGTGCCGCTCGTGCAGGGCACCCGCTCGCCGGTCGACGGTGCCGCGAAGCGCGCGAGCGTCAGCACCGGCACGCACAGCGCGCCGCGGGGCGCACGCACGGCACGGGCGGCGCGCGGTCCCCGCCGGGCTCGGCTGCAGTTGCGCCACATCGACCCGTGGACCGTGCTGAAGTTCGCCTGCGTCCTGGCCATCGCGCTGTTCTTCGTCTGGTTGATCGTCGTCGGCGTGCTCTACGGCGTGCTCGACGGTGCCGGCGTCATTGACAAGATCAACGAGACGATCACCACGATCAACGGCGGCAACGCCAAGCCGCCGATCACCGCCGGCATCGTCTTCGGCAGCGCCGCGATCATCGGCGTCGTCAACATCGTGCTTTTCATCGCCCTGAGCACCGTCGGGTCGGTCGTCTACAACCTGTGCGCCGATCTCGTCGGTGGCATCGAGGTGACCCTCTCGGAGCGGTGAGTCACGCGAGGAGAGGTGATCGAACCCGCTTCGGTACCGGGTCGACCCCGTGGTTATGCTGACTCGTCCCCCAGCGCGGGTGACATGCGCGGGCCTGTAGCTCAGTCGGTTAGAGCGCATCCCTGATAAGGATGAGGCCGGAGGTTCAAGTCCTCCCAGGCCCACAGCGTCGCTCCCCGTCGGACCTCGCCGGCGGGGGCGTAGCGTCGTGGAGGTGCGAGTGACCAAGCCCTTGCTGCTCGTGGCCGCCGCCGCTGCGGCTGTTGCCGCCGCCGTCCGCCGCCGCCAGGCCCAGAGCGAGGCCAACCTGCTGTGGCGCGAGGCCACGGCCGACGCCTCCCGCTGATCGGCCCGGCGAGTCGCGCGGACTGGCAAACTGGGGCGGACTGGCAGAATGCATCATCCGGGGACGTAGCTCAATTGGCAGAGCACCGCCTTTGCAAGGCGGGGGTTGAGAGTTCGATTCTCTTCGTCTCCACAGCACTCCACAGCACTCCACTCCACAGCACTCCACAGCACTCCACGACACTCCACGCACGGCGCCCGAATTTACTGGGACTGCCCGGCGCGATCCACGCGGTAGTCGCGGCACTCGGGGGTGACATCCCGTCCGTAGCTTGATACGACGCTGGTGCTCGCGGTGATCCGCCAGCAGGTCGGATGTCGTCGAGTATTCTGCAGGCGTGGTGGATCGCGCGCTGGTTGAGCAGGCCAAGAGCCTTGCGGTCGAGGACCGCTGGGAGCTGGTCAACGAGCTGTGGGAGTCGATTGAAAACGAGGACTTCCCGATCTTGCGCGAGGTCAGCACGCTGCTGCAAGAGCGCCGGGCCGAGTACGCGGGACTCCCGCTCGAAGGCCCGACTCTGGCCGAGATCACGGCCGAGTGGCGCCGCGACCAGCAGCGTTGAGCTACCCCCACTTCTTTCGCTCGGCAGCGGTGCTGGAGTACCGACGTGCCCTCGACTACTACTCGCTCAACGCCCCGCACAAGGTGGACGAGCTGATCGACGCAGCCACCGAAGCCATCGTCTTGGTGACGGAGACGCCCACCAGGATGCGCGTGCGGAACTCGATATCCGCCGCGCCTTCGTCGCCGGCTTCCCGTATCAGGTCTGGTACGTCTGGCACGACGTTCAGCGGGTCGTCGAGGTTGTAGCGTTCCTGCACGCTCGGCAGAGCCGAGACGTTCTCCACGAACGTCACAGACCATGAACTCGATCTTGCGTAGGCGACGGATAGGCAACACGACGTCCGTAAACGGTCGTCGGCGACCAACGTAACCAACGCACGGAGGCCCCATGTTTATTGGCCTCCAACCGGCCATGGCTCAGTTGACAGAGCGCCGCCTTTGCCAGGCGGATGCTGGGGTTCGAGTCCACCCTCTCGGTCCTCGACCTCACTCGGGCACTGCTCGTGACTGAGATTGGTTGGGTCAGCCCGAGCGATCGTCGAAATCGTTCAGGTGTCGACTGATGCGGGGGCGGTCAGTCGGGCTGTGTAGATGGAGTAACCGTCGATCCAGCGGGTGATGGCGGTGGCCAGGACGGTGGCCACGATCATCGGGACCATCAGAGCGAAGCCGGTGTTTGTTAGTTCCAGGACGAGCGCCAGCGCGGCGAGGGGCGCCTGCATCGCCGCGCCGATCATCGCGACCGCGCCGATCATCGCGTAGGCGCCGATCGGGCTTCCTGTCCACAGATCGCTCCATAACGCGCCCAGGAGGCCACCGAAGACGGCGCCCGTGCTCATCACGGGGGTGAACAGACCACCCGAGACGCCGCTGCCCAGGCACAGGGCGGTAACAAGGGGCTTGAGCACGCTCAGTGCAGCGAGCAGCCCGATGCTGCCGATGCCGACGAACGCGTCGTGCGCCATGCCCCGCCCGTTACCAAACAACTGCGGATACCGCACCGCCGCGAACGCAAGGATGGTGAACGCGAGCAGCGGCGCGACGAGCAGGAGTGCGCCACGAACCTGGTGGTGGGAGATCCAGCCGATCAGCCGCACGTAGGCCGCCGCGAACACGCCGATGATCGGCCCGACGATCAACGCCCAGATCAGCAGCCGTGGATGGAAGTGGTAGGCGGGGATGTCGAGATAGGTAGCGTGACCCGGCAGATAGAGCCAGGCCACGGCGGTAGCAACGCCGGAGCAGGCCAGCGCAGGGAGCACGACCGGCAGGTTCATCGACCCGAGCAGCACCTCGGCCGCGAACAGCGCGCCGCCGAGCGGAACATTGTAGACCGCCGCCAGCCCGGCCCCGCCGCCGCAGGCCACCAGCAGCCGCCGCTGCGCGGCGGACAGACCCGTCCATCCGGCGAGCAGACTGCCCGACACCGCACCCAGCAGCTTGGGCGCGGCCTCGCGGCCGAGCGACGCGCCGAGCCCGATGACGACCTCAGACAGCACCGACGTTCCCACGCTGCGGGGCGCCGACAGCCGGCCCTGACCGGTCCACAGCACCTCGTCCGCCTCGGACTTCTTACCCGGGGTGAAACGACGCAGCAGGTACCAGCCCACGCCGCCGATCACGCCCGCGACCAGCAGCGGCGCGCTGCGATGCCACCCCGAGGCGCGTTCGACGGAGGCTTCGAATCCACCGCCGCGTCCGTGCGTATCGAAGGCCAGGTGCTGCACGGAGAACAGGATCCACATCAGCGCGTCGCCAAGCAGCCCGGCGGCGACGCCGGTCAGCGCGACCATCAGCCAGAACCGGGGCGTCAGTCGCGCTTCCCTGTCGCCGGTGACGTTGGGCTGCAGCATCGCGCCCATCCCGGACGGCAGCCGGCGCTTGATCAGCGGTGCCGGGACCCGTTCCCGCCCACCCGCTGCCACATCACGAAGCTTAGGAGAACCGGTCGGCGGCACGGGGTGCACCACTGCGATGCGGGGCCTGGGGTAGGTGCGCGACTAGCACGCCTCGATGTCGATGATGGCGCCGTCGGCGCGGACGAGGGTGGCGAGCAGGCCGGGTTGTTGCCGCAGCCAGGTGACGGCGCGTTCCGCGCCCATCGCGGCGGCGGCGGTGGCGTAGACGTCGGCCGTGATCAGGTCTGGTGCGGCAACGGTGACGGACGCGAGCTCGATGGCGGGCCGGGCGGTATGGGGGTCGAGGATGTGGGCGCCGCGCTCGGCCAGACCGGAGGTGGCGACGGCGATCGGGCCGCCCGCGGTCACAGTGCGCACGATCCTGTCCCGACGATGGGGGTCGGCCACACCGATGCGCCAGGGCCGCTCCGCAGTGGGGCGACCGATGCCGACGACGTCACCACCGCCGTTGACACAGTGATTGGTGGAGCCGGCCGCGGCGAGCATGTCGGATGCGGTCTGGATGGCCCAGCCCTTCACGTATCCGGACGGGTCGAGTCGACGTCCGTCGGCGCGGGCGTCGAAGTAGCCGTCCGTGATGTCGCGGTACCGATCGCAGGCCGCGAGCACATCGCGCACCTCGTCGGCGGCGTCGGTCAGCCGGAGTTGCCCGGCGTTGATCCGGCTGATCTGGCTGCCGGCACGGTAGGTGGAGAACAGGACGTCCATGGCGTGCAGCCACGAGAGGATCGGGAACAGGTCGCCGCGCACGATGCCCGGTGCGGCGATGTCGAACGAGAACACGGTGCCCATGCAGTTCTCGACGTGTCGCAGCGGCCGCGCCGCGGCTCGAGTTGGCGGTGGCCAGGTGATCTCGATGGCGGTGGGGGAGCCGAGCGTCGTCATCAGCGGCCGGCCTTGTCCAGGGCCGACTGCAGCGACTGAAGGTAACCGTCGCTGGTGTAGGTGGCGCCAGAGACGGTGTCGACATGAGCGGACTGCGCGCTCAGGGTCTCCTGCAGAAGTTGTGGGGCCGCGTCAGAGTTGATCTGTTGCGAGCGTCCGTCGAAGGCGGTGAGTTGGGCGAAGCTGACGTTGGTGATCGTCTTGCCCTTGACGGTGAGCCGCACCTGGACGACTCCGTACCTGGTGGTGATCGCAGCGCCAAGGTAGGTCTTGGCCGCCGCTGCCGCGCTGGTGGAAGTTGGCGCCGCCGAGCTCGATGGGGTGGTCGGGGTCGAGCTGCTGCGCTGCCCCCCGAGCGTGGCCGCGGGCAGAGCGACGGCGTTGCCGACCACGGGGGTCTCGGTCTTGAACGACAGCAGCGCGATGAGTCCGGCAATGGTCCCGGTGGCGGTCAGCAGGAGGCGTTTCATGCGGTGACTTTCGGTGCGGCCGGCAGCGCCAGTGACTGCCGGTGGGTGGGGTCAGAAGGTGAACGACTCGAAGTGGATGGCGGCGCGGGCGACACCGGCCTGGCGCAGATCGCGGGCGACGGTCTTGATCAGCGGGTCCGGGCCACAGAGGTAGACCTCGTGTTCGGCAAGGTCGGGGACGAGCCGAAGCAGCTGCGCCGGCGTGAGATGACCGGCCCGGTCATGGCGCGACCCGAGCAGGTAGTGGATTCGGGCGCCGCGCGCGGCGGCGATGTGTTCGAGCTCGTCACACAGGACGAGGTCGGCCCGGTGCCGGGCGCGGTAGAGCAGCGTGATGCCGCCGGGGACCGCGGCAACGGTCTCGAACAACGCTCGGATCGGGGTGATGCCAATGCCGACGCCGACCAGCAGCACCTTGCCGCTGCGTCGGCCGGCCTTCGACCGCTGGACGTGGTCGCCGGTGAAAGCTCCGTACGGGCCTTCGGCGAGCACCCGGGTGCCAGGACGCAGCCGAGCGAGCGCGTCGCTGTGGCTCCCGGCGACCTTGACGGTGATCCGCATCTGGTCACTGCGGGGCGCAGCCGAGAGCGAGTAGGGATTGGCGGCCGGCCAGAGTTCGCGGGTGAGGAAGCGCCAGCGGAAGAACTGTCCTGGTGCGGCCCGCAGGCGGGCCAAATTACGCCCACCGACCACGACCGACAGCACACCGGGTCGGTGCGGCACGACGGCAACGACGCGCAGCGTGTGCCGGGCCAGGTTGACCAACGGCGTGACGACGCGGTGCCACACGAGCAAGGCACCGACCACGAGGTAGAACCCCGCCCACAGCACCCGTACGCGGATGTCGGTGAAGTCGGCACCAGTGGCGAACTGATGACTGAACGCCAATGCGATCGCCAGGTAGGTGTAGAGGTGCACGAGGTGCCAAGTCTCGTACCGCAGGCGCTTGCGGGCGGCCCGCGCCGACGTGATCCCGACGAGCACGAAGAGGCCGAGGGCGACGGTGGCCATGAGCACGTCGGGGTAGGTGAGCACGAGCGTCCCGGTCTGCGCGACCACGTTCGTGTGTGCGGTCACCGCGTAGCCCCAGATGATCAGCAACGTATGGGCGACGGCCAGGCTGATGGCGTATCGGCCGGCGGCGGCGTGCCAGCGGGCCAGCCGGTCCGAGCCGACGCCGCGTTCGAGTGCGGGTGCCCGGGCCATCAAGGCGAGGACAACGAGGATCGTGTAGCCGGCGCCCAGGCCGGTGATGCGCCCCGCGTTGGTGAGCCAACTGCCAAGTCCGGACACAAACGTGGTGTCCTGCCACCACAGGCCCAGCACCGCGACGCCGCCGATCGCGACGCCGGCGAGCGCCGCATTCGGGGTAATTCGCGCACCGGTCCGAAGTGGCGCCGGCGCAGGTGCGGGGAACACGTCACGCGGCTGGTTCAGGACGGCGGACATGGCGGCGACAACTCTCTCTGTTCGTGGTGAACATCAGCTTCGGGGGTCAAGCTCTCGAGTTGCTCTCACGATCCTGTGGGCTGCTCGTGAGCGCCGACGGCGTCGAGGTCGGCCCCCGTGGCGGCGCGCAGCGTGATGCCGACCGTGGTTCCGTGCGGGCCCGAGTCAAGCACGAGCGTGCCGCGGTGCGCCGTGACGATCGCCGCGACGATCGGCAGGCCCAGCCCGCTGCTGCCCCGGCTCAGGCTGCGGGCATCCTCGCCGCGGACGAAGCGGTCGAAGGCCCGCGCGGCCAACTGATCGCTCATCCCAGGACCGTCGTCGGTCACGGTGACGAGCACGGATGACTCGGCCCCGGTACCGACGCCGACGCCGTCGACGACGTCGACGACGTGCTCCACGGTGACCGCGACGGTGACGGTGGTGCCGGGCGGCGTGTGCGTCGCGGCGTTGGTCAACAGGTTGGCCACCGCCTGGGCGAGAGCGTGGGCGTCGCCATCGACCCACACCGAGTGCTGGGGCAGCGCCAAACGCCACTGATGACCGACCGCAGTGGCGCGCACATCGTCGACGGCATCGAGAGCGACCCGCACGACGTCGACGTCGCCGTGCGCCAGAGGGCGTCCCGAGTCGATGCGGGCGAGCAACAGCAGATCCTCGATCAGCCGCCCCATCCGCCCGGCCTGCACGGTGATCCGCTCGAGGGAGTGCACGACCTCCTGCGGCAGGATCGACCCCGAGCCGTCGGCGGCGGTGCCGGCACGTTGGGCCAGCTCCGCGTGACTGCGCACGACCGCCACCGGTGTGCGGAGCTCGTGGCTGGCGTCGGCGATGAACCGGCGCAGCTGATCCTCGCTGTCGGCGCGGGTGACCAGCGCCGACTCGACCTGCTCGAGCATGGTGTTGAACGCCCGAGCCAGCGTGTCGACCTCGCTACCGTGCGAGTCGGTCGATACCCGGTGGGGCAGCGAGACCCCGCCCGAATCCAGCGACAGAGCCGAGACCTCGCTCGCGGTGTCGGCGACGCGCGCCAGCGGGCGGAGCATCAGGCGAACCAGCCCAGTGGACGCGAGCGCCACGATCAACAACGTCGCCGCGAAGACCCCGATCTCGATGAGCACGAGTTCGTCGATGGTCCGCTCGACCGGACTCGCGGGCAGACCGGTGACTTGCAGGTCGTTGTCGCGGCCGCGAGTGACAATGATGCGGTAGGCGCCCAGACCGGGCAGGTTGATCGAGTGCGGGGCGGTGTCCGCAGTGAGCCTGGCCAACCGCGTCCGGGCCGTGGCCGGCACTTCATCCGCGGTGTCGTGGTCGCCGACGATGGCCGCCACGGTGACCTTGCCTCGGTAGAGGCGGGCACCGAGGGTGCCGGCGGGCTGGCCCTCGACGTCTGCGTACCGGCCGGGGCCGTTGTCGGCGTCGTGGTCGTTGCGCTCGAGGCTCACCGCGAACCGGTCACCGGCCGCCTGCAGCTGCGAGTCGAGTCGGTCGACCAGCACATGGCGTACGACGAGCACGGTGACCAGCGCAGCGGCGGCGAAGCCGACAGTGAGCACGACCACCAGCAGCGCGACGAGGCGGCCGCGCAGACTGCGGGGGGCGTGCGGCCGGCCGAGCCTCACGGCCCGTACTCGCCGGCGTGCGATTCCGTGGTCAGCGCCGGCTTGAGGATGTATCCGACGCCGCGGACCGTATGGATCATCGGCGCGCGGCCACGGTCGATCTTGCGCCGCAGGTAGGAGATGTACAGCTCGACCACGTGGGCGTCGCCACCGAAGTCGTAGCTCCACACCCGGTCCAGGATCTGTGCCTTCGACAGTGCGCGGCGCGGGTTGCGCATCAGGAATCGCAGTAGTTCGAACTCGGTCACGGTCAGATCCAGCAGATCGCCGCCGCGGGTGACCTCGCGCGCGTCCTCGTCCATCACCAGATCACCGACGGCCAGGCCGGCGTCGAACGGGACGGCGGCGATTCCGGCCCGCCGCACCAAACCACGCAGCCGGGCGAGTAGTTCCTCCATCGCGAACGGTTTCGTGACGTAGTCATCCCCGCCGGCCGTGATGCCCGCGACCCGGTCTTCGAGCGCATCGCGGGCGGTCAGGAACAACACGCACACCGCTGAGTTCGCCTGACGCAGGTGCCTTAGCACATCCAGCCCACTCATATCCGGCAACATCACATCGAGCACGACCAGATCCGGCGGCTGAGTCTGCGCAGCACGGATGGCGGCGTTGCCATCGGCGGCAGAGCGGGTCGACCAGCCCTCGAGCGTCAGGACCCGGGTCAGCACATCGGCGAGGTCCCGCTCGTCCTCCACCACCAGCGCCTGCAATGGCGCTGCCGCCGGGCCGACGGAGTGAGTCCCAGCTGCGCTGCGGGAGGTCGTCATCGGCCCAGCATGCCGCGCTACCGCTGAGGCGAACCTCGGCATCTCCTCTGGGATTCCTCTGGGGTTTCTCTGCGCCCCACAGCTAGATCTTCGGCAGCACGCGCGTGTGCTCGATGCGTACGGCCTGCAGCGCTCGCGGGCGCAGCCCGAGCAGGTGCAGGATCGTGGGCGCAATCTGCGTCGTGAGCACGGGCGTACGGTTCGTCCGCCCGTGCGCGACCCCGGCGCCGGACACGAGCAGCGCCACGTCGCGGTCGTCGGCCGAATCGCCGCCGTGCTCGGCGATCTTCTTCACCCCGCCGGTGTAGACGACGCCGTGCTGGGCGATGCCGATCAGGTCCGGCGCGTGCGTGTCGCCCGGCTGCGCGCCGACCCGGCGGTCGGCAGCGGCTCCGGTGTAGACGCTTGTCAGCCCGGAGGCGCTGACCGTCGTGGAGAACGTGCCCTTGGGGTCGGTGATGCGGTTGGCCGGCGCGCGGTGCGTCAGCAGAAACCGCTGGGCGAACGCCAGCGCGGCCGCGCTTCGGTTCGACAGCCACAGCAGCATCGCGTCGTCGTCGACGGAGAACGACACCAGCGGCGCGGCGCCGCGATGCCCCGCGGCCCAGGCCGAATCGAGCGCCGCGATGATGGCGGCGTCGTCGACCCGTCGCAACGTGCTCGGATCCTCTGGCGACTGGCCGTGCTTGGCCGAGAGGACGATCGTCGTGCTGGCGGCCAAGCCGTCGCGGGCGATTCGCCGCACCAATGCCCCGACCTGCTCGTTGACGTAGGCCAGCGATGAACGCACCAGCGGTCCGGGCACGCCGCGGGCGGTGTAGCCACCAGTGAGCCCGTCGGAGCTCGGCAGCTTCTGAGCGGTGGACAAGGTCTGGAAGTTCATCCCGAAGATCGCCGGCGTCCCGACGCGCCGCGTCCCGGAGTGATCGAGTCCGTCGATCTCGTTGAGGACGGCGGCAACCTTGGTGCCGTCGTACTCGCGGGTGAGGGCGTTCTCCGTGGTCCAGTCGTCGCCGGCATCGTCGGCAACACTGTTGATCTCGGGCGTGAAGAGGTCCTGGATGCCGGTGCCGCTCGGGCCGTTCAGGATCTCGTAGGCGGCGTGCTTGTCCGACCACGCGGTGCGCAGACCGGCCGCGCGAGCGACGTCGAACACCGTGTTGACCCGCAGGTAGTCGTGCGGGTAGACGGGCAGGCAGGTGGCCGGGTCGACGGGCAGGGCGGCCGGGTCGAGCAGTGTCTGCGGGGTCGGCGTCATCTTCAGGATCGCCGCGGTGATCGGCTTCGCGTCGGCCAGCGTCTGAGCCCGGGTGTTCGTCGGCAAGCTGGTCAGCGCGGGATCGGCCAGCTGCTGGCCGGCGTCGAGGGCGATCGGGTTCTGTGAGCGGTCGGCGGCCTCTGTCCACGACACCTCGGTGCCGGGCGTGGCCGACGTGCAGTCGCGGGTGCCGGGCGCGAGCAGCGCATGATTGTACGTGTCGTCGTAGTAGACGCCGGTCGTACCGGCACCGCCGCCGGTGAACTGCGCGACCATGCCGGGGAACGAGTCCGACGGGAACGTGGTCTTGGCGTGCGTGTACGTGACACCGTCGTCGGCCAGCGCGGCCAAGGCCGAGTGCGGGTGGGCCGCGACCCAGTACGCGAGGTCGCTGCGGTGCAGGCCGTCGACGGAGATGACCAGGACGTGCTTCACGTGGGCGCGGCGGGGTTGCGCGGCGGCGGCGGGAACGGCGGCCAGGGCGCCCAACCCGATCGACAGGGCGGCGGCGCAGATTCGGCGGGACATGGACGGCTCCTCGAAGTCGGGACGGGTCGAGCGATGTCTATCGAGGCGGGTTGCCGGGCCCCACTCCGTCGGGGGAACAGCAGATGAACTCAGGCCGGATCGGGTGAATCAGTCAGGTTCGTTTCAGGTTCGTTCGTGCGCGCGGCCGGCGCGAGCACGATGCCGGCGGGCCGGATCAGCCGCCGGGCAGCAGCAGCCGGAACTTGGTTGGGCCGCTACGGGTGTCGACGGTGAGGTCGCCGTCGGCCGAGCGGGCGAGCCGCCGGGCCAGCGCGAGCCCGAGCCCGGTCCCGTCGTGGTCGTCGCCGAAGTCGGCGCGAAAGCCCGGCGCGAACACCTGGTCGGCGAGTTCGGCCGGGATCCGCGGCCCATCGTTGGACACGTCCACCGTGACCCCGTGCTCGTCACGCCGCGTCTCGAGCCGGATCTCGCTCGCCGCGTAGCGACGCGCGTTGTCCAGGATCGGCGTGAGGATGCGGGTCACGACGTCGGCATCGACACCGACCGCGAGCGTGGTCGGCGCCGACCGGATGACGGGCCGGCCCCGATCGGTGGCGAAGGCCTCGAGCACCGGGCCGAGGTCGCAGCGCCCGACCGTGCGCACGAGCTCGCTGCGGGCGGCCGCGAGCAGCGTGTCGATGATGCGATCCATCGACGAGCAGTTCTCGCGGATGGCGCGCAGCTCGTCCTGTTGGTCGGGCCGGGCGTTGTCGATCATCAGATCGACCTGGGCGGCGACCCGGGCGAGCGGGGTGCGCAGCTCGTGCGACAGCTCGGCCGAGAGTTGCCGCTCGTGCCGCAGGACGGCCGCGAGGCGGTCGAGCAGCTCGTCGAGCGTGCCGGCCAGCGAGCTGAGCTCGGCGTAGCTCTGATCGACGCCGAACCGTTCGGTCGGCGCGTTGACGCTGCGCTCGGCGGCCTGCCGGGTCATCTCGGCCACCGGCCGCAACGCCCGGCCGGTGGCGATGCGCAGCACGGGATAGGCACCGGCCAACAGCAGCACGGTGACCACCATCGAGCCGAGGATGGCGGTGTCGCGGGTGCGCTCGTACGGGTGCAGATTGATGGCGGCAACGAGCGTGCCGATCTGGCGTCCCGCGGATTCGATCGGCAGCACGTAGAACCGGTAGCCCCGCGAGTCGCGGTAGCGCGTCGGCGACCCGGCCAGCGAGTCGGCGGTGTGCTGGGCCGCGGCCGAGATCGTCGGCCGCTCGATCGCCCGGCTGCCGTCGAAGACCCAGATGCTGGCGTCGAGTTCGCTGTCGGTCGACGACTCGCGCACGCCCGTGACATGGCCGCCGCTGGTGACGACGGTGGCCGAGGCCGCCTGCGCGCGCACCCGCACCGCGTCGTCCACCTGACGGTCGAGCCGTGAGGCGAGGACGAGGTCGAAGCCGGTGGCCAGCACGACGAGCCAGCCGGCGATCACGCCGAGCGCCAGCACCGACACCCGGCCGCGTAATGTGCGCGATCGGCGCCGCGGCCAGATGCTCACGCCGAAGGCACGACCTGGTACCCGACGCCGCGCGTGGAGCGGATCACCTGCCGCGCGCCCACCTCGGCCAGCTTGCGGCGCAGCCGGCTCAGGTACTGGTCGAGCGTGTTGTCCGAGACGATGGCGCCCATCGGCCAGGCGGCCTCACGCAGTTGCTGGCGCCGCACGACCGCGGTGGGATCGGCGATCAGCCGGGCCAGCAACTTGTACTCGATGGGCGATAGCTCGGCCCGCGTGCCTTCCCAGTAGACGCAGTGCCCGATCGGGTCGACGCGCAGCCGGGCCGTGTCCTCGCCGGCCGGGCGGACGTGGCGGCGCAGCAGGGCGTGCAGGCGGGCGGTGAGCTCGGGGAAGGCGAACGGCTTGGGCAGGTAGTCGTCGCCGCCGGAGGCGAAGCCGGACAGGCGGTCGGTAACTTCGCGACGCGCGGTCAGGAAGATCACCGGCGCGTCGACGCCCCGGCTGCGCAGGGCCTGGCACACGTCGCGTCCGTCGGCGTCGGGGAGACCGATGTCGAGGACGATCGCGTCGGGCTGCACGCCCACACTGCGCAGCGCCGACTCGCCGTCGGCGGCGGTCACGACGTCAAAGCCCTGGTTGCGCAGGCCGCGCGCCAGCAGTTCGCGCAGGCCGTGATCGTCCTCGACGACCAGGATGCGATGCGTGCCCATGGCACGAGTATTCGCCCCGCCTGAGGATCTGCCGCGTTCCCCTCAGCGTGGTCAGGTTCGGTACAGGTCGAGCGACTACGCCTCGGCCGACGCGCTGGTGCACGGGCGGCTGCCGTACCAAGACTTCGTGCTGCTGCATCCGCCCGGCCTCATGCTGGCGCCGTTCTTCCTCGCCGAGCCGTCGACGATGTGGCGGATGGTGGTCTCCGATCAGGTCGCCCGCCACAACGGCACCCCGACAATCGACCGGCTCACCGCGCTGTCGTCGCTGCGGGTGGCGTTCCCGGCGTTGCACGGGACGCCGGAACTGGCCGCGCTGGCCGCCGTCGGGCTGGTGATCATCGGGGTCGGCTTGGCCGCGTGGCGGGCCGCGGCCGCGAGCCGGTTGATCGTGGAGATCGCCGCGGCAATCACCCGCAGGCACAACCTGGTCTGGCCGCGCGACGTCGAGCGCTACCTGCAATCGGGTGACGCGGCCGTCCTGATCCGGTCGGGGACCGGGCTGAGCCCGGCGACCCGAGCGCAGCTCACTCGCGGTGGCGTCCTTGCGCGCTCGCACGGCTACGTCATCTACCGCACCCACCCGGGTCGCGTCCAGCCGGGGGATCAGACTGACCGCGCAACAGTCGCGACCACCTACAGTTCAGCGCGCAGGGTCTGTGCGGCGGTGGCCATCGCCTGCATCTTTCCTTCGGCGCTATCACGCGGGAGGTACTTCATGCCGCAGTCGGTGCCGATGACGATCTTGTCCGGCGTGGTGTAGGGGAACGCTCGGCGCACCCGCTGGGCCACGATCTCGCCGGTTTCCACAGCGTGGTCGGACAGGTCGATGACGCCGAGGATGATCGTCTTATCGGCGAGGTCGGCAAGCACACCGAGGTCAAGCCCGGACTGGGCGGTCTCGATCGAGATCTGGTCGGCGGTGCAGCCCGCCAGCTCGGGCAGGAACGAGTAGCCCTCGGGCCGGGAGTGGATGACTGCGGCGTAGCCGAAGCAGATGTGCACCGCGGTGGTTGCGGTGATGCCATCCAGGGCGGCGTTGAGCGCGGCGAGCCCGTACGCGCGGGCGTCGTCGGGTCGTGCCTGCATGTACGGCTCGTCGATCTGGACGATGTCGGCGCCGGCGGCGTGCAGGTCTCGTATTTCGGCGTTGACCGCGGCCGCATAGCCCATCGCCGCGGCTTCTAGATCGGGGTAGTGCTCGTTCTGTGCCTGCTGGGACATGGTGAACGGCCCAGGAACGGTCATCTTGATGACCCGGTCGGTGTGCCGGCGAAGGAATCTGACGTCCTCGACGCCGATCGGCTTACTTCGCCGGATCGCGCCGGCGATGCGAGGGACCGGGTTGGGGTGGCCGCTGCGGTCCAGGGCCGTGCCGGGGTTGTCGATGTCGATGCCGTCGAGCGCCGTGGCGAAATGGTTGGAGTAGGACTCCCGGCGCATCTCGCCGTCGGTAATGATGTCCAGGCCCGCTTCTTCCTGGGCGCGGATGGCGAGCAGGGTGGCGTCGTCCTGGGCCTGCTTGAGGTACTCGGGAGCGACACGCCACAGCTCCGCGGCCCGCACGCGGGGTGGGAAGCGGCCGGCGAGCTTGGCGCGGTCGATGAGCCAGTCTGGTTGGGCGTAGCTGCCGACCAATGTTGTCGGCAAGAGGGTCGTTGACGTCGACAGCTCGGTCATGAGTTGCGCTCCAATCCCGGTGCGGCGCTACGGGGTCACGTCCCAGGCTCGGTGCAAATGACCGTGGACCGGTTCCTGATTGGTGATGTTAGGCGACGGGATCCGCACGTAAAGAGCCGTTGACGCCGGCCCGGGCTACTGACAAGCAAGAGGTGCAGGTCCCGCGGGTCGGGAAGCCGGAAGTCAACGGTTATGCAGGTTCCTGCCATGCAGGAACGGGACACCCATCTGCCCGCCGCGTTACTTCACGAACCCTTACCTTGACCGAAGCCGCCGCGGTTTGCGAACCGCGCGATGCGGGGGGAGCACTATGAGTGGAGATTTCATGCATAAGAAGAAGACCATCGCGCTGGCGACGGTGGGGGTGACCGCCGCGGCGGTGTTCACCGCCGGCGTTGCCGCTGCCGCGACCGGATCGGCCGCCACGCCGGCCACACCCATCGCCCGAAGCAAGCCAGCCTGGACCGCGCATGCCACGCACCTCGGCGCGGCGAAGAGCTCGAGCAAGGTGAAGGCCCGGGTCTACCTCGCGCCGCGAGGCGGCCTCGCGGCGGTGGCCTCGGCGGCGAACGCCATTGCGACGCCCGGCTCGGCCAGCTACGGCCGCTTCCTCACTCCCGCGCAGTACGAGAGCCGTTTCGGCACCACCTCCGCCACCGTCGCCACGGTGACCAAGTACCTGCGCTCGGCCGGACTGACCGTGAGCAAGCCCGCGGCGGACAACAGCTACGTCACCATCAGCGGCAGCGTCCGAGCGGCCGAGAGGGCCTTCGCGACCGCTATCGCGCGCTACCGGCATGCCGGTCGGGTGGTGCAGGCGCCGAGCACGTCGCTCAAGGTGCCCGCCTCCCTCGCCTCGGCGGTGCTGACCGTGAGCGGCTTGGACACAACGCCGAAACGCACGTCGCCAGCCAGCAAGCAGGACCCGCCGCCGGCCGGCTTCCGCAACGGCCGGCCGTGCTCGATCGACTTCGGCACGCTGCAGGCGAAGTACAAGGCTGATTACAAGACGCCACTGCCTAAGTTCGGCGGGACATACCTGCCTTACTCGCCCTGCGGCTACACCGGCCCGCAGCTGCGCAGCGCCTACGAAGGCGACACCGCCCTCGACGGGTCCGGCGTCACGGTCGCGATCACCGACGCCTACGCCGCGCCGACGATCGTGAGCGACATCAACACCTACGCCGAGAACCACGGCGACGGCAGCTACGTCCCGGGCCAATACACCCAGGTGACGCCCAAGACGTACACCAAGCAGGCCGATTGCGGCCCGTCCGGCTGGTACGGCGAGGAGACGCTCGACGTCGAGGCGGTGCACGCCATGGCGCCAGGTGCGAAGATTCGTTACTACGCCTCGGCGAGTTGCTACGACGACGACTTCCTCGACACGCTGGCCAAGGTTGTGCGCGAGGACAAGGCCTCGATCGTGAGCAACTCGTGGGCAGACGTGGAGGAGGCCGAGACCGCCGACTCCATCGCCGCGTACGAAAAGGTCTTCCTGCAGGGCGCGACGGAGGGCATCTCGTTCACCTTCTCCTCCGGCGACGACGGCGACGAGCTGGCGGCGACCGGCGTCAAGCAGGTCGCCTACCCGTCGTCGGACCCCTACGTCACCGGCGTCGGTGGCACCTCGACGGCGATCGCCAACGGTTCGCTGCTCGGCCAGGCCGGCTGGGGCACCGAGAAGTACACGCTGTCCACAGACGGCAAGAGCTGGACGCCGGTCGGCTTCCTCTACGGCGCTGGCGGCGGCACGTCTGCCCTGTTCAACCGGCCGTCGTACCAGAAGGGCGTCACGCACAGCCCGTACCGCTCGGTGCCGGACGTGGCCATGGACGCTGATCCGAACACCGGCTTCCTGATCGGGGAGACCCAGACGTTCAGCGACGGCGTGTACTACGACGAGTACCGCATCGGCGGCACCAGCCTCGCCTCGCCGCTGTTCGCCGGCGAGACGGCGCTCGCCTTCCAGCAAGCCCACCGCGGCGTGGGACTGCTGAACCCGGTGATCTACGCGAAGCAGTCCTCCTTCACCGACGTGAAGGGCACGCCACCTGTAGCAGGCGTCGTGCGCGCCGATTTCGCGAACGGCGAGGACGCCGACGACGGCGTGCTGTACTCAGTCCGCACCTTCGGACAGGACAGCAGCCTGCAGGTGACGACCGGGTACGACTACGTCACCGGCGTCGGGGTGCCGACCACGAAGTGGCTGACCGCGATACCGAAGTCCTGATCGGCCGCCTTCTTCGATCGCGAGGGGGCGCGTCGCTTCGGCGGCGCGCCCCCTTCGGTCGTTCTGCGCGTCGTACGCATCGGTAGCGTGTGGGCGGTGAACCTGCTCGCGGTCTGGTTGGGCAAGCTCACCTTGCTGGCCCTGAGGTTGATCGGGCGCCGGGGCAACGCGCTGCCGGGCCTGGTCGTCGAGAAGGCGTTCCCCGGCTACCTCGCCCACGCGATGGCCGGGCTGGCCGAAGGTGTCGTCGTCGTCACCGGCACGAACGGCAAGACGACGACGACGAAGATGATCGCCACCCTGCTCGACCAGCGCCTGCGGGTGCTGACCAACGACACCGGTTCGAACTTCGTCCGCGGGACGATCACCGCGACGGTGGAGCACGCGTCGTGGTCGGGGAAGTTGCGCTACGACGTGGCCGTGTTCGAGCTGGACGAGGCCTGGGCCGTGCGTTTCGTCGAGCGGGTGGCGCCCAGGCGGGCGCTGCTGCTCAACGTCATGCGCGATCAGCTCGACCGCTTCGGCGAGATCGACACGACCGCCGGCCTGCTCGGCCAGGTCGCAGCCGCGACGACCGGGCACGTGGTGCTAAACCGCGACGACCAGCGCGTCGCCGCGCTGGCCGCCCGTACCTCGGCCGTGGTCAGCTACTACGGGGTGTCGCCCGAGCTGCGGGAGTTGTTCCCGAACGACGAGGAGCTCTACGGCGGCCCCGTCCACGTGTCGGACCTGCCGGCCGAGGTCGAACTGCGGGCCCTGCCGGGGCCGACCCGACCGGCTCTGAGCATGCGGATCGGCGGCGTCGACCACGACGTTGTGCTGCGGGCCGAGGGGCCGCACAACGCTCAGAACGCCTGCGGCGCCGCGGCGCTGGGGCTCACCTTCGGCTTCGACGCCGCCGGCGTCGTGGCCGGCCTCGCCCGCGTGTCGCCGGCCTTCGGTCGCGGCCAGACGTTCATCGTCGACGGACGCCGGGTCGTGCTGCAGCTGGTGAAGAACCCGGCCGGCTTCCGGCAGACGCTGCGCACGCTCGACGCCGAGGCGCCCGCGGCCGTCGTGATCGCCATCAACGACGACTACGCCGACGGCCGGGACGTGTCGTGGCTGTGGGATGTCGACTTCACCGCCCTGGCCAGCACGTCCGCTCGGCGGGCCACCGCCGGCACCCGCGCGGCCGACATGGCCGTGCGGATGCGCTACGACGACATCGAGGTCGACGAGATCGAGCCCGACCTCGAGAAGAGCGTGCGCTCGGCGGTCGCTGCCGTGGGCCCGGATGCCCGGGTCGTCGTCTTCAGCACCTACACCGCGATGTGGGCGCTGCACGCGACCCTGCAACGGATCGGCACGGCCGCGTGAAGCCGCTGACCCTGGTGCACCTGTACCCGCGCGAGATGAACATCTACGGCGACACCGGCAACGTGCTCGTGCTGCGCAAGCGGCTCCAGTGGCGCGGGCTGCCGGTGACCGTCGTGCCGGTCAGCGTCGGTGACCCGTTGCCGACCGACGCCGACATCCTGCTCGGCGGCGGCGGGCAGGACGCGGCTCAGGGCGACATCGGTGCCGACTTCGTCGACCGGGGCGCGACGCTGCGGGCGATGGCCGACGACGGCGTCGTGATCCTGGCGATCTGTGGCAGCTTCCAGCTGCTCGGGCACGAGTTCGTCACGCACGAGGGGCGACACATCACCGGCGTGGGCGTGCTCGACGTCGTCACCCACGGCCAGCCGGTACGCCTGATCGGCAACAATGTCGTCGACACCGCCGCGACACTGCGCCGCGGCCGGCTCGTCGGCTACGAGAACCACAGCGGCCTCACGACGCTGGGTGCCGGCGCCCAGCCGCTGGGCAGTACACCGCCCGGCCGCGGCAACAACGGCAAGGACGGCACCGAGGGCGCGGTGCGCGGCAACGTCATCGGCACCTACCTGCACGGTCCGGTGCTCGCGAAGAGCCCGCGCTTCGCCGACGACCTGCTCACCCGGGCCTACGCCCGCCGCGGCGAGTCGGTCGAGCTCGAGCCGCTCGACGACGCGCTGCCCCAGCTCGCCGCCCGCGTCGCCGTCGCCCGGCCGAGATGAGGACGACCAAGGTGCGGGTCCGCGTACTGGTCGGGCTGACCGTGCTGGTGGGGGCGCTGGCCGCCTGCACCTCGAGCGCACCGAGCGGGCCGACAACCTCGCTGCCCGCCACCCGCACGACGATCGTCGGCACCCGGACCGCACCGGCGCCGCCGACGACGCCGTTCACGCCGGCCGCCGCGAGCAGCCGCCGGCCCCTTCGTCCCGGCGAGAAGGCCCACCAGGATGAGCGCAACGGGCGCTGCCCCTACATCCGCTCCGGCCTGGACGAGGACAACGGCAAGGGCGTGAACGTCGCCGACCTCGAGGGCGACCGGGTGTATCGCACGACGGTGCTGACCAAGCTGAAGCCGGTGGGCTGCCGGTTCTACTTCTTCGCCGGACCGTACGAGGCGGTGGCCGAGATCCACCCGCAGACCCTGGCCGACGCCGTCACCGCGCACAACGCGATGGTGCTCACGGCCCGCAGCGGGACGGAGCAGATCGTGGAACGCGACTTCGTCAAGGGCGTCGACGGCATCTGCTTCAAGACCAAGTTCTTCGGCCCGGACGGTCCAAGCGACTGGGCCTTCGTCTTCGCCAAGGGCCGCGTGCTCGTCGTCGTGTACACCCAGCGCAACGACACCTCGCGCAACGCCCTCTACCTGGCCCAGGCCATCGCGGGCAAATTCTGAGCCGGAGCGGTCGTGGCAGGATGGATCGTCCACCCGTCCTCACAGCACGCTGGAGTCACAGTCTTGTCCGCAACGCAGATCGCCACCCTGCACACCTCGGCCGGCGACATCCGCATCGAACTGTTCGGCAACCACGCGCCCAAGACGGTCAAGAACTTCGTCGACCTCGCGACCGGCGGTGTCGAGTGGACCCACCCTGGCACCAGGACGAAGACCAACGACCCGCTCTACGACGGGACGATCTTCCACCGGGTCATCGCCGGCTTCATGATCCAGGGCGGCGACCCGCTCGGGGAGGGCTTCGGCGGCCCGGGCTACAAGTTCGCCGACGAGTTCCACCCCGAGCTGTCCTTCGATCGCCCGTACCTGCTGGCGATGGCCAACTCGGGCGCGAACACGAACGGCTCGCAGTTCTTCATCACCGTGGGCCGCACCCCGCACCTGAACCGCAAGCACTCGATCTTCGGTGAGGTCGCCGACGCCGACAGCCGAGCGATCGTCGACGCCATCGCCACTACCAAGGTCGGCCGGGGCGACAAGCCGGTGCAGGACATCACGATCAACTCGGTGACGGTGGAGCCCGCCGCCTGATCCCGATGTCGCAACCGGACGCGGAGGTCGCCGCGCGCTGCTACCGCCACCCGAAACGGGAGGCGTTGGTCCGCTGCACCCGTTGTGACCGGCCGATCTGCCCGGACTGCATGCGCCCGGCCTCGGTGGGCTTCCACTGCCCCGACGACGTCGAGCGAGGCGCGCGCACAGTCCGGGCGCCGCGCACCGCGGTGGGCGCGAAACTGCTGAAGTCGCCGCCGTACGTGACCATCGTGCTCGGGCTGCTCAACGTCGCCGCCTACCTCTACACCGGCAGCCAATCGGTGAACGGGCTGCGCGACCTGAGCGGCTCGCCGGCGTCGTCGCTCTACTACCACTGGCAGCTGTTCCCGCCGTTCGTCCACGCCGGGCGCTACTACGAGTTGATCACCTCGGCGTTCCTGCACCTGACGCCGCTGCACATCGGGTCCAACATGTTGGCGCTGGCCATCCTCGGCCCGCCGCTCGAGGCGCTGCTGGGGCGCTGGCGGTTCGCCGCGCTGTACCTGCTCGCCGCCCTCGGCGGCGGCGCGGCCGTCTACGCGTTCGGCGCCGCCAACGAGACGACGGTGGGCGCGTCCGGCGCGATCTTCGGCCTGTTCGCCGCGGCCGTGATCATGTTCCGGCAACTCGGACTGAACCCGCAGTGGCTGATCGGCACGATCGTGCTGAATTTCGCGCTGACGTTCTCGATCAGCGGGATCTCTAAGCTCGGGCACGTCGGCGGCTTCGTCACCGGGGTGCTGGCCGGGCTGGCGATCGCCGGGTTGCCGAAGCTGCGGTCTCGTCCGAGCACCGCCGTGCAGGCCGGTGGGCTGGGTGCGGTGGCCGTCCTGGTCGTGCTCGTCGTGGTGATTCGCAGCGCGTCCTGGTGATCGCCTAGCGCCTAGCCCGCAGGTCGAAACGCCCGGACCAGCTCGGCGATCTCGGCCGGGTCGCCGGCCAGCGCGCGGCGGCTGAGCACCGCCAGCACCGGGCCGGCGTCGACCTCCAGCGTGGTGCTGCGCAGGCCGAGCCGGGTACGGGTATCGGCTCTGACGTGCTCGATTTCGGACCACTCCAGCGTGGCGCGGGTCAGGGGCGAATTGATCACGATCCCCGCCGCCGAGACCGTCAGGCGGGGCGTGAAGACCAGATCGGTGACTACGTAGCCGAGCAGCAGCGCCGCGGCCAACCCGAACAGCAGGCGTCCCGGCCGGTCGGCGGACACGACGACGACGCCGAGCGCGATGAGCACGCCCGCGACGGCGAACCAGGTGTAGCGGCGGTCCGGCCCGAACCGGGCGACCGGTGGCGTCGAAGTAGCGTCATCCACAGGCTTGTCCCCAACTGGGGAAAACTACAACTGTGTAATCACAGGCGTGCAAAACGGCGGGAATGACGCCGTCAGCGCCAGCGCACCGCCATGATCAGGCCGAGCAGCATGACGCCGAAACCGATGGCGAAGTTCCATGCGCCGAGTCCGGCCATGACCGGGATGTGCGGAGAGGTCCCGCTGGAGGTCAGGTAGTAGACGACCATGTAGGCCAGCCCGAGCAGCAGGACCACGGCCATGACGATCGGGTACCAGTTGGGGCTGGGCGCGAGGGACCTCGTCGGGGCGGACTGCGTCGTGCGCAACGGGGCGTCGGGCTTCTTACGGACCTTGGACTTCGGCACGTTCACTCCTGGCTTCGGCGCTGCGGGGTCGGCGTACAGCGGCAACGCGGACGTCAGGGTTAGCGTAGACGTCTGACCGATGGAGGGGTGGCTGGATGGCTCGCAGCGCCTCCGCGACTGCGCCCGGACGCCGCGCCGGTTCGCAGACCTGGCGCGTGCTCGTCCCGATCGTCTGCCTGGGTGCCGGGATCGGCTTCGCCGCCAGCGCCAACGACTCGCGTGGCACCGACCTGCGCGCGCCCGGCACCGCCAGCCTGGTCGACACCGTGCGCGCCGCCGAGGGACGCGTCCACGCGATCGACGCCTGCGGTGGTGCTGCGCAGGCGGCGGACCTGTCGCTCTATGCCGGGCTGGACGCGGGCCAGCCGCTATCTTGGCAAACGCCGAACCTTAATGATCGCGATGGGCGTGGCGATGTTCCTCGGGTTCAGCTCCATGCCGATCGCCGTGATGACCCAGCCGACGTTCGCCAGCCAGACGGGGTAGCGC
>CAXTHY010000056.1:0-25408 GCA_964244175.1 uncultured Jatrophihabitans sp. | reverse complement strand
GTTCGCCCAGCTGCGCCGGATCGCGCCCTTCGGGCTGCGAGCGGCTACCTGGGCGGCCGTCAGCTTCGTGCCCAGCGGAGTCTCGACGCAGCGGATGAGCGTGTCCAGGCCCTGGCCCAGATCCTTGGCCACCAGGCAGACGGTGTGCCGTCCGCTGCCGACGGGCACGGTGGTCGTGAAGCCCGGAGTGGGCCCGGTCTTGTACTTCTGGGTTACGGCCGGGTTCTTGAGGCTGGTGCGCACGGTCGGAGTGATGCGCTTCCCGTCGACCACGCTGGCGATCTCGATGTTCGTGGTGCGCGCGCTCTGGTCGAAGGCCCAGCCGACGAACTTGACGCCGCCGGGAGCCCGCGCGATCGACGTCACCGAGCCCTTCGGGTCGGACGGGCCAGGCGGATTCGCTGCGGCCGGGCCGGCCAGGGCGAGGGTGGCGGCGCTCAAGGTGGCCACAACGATGGCGGCGATGCCGGCGCGCAGACGGGCCGCATGCAGGATGCTGGCGGGAAAGCGCATGGTCTGGGGGCCCTTCACGGCAGGTCGACGGTTCGTTCCCCCACGGAAATGTACAGTCTCACTTCCCGCCGCAGGCTACCCGAGAACCCACACGGATGTAACACACCGGGCTCAGCCCAGCGGGCGTGAGCCACCGAGGTAGTACTCGAACAGCAGCCCGCCGATGGAGAACATCAGCAGCAGGACGCCGACGATGAGCAGCCACACCTGCACGAAGGCCAGGCCGACCCCGGCCACCGTCGCCGCACCCGCCAGCGTCACCGGCCAGTAACTGCCCGGGCTGAAGAACCCGAAGTCGCTCGCGGCCTCGGCGATCTCGGCGTCGCTGCTATCCTCGGGGCGCGGGTCGATGCGCCGCGAAACGAACATGAAGAACGACCCGGGGATGCCCAGCAGGCCGCCGGACAGGATCAACGCCGCGACGCCGATGACCTCGACATGGCCCTGGCTCTGATCGGTCCAGATGCCGTAGGCGAGGGCGATGAGCCAGCAGAAGGCGGCAACACCGAGAAAGAGTCTGGCTTCGACCTTCACGTCACGACCCCTGCCTCTGCGATGCCTTGCGGGAGGTGCGGCTGCTGTCGAGTGGGTACGTCGTGGTGGCGTAGGCGCTGCGCGTCGGCATGGCCAGTTTCAGCGCTTTGGCCTGGCGGGCCGGATCGGCCGAGCCGATCGTCTGCAGCGCCTTGACGTAGGCCTCGAAGGTGGACTCCGGGACGACGCGGACTTCGAAGTTCATCTGCGAATGGTAGATGCCGCACAGTTCAGCACACCGGCCGACGAAGCTGCCGGTGGTGGTCGCGGTGAACTCGAACTGGTTGTCGCGGGCGGTTGACGCGGTGCCGTAGGGGATGACGTCGCGTTTGAACAGGAAGTCCGGGACCCAGAAGGAGTGGATGACGTCGTAGGAGTGCTCGACGATCCGGACCGTGCGGTTGACCGGGATCACGAGGACCGGGATCTCGTTCTGCGAACCCACGGTCGACAGGTAGAGCGGGCCGCCAGAGATGTTGCCGCCGGTGCCGGAGGCCCCGCAGTTGTAGGAGCCGATGCTGGACGCCTCGTCGCACTGGCGCTTGGTCGCGTTATTGCGCTGCTTGGCCGAAGTGTCGCCGGTCGGGTCACTGAGCGCGGTCTGGCCCGGGTACGTCGTCTTGTGCACCACGCCCGAGGCGTCGGTGTACTGGTGGTACTCGAACTGCCAGTTCCACTTGAAGGCGTCGACCTGGATGCGGACGTCGGGGTTCTTGCTGAGGTGGTTGACGTCGTCCTCGACGACCACGGTGCGGTAGAACAGCCCGGCGATCACGATGAACGGGAAGGCGAAGCAGACGGCCTCGACCCAGAAGTTGTACTTGGTCTGGCGGGGCAGGTCGTCGCTCTTCTTGCGGTAGCGGATGCAGCACCAGAAGATCAGGCCCCAGACGACGACGCCCAGCGCCAGCGCGGTGACTCCTGACCATGTCCAGAGCACCCGCATCTCGGTCGCCTGCTTGGTGACGCCGGTGGGCCAGCCGAAGCGCAAATTGCGCTCCCAGTCCTTGGCCGAGCAGCCGGTGAGCAGGAGCGCCACTAAGGCGAGGAGAACCGCGGCACGGCCACCCCGAGCCCAGCGTGTACGCCGCACCAGAAACCGCCTCCCGAACACGTCTTGCGAACGGTTGGGAGCCTACTGGACCCGACGGCCGCTACCCGGGCCGGGGCGGGCGTTTCGCCCGGGAACCACGACACGATCACGATGGCGCCGGGCGGCGCTACGGTCGGACCGTGCCCGCCCATCTCGACGCCGCTTCGGGGGCCGTGTGGCACCCCGTCGCCCGGGCGGCCTGGCAGGCCGCGATGGACGACGGCTGGGCCGACCCCGCGCGCCTGTACACAGCCGGCCGGCGGGCCCGGATGCTGCTCGACGCCGCCCGGGAATCGCTGGCCGACGCGCTGGGCGCGCGCCCGGACGAGGTGAGCTTCGCGGCTAACGGCACCCAGGCGCTGCATGCGGCGGTGCTCGGCACGCTGCAGGGCGGCACCCGGACCGGTCGGGCGCTGGTGCACAGCGCGGTCGAGCACTCGGCCGTGCTGCACGCCGCCCGCTTCGGCGGCGATCCGGTGCCCGTCGCAGTGGACCGGCTGGCCCGCGTCGACGCCGATGCCTTCATTGCCGCGGCCCGGGCGCCCGGGGTGGTCGCCGCCGCCCTGCAGGCCGCGAATCACGAGGTCGGCACCACCCAGCCGGTGACGCACGTGGCGGCCGAGCTGGACGTCCCGTTGGTGGTCGATGCCACGCACACGATCGGGCACACCGACCTGCCGGCCGGGTGGACGGTGCTGGCCGGCGACGCGCGCATGTGGGGTGGGCCGGCCGTGGGCGTGCTGGCGGTGCGGACCGGCACGAGGTGGCGCTCGCCCTACCCGGAGGACGAGCGCGAGGCCGGTCGCATCCCCGGACTGCCGGACCTGCCGGCCGTTGTCGCCGCGGCGGCTGCGCTGCGCGCCGTCGAGGCCGACCGGGTGGCCCAGGCCGAGCGGCAGCGGGCGCTGATCGAGCGGATCCGCCGCACGGTGTCGCGCACGGTGGCCGACGTCGAGGTGCTGGGCGACGGGGTCGACCGGCTGCCCCACATGGTCACGTTCTCGTGTCTCTACGTCGACGGCGAGGCCTTGCTCGGCGCGCTCGATCGCCGCGGCTTCGCGGTGTCGTCGGGCTCGTCGTGCACGTCGTCGTCGCTCGAGCCTTCGCACGTGCTCGTGGCCATGGGCGCGCTGCCGTCCGGCAATGTGCGCGTGTCACTGCATCCGACGACGACCGACGCTGAGGTCGACGAGTTCCTGGCCGTGCTGCCCGATGTGGTCGGCGGGGTCCGGGCCGAACTCGGCGCCGGCGGGCTGTGACCCGTCGAGCACCGGGCCGGCGCCGTATGGCCCCCCGACGAAGTACGCCGCTGACTGAAGAGGCGAGGCGGGCCTGGAAGCAAAGGGCAACCCGGCAAGCAGGGGCTGGAAGCAGGCAACAGCGCCGTGAGGTGGGGCTGGAATTGGAGAGCAACAGCGCGGTGAGGCAAGGCTGGAAGTGGAAGGCAACAGCGAACCAGGACAATAAGCTGGGACAAGACAACAACAGCTAAGTCCGGAGAGGCGGAACAGTCCTTGTGTGGGTTGATCGGGTTCCTGTCGGCCGACGGGAATGCGGCCGGTGTGGCGCCCGTGGTCGAGGGCTCGCTCGCCGACATGCGGCACCGCGGCCCGGACGAGGGCGGGGTCTGGCACGACCACGATGTCGCGATCGGATTTCGCCGCCTGTCGATCATCGACATCGAACACTCGCACCAGCCGCTGTCGTGGCTGGCCGGCCGCTACCAGTTGATCTTCAACGGTGAGATTTACAACTACCTAGAGCTACGCGAGCGGCTCGCCCGCGACTTCGGGGCGATGTTCGACACCGACGGCGATGGCGAGGCCATCATCGCCGGCTATCACTTCCTCGGCCCGAAGATCGTGCGCGAACTGCGCGGCATGTTCACGTTTCTGATCTGGGATTCGCAGGAGCGGGTGCTGTTCGGGGCGCGCGACTGGTTCGGCATCAAGCCACTGTTCACCTATGCCGATGAGCGCGGCACGTTCTTCGCCAGCGAGAAGAAGTCGATACTCGACGTCGCTGCGGCCGCGGTGCCGGCCAACATCGACACGACCGCGCTGCAGCACTATCTCACCCTGCAGTACGTGCCCGAGCCGGCGACCATGCACACCGAGATCCGCCGGGTCGAGTCCGGCACCTACTTCACGCTGCGACCCGGTGAGCAACTGCGCGCCCATCGCTACTTCCACCCCGATTTCGCGATCACGCCGGTGCCCGATGCCGACAAGCTCTACCGCGAGATCGGCGAGGCGCTCGAGGACTCCGTCGCCAAGCACATGCGCGCCGACGTCACCGTCGGGGCGTTCCTGTCCGGCGGCATCGATTCCACGGCCATCGCCGCCCTGGCTCGCCGGCACAACCCCAAGTTGCTGACGTTCACCACCGGCTTCGAGCGCGCGGGCTACAGCGAGATCGACGTCGCAGCCGAGTCGGCGGCCGCCATCGGCGTCGAGCACATCACCAAGGTGGTCACGGCCGAAGAGATGATGGAGTCCTTGCCGCTCATCGTCTGGTACCTCGACGATCCGGTCGCCGATCCGGCGCTGGTGCCGCTGTACTTCATCGCCCGCGAAGCTCGTAAGCACGTCAAGGTCGTGTTGTCCGGCGAGGGCGCCGACGAGCTGTTCGGTGGCTACACGATCTACCGCGAACCCATCTCGCTCAAGGCCTTCAACTACCTGCCGCCGTCGGCGCGGCGCGGCCTGGGCAAGCTGTCCACCAAGATCCCGGAGGGCCGGCGGGGCAAGGATCTCTTGCGTCGCGGCGCCATCGGGATCGAGGAGCGTTACTACGGCAACGCCCGCATCTTCCGTCCTGACGAGATGCGCGAGATCTACCGCGCCTACGACCCGGCCGGGTCCTACATGGACGTGACCAGCGAGCTCTACGATCGCACCACGCACCTCGACGACTCGACCCGGATGCAGTACGTCGACCTGTTCACCTGGCTGCGCGGCGACATCCTCGTCAAGGCCGACAAGATGACGATGGCCAACTCGCTCGAACTGCGGGTGCCGTTCCTCGACACCGAGGTGTTCGCGGTGGCCGCGTCCATCCCCACCGATCTGAAGATCACCAAGGAGACGACGAAGTACGCGCTGCGCCGCGCGCTCGCGCCGATCGTGCCCGACCACGTGCTCAACCGGGCCAAGCTCGGGTTTCCGGTACCGATCCGGCACTGGCTCAAGGACGTCATGTACGAGTGGGCCCGCGCGATCATCACCGAGTCGCAGGCCGATGAACTGATCGACCGCGAGGCGGCGCTGCGGCTGCTCGAGGCGCACCGCACCGGCCCGCACGACTACTCGCGCAAGATCTGGACGCTGCTGGTCTTCCTGACCTGGCACGGCATTTTCGTCGAGAACCGAATCACGCCGGCTGTGCCCGAGCCGGTCTACCCGGTGCGGCTCTAGCTCAGGTGGGGCAGGATCTCGGACGCGCAGTCGTCGCCGTACGACTCGGCCAGCCGGTTGGTGAATTCGTCCTTCTCGACGGAGTACTCCTGGGTGCCGACCGTCTCGAGGACCATCGTCGCCAGCAGGCTGCCGACCTGGGCGGCCCGCTCCCACGACATTCCCCAGCCGCGGGCGGTCAGGAATGCGCCGCGGAACGCATCGCCAACCCCGGTGGGGTCGTGCCGCCCGCGTTCCTGGGCGACGGGGACGTGGACCGTGCCGAAGTCACCGACGATGTCGACACCCTCGGACCCGAGCGTCGTGACCCGGACATCGACCAGCGCGTCGATGTCGGCGGTGGTCAGACCGGTTTTCGATTCGAGCAGTTCGCGTTCGTAGGAGTTGGTGAACAGCAGATCGGCGCCCTCGATCAGCTCGTGCAGCTGTGGCCCGTCCATTCGGGTGATCTGCTGCGACGGGTCGGCGACGAAGCGCATGCCCTTTTCCCGGCATTCGGCACTGTGCTGCACCATGGCCGCCGGGTCGTAGGCGCTGATCACGACCAGGTCACCGTCAGCCGCCGCCCAGATCGGTGCGATCTTGATCTGCGCTGACTCGGCCATCGCGCCGGCGTAGAACGAGCCGATCTGGTTCATCTCGGTGTCGGTGGTGCAGACGAAACGGGCTGTGTGCTTGGTCTCGGACACGTAGACGTGGTCGCAATTGACGCCGTTGGCCTCGAGAAAGTCGCGGTACTCGGAGAAATCCGAGCCGACCGCCCCGACCAGCACCGGGGTCGCCCCCAGCTGCGCCATCGCGTAGCAGATGTTCGGCGCCACGCCACCGCGCTTGATGTCGAGCTCGTCCACGAGGAACGACAGCGACACCTTGTGCAGGTGGTCGGCCAGCAGCTGATCCGAGAACTTGCCCGGAAAGTGCATCAGGTGATCAGAAGCGATGGATCCCGCGACAAGTACGGACACGAGGCGACACGCTACCGAACGGCGGGTCAGCTACCCGCAGAAGCTGTTGCCGCAGGCGCAGCCGCTGGAGGCGTTCGGGTTGTCGATGGTGAAGCCCTGCTGCTCGATCGTGTCGGTGAAGTCGATCGTGGCGCCGCCGAGGTACGGGGCGCTCATCCGGTCGAGAACCACCGGGACGCCGTGCAGGTCGAGCTCGACATCGCCGTCGAGCTGACGCTCGTCGAAGAAGAGCTGGTACTGCAGGCCGGCGCAGCCACCGGGCTGGACGGCGATGCGCAGGCGCAGGTCGTCGCGACCTTCCCCGTCGAGCAGGGCACGGACCTTGACGGCAGCGCCCTCGGTGAGCTTGACGTCCTGAGCCGGGGCCTCGGTCGGTGCGCTCGTCAACTCGACAGCGGTTTCCGTGCTGGTGGTCATATCGCTCCCAGGGATCGGGTCCAGGTACTTCAGGCGCAACCGAGATAACCCGGCACTCATTCCATGATAACCGGCACCCCGACAAAGCGGGGCCGGCGCCGCCCAGGATTACGCTGCAGTCGTGACGTTCACCGAACCCGCCCCGTCCGCTCTGCTACTGCTGGGCCGCGGTCGCGATGCCGGGTCCGAACGGGGGGTCGACTGCCCGGGCGAGTTGCCGCCCGCGTCCGACCCGACCCTGGTCGAGCGGGCGCGGGCGGCACGGGCGGCGCTCGGCGAGCGCGCGTTCGTCCTCGGCCACCACTACCAGCGCGACGAGGTCATCCAGTTCGCCGACGTCACCGGCGACTCGTTCAAGCTCGCCCGGGAGGCCGCCGCGCGGCCCGAGGCCGAGTTCATCGTCTTCTGCGGCGTCCATTTCATGGCTGAATCGGCGGATATCCTCACCTCGGTCGACCAGCAGGTCGTGCTCCCCGATCTGGCCGCCGGATGCTCGATGGCCGACATGGCCGGCTACCAGCAGGTCCTCGAGGCCTGGGACGTGCTGACCGACGCCGGCGTCGCCGGGGTCACCGTCCCGATCACGTACATGAACTCGTCGGCCGCGATCAAGGCCTTCACCGGTGAGCACGGCGGGGCGGTCTGCACGTCGTCGAACGCCGAACGCGCGCTGCGCTGGGCCTTCGATCGCGGCGAGAAGGTGCTGTTCATGCCCGACCAGCACCTCGGGCGCAATACCGCGGTGCTGGAGCTGGGCATCGGCCTGGACGAGTGCGTGGTCTTCAACCCGCACCGACGCGACGGCGGGCTGAGCCGCGAGCAGCTGCGGGACGCGAAGATGATCCTGTGGCAGGGCCACTGCTCGGTGCACGGCCGGTTCAGCGCCGAGAACGTGGCCGAGGTGCGGCGCCGCATCCCCGACGTCAATATCCTCGTGCACCCGGAGTGCCGCCACGAAGTCGTGCTGGCGGCCGACCTGGTGGGCTCCACCGAATACATCATCCGGGCCCTGGACGCCGCGCCGTCGGGATCGTCGTGGGCCGTCGGCACCGAACTCAACCTGGTCCGTCGCCTGGCGAACCAGCACCCGGACAAGCAGATCGTCTTCCTCGAGAAGACCGTCTGCTACTGCTCGACGATGAACCGCGTCGACCTGCCGCACCTCGTCCACTCGCTGGAGACGCTGGCCGGCGGTGCGGTTGTGAACCGCATCACCGTCGAGCCCCGAGTCGCCGAGAACGCCCGACAGGCGCTGGATCGGATGTTGGCGCTGCCTTAGGTAATCTGGGGCCGTGAAGCTCTCCAAGCGCGAGAAGACCGAGGACCCCGAACCCGCCGTCGTCGAGACGGCGGCCGAGGCGCTCGCGCGCAAGGGACGCCCCACGCCCAAGCGGCGTGATTCGCAGGGCAAGCGCGGGCCGGTCACCGCACCGAAGACCCGCAAAGAGGCCTACGCCCGGCAGAAGCAGCTGACCCGCGCGCAGAAGGCGACGAAGGTCGCCGCCAAACCGCGCTCGGTCGCCGAGCAGCGGGCCGCGCTCAAGCGCGGCGACCCGTCGGCACTCCCCCGGCGCGACCAGGGCCAAACGCGCAAGCTCGCGCGCGACTACGTCGACTCCTCGCGCATGCTGAGCAACTACCTGCTGTGGCTGTTCCCGTTGATGATCATCAGCGCGTTCATCCCGGCGCTGGCCATGGTCCAACTCGTCGTGCTCGCTATCTTCGTCGCGCTGCTCGTCGAGTGGTACGTCATCGGCAAGCGCATCCGCCGCATGGCGATCGAACGCTTCAGTGAGGCGCAGGGCGGCAACATGACGATCGGTTTCTACGCCGGCAGCCGGGCCTACCTGCCGCGGCGCTGGCGGCTGCCCGCGCCCCAAGTCGAGCGCGGCGACAAGATCTAGCCGCTTCGTCAGCCATCGCCTTGCGCTCTCAGCCGGGCAGGTTGAGGTCTTTCTCCTCGGCGGTCTGGCGCTCCTCGGTCTCGATGGCCTTCTTCACCTTCTCCGGCTCCATCGCCAGGCTCACGGCGTAGTAGAAGATGCCGAGGCTGTAGAGGATGACGACCACCAGGTCGACCCAGTTCGGCAGCGTGTTGTCACCGCCGCCGTAGCGCCCGAGCAGGCCGATGATCGTGATTCCGATCAGCCAGGGCCAGATCCACGACGCCGCGCGCCAGTCGATGTCCGGACGCCGGATGTCCTTGGCCCGGCGCAGCGCGACCTCGAAGAGCACGCGGCCGATGAAAATCGCAGCGAGCAGCTTCCAGGACGCTTCGAAGCCGCCCCAGTAGATGATCAGGTTGGCCGCGCAGAAAGCGACCGGATTCATCACCTTCGGGAACGGCACCTTGTACGGGCGTGGTCGGTCGGGATCACGCAGATGCAAGGCCGCCAGCGAGACCGGCGCGAACGCGTACATGATCGCCGTCGCGCCGGTGACCAGACCGACCAGGGAGTTCCAGCTCGGGAAGGGCAGGAACGTGACCTCGCCGATGACGAAGGCCAGCGCGATCGAGTACATCGGCACGCCGCGCTTGTTCGTTTGGGTCAGCTTGTCGCTGATCACCTCCTCCTCGCCGAGCGCGTACGACAGCCGGGCCGAGGTGCCGAGGTAGATTAGGCCGGTGCCTCCAGGCGAGATGACCGCATCGACGAGCAGGATGACGCCGAGCCACCCGGCTCCGGCCGCCAGGGCCAGCGTGTAGTAGGGCCCGAAGTCGCCGGCGCCGATCGGGGACTTCCAGTTGTGCGCGATGTCGTGGGGCGACAGACCGCCGATGAACGCGACCTCGAGCAGGATGTAGACCGCCGCGCCGATGAACATCGCCGAGATGATGGCGCGCGAGATGTCCTTCTTCGGGTCGCGGGCCTCGCCGCCCATCTGCACGGCCTGCTCGAAGCCCTGCAGGGCGAAGACGACGCCGGCCGGGAGCGCGGCGAAGATGCCGTGTGCCCCGTACGGGGCGAAGCCGCCGCCAGCGGTGAAGTTGGACGCGTGGAAGCGCAAGCTCATGATCACGACGACGGCCAGCACGGGCACGGCCGCCTTCCAGATGACCATCACCGTGTTGCTGTCGGACAGCAGTTTCGCGCCGAGCAGATTGATCACGGTGAACAGCAGCATCGCCGCGGAGGCGATGAGCAGGCCGACACCGGTGAGCGTGCCGTTCTTGTGCAGCATGTGCAGGTTGCGGTGCGCGAAGTCGGTGCTGTTCAGGTACGAGATCGCGGCCTCGACCTCGATCGGCGCGATGGTCACTGCCTGCAGGTACGCGGCCCAGCCGGCGGTGAAGCCAGCCAGCGTCCCGAACGCGAAGTACGGGAAGCGGGCCGTGCCACCGGCGACGGGATACGCGGCGCCGAGTTCGGCGTGCACCAGCGCGAGCGTCATCAGCAGCATCGCGGCGAGGATCCACGAGATCAGCGAGGCCGGGCCGGCGGCCTGCGCGGCGCCGAGCGCGCCGAGCAGCCAGCCGGAGCCGATGATCGAGCCCAGCGAGATGAACAGCAGCCCGAAGAACCCGATGCTGCGTTTGAGCTCTCGCGACGGTGCGGCCGGCGGTTTGGTGTCGACCCCTGCTGCCATCGGTATCTCCGACCTGTTGAGATTTGCGCCGCGGAGCGCTGACGCGTGTTCGGGGACTTTCCTCGCGGTGAAATGTCGCGTCTAGCTCGCCTGTCTGAGTAGAACTCAGTAAATCTTCAGGTAAGCCTCAGGTTTCGGACAACGACATCGGGCCGTACACCTTGCGATCGCCTTCGAACAGCGTCGCCTGCGCTACACCGGCCTCGGCAAGTTCGCGCCACTGTTCACCGAGCCAGCTTTCGGCGTCGGACTGGTTCGATTGGGTCGGCGCGACCGGCTCGGTGAGCTCACTGCCGTCCAGCGCCTCCAGGCGCCATTTCCAACTCATCGCAGCCCTCGCTGACCCTCGTTCATCGCGCGACCTCGTGGCCGTCCGAAATCCGGCGTACCGCGCCAGGGGCAGCGGCAAACAGGTCTGGGTGCATGATTGCCGCCAACGCCTCGACACCGTCGACGACGCGCGGTCCCGGACGCACGATCAGTCCGTCGCCGTCGATCGCCCACACCGCCACGTCGGGCAGTTCACGCCGCGCGACGCGCGCCTGTTCGGCCGCGCCGTCGAGATGAAAGCCGCAGGGCGAGACGACGACGAGGTCCGGCGTGGCCGCGCGGATCGCGTCCCACGTGGTCGGCACCGAGCGTTCGCCGCCGGTCGAGGCCACCGGTTCACCACCGGCCGCCCGCACAAGATCCGGTATCCAGTGGCCGGCCGTGAACGGCGGGTCGATCCACTCGACCACGGCCACCCGGGGCCGGGGGCGGGTGGCCACGGCGCCGGCCATGACGGCCAACCGGGCACGCAGCCCGGCCACCAGCGTGTCGCCGCGCGCCTCGACGCCGGCCGCCCGCGCCACGGCATGGATCGTCTCGACGATGTCGTCGAGCGAGTACGGGTCGAGCGCGACGACGGCCGCGCTGCACCCCAGGAAGTCCAGCGCCTGCTCGACGGTGGCCGACGGCACCGCGCAGACCCAGCACAGGTCCTGCGTCAGGACGAGATCGGGATCGATGCCGGCCAGCGCGTCCTCGTGCAAGTGATACAGGTCGGCACCGGCGGCGGCCTGCGCACGCACGTAGGCGTCGATCTCCCCCGGCGTCATGGCCGAGGTGTCGCGGCCCCCGACGACGACCAGCTTGTCGTGGCGGGCGGCCGCCGGCTCGTCGCACTCGAAGGTGACGCCGGCCAGCTGATCGTCCAGGCCAAGGGCGTAGACGATCTCGGTGGCCGACGGCAGCAGCGAAACGATGCGCATCAGTTGGCCTCGGCCGGTGCGGGCGCGGCAAAATTCACCGGCGCCGCGAAGGCGGCCCGGCGGGCGGCGCGGCGCAGGGTTGCGAGCACGATCGGGCCGACCAGCAGGATCAGCACGAAGTTGGTGACGGCCCGGCCGGTGTCCCAGCCGAGCGAGGTCGTGGCGTCGAAGACCAGGTAGCGGTGCCACTGGTCGGTGAACGACGCGCCCGGCAGGTAGGCGATCGAGCTCGTGGGGTCGACCAGGAACGGCCAACCCGACAGGTTCACCATAAACCCGAAGACGTAGCCCGTCACTGCGCCGTAGCCGGCGAGCATGAGCACTTCGACCCGACCGCCGGCCCGCGGCAGCAGACCGGCGAACATCCCGACCCAGGCGCAGGCGAACATCTGGTACGGCAGCCACGGCCCGACGCCGCCCGTGATCAGTGCTGACGCGAACATCGATGTGCAGCCGAGGGAGAACCCGAAACCGGGCCCGAACACCCGCCCGGCGAGCACGAGCAGGAAGAACACCGTCTCGACGCCGGCCGTTCCAGCTCCCAATGGGCGCAAGGCCGCGTTGACCGCCGACAGCACGCCCAGCATGGCGATGGCCTTAGCGTCGATGCCGCCGGTCGCGATCTCGGCAAAGACCACGACCAGTACCAGCACGAGCAGCACGCCGAACATCAGCGGCGCCAGCGTCGTGTTGGTGATCTTCCCCGGCGCCACGACGAACGGCCACAGGAACGCGACGAGGCCGACGAAGGACGCCATCATGATGGTGACGACGGTGCGGCGCGGTACCCGGATCGCGGCCGTTCGGCCACGGGACACGACGCTCACGACGCTCATGACGCCGCCAGCGCGATCGCGACCTGGGCGACAGTGAGGTAGGGCAGCGGCGCCAGGATCTTCGCCGTCTGCGGGGCGAAGGCGGGCGAGGCGACGATGACGTCGGCGGTCAGGCCGTCGGCCACGATCTCGCCCGCGGCCATGACGAGCACGCGGTCGGCGGCCGACGCGACGAACTCGACGTCGTGAGTGCAGATCACGACGCACCGGCCCTCGGCCGCCAGCCCATCGACGATGCGGATGAGCGCCTGCTTGGCCGGGTAGTCCAGCCCGCGGGTCGGCTCGTCGAGCAGCACGACCTGCGGGCCCGCCCGGAGCTGGACGGCCAGCACGAGGCTGAGCCGCTGGCCCTCGGACAGATCACGGGGGTGCAGGTCGTCGTCGATCCCGGGCGCGAGCCGGTCGAGCAGCGCGCGCGCACTGGTGGCGCTCTCCCCCGACTCGCGGTCGGCCTGGGCCAGCTCGGCGCCGACGGTGGTCAGGTAGAGCAGATCGGACGGCGTCTGCGGGACGAGCCCGACCAGCCGACGGGACTCGCGGCCCGACAGCTCACGCGGGTCGTGGCCGGCGACATCGACGCGGCCGCGCTGCCGCGGCCCCGAACCCTGCAGCGCCCACAGCAGCGACGACTTGCCCGAGCCGTTTCGGCCCATCAGCGCCGTGACGCGTCCGGCCCGCAACTCCACGTCGACGTCGCGCACCGCGATGACCTCGCCGTACCGCACGACTACACCTTTCGCGGCGAGTGCGACAGCGGGCGGGACGCTCGGCAGTGCTCGCGCGGCCGGCACCTCGCGCGCCCGAATGACGTCGCGCAACTCCCCTGCGCAGCGCCGGGCGTCGCGCACCGACAACGGCAGCGGCGCCCACTTCAGCAGCCGCCCCAGTTCGACGACGGGCGGCGCGACCGACGTTGTCGCGAACATCGAGGCGGGTAATCCGTCGCTCACCGTCCCGTCGCCGGATACGTGGATGACGCGGTCGGCGTACTGCACCACGCGCTCGAGCCGGTGCTCGGCCACGACGACGGTGACGCCGAGATCGTGCACGAGCCTGGTGACGGCAGCGAGCACCTCTTCGGCCGCGGTGGGATCCAGGGCCGAGGTCGGCTCGTCGAGCACCAGTATTCGCGGGTGGGCCGTGAGCACCGAGCCGATCGCTACGCGTTGCTGCTGGCCGCCCGACAGCTCGTACAGCGCGCGGTGGCGCAGGTCGGCCAGGCCGAGCAGGTCGAGCATCTCCTCCACACGCTTGCGCATGACCGCCGGGGCGACGGCGAGCTGCTCCATGCCGTACGCGAGCTCCTCCTCGACGGTGTCGGTGACGAAGCCGGCGAGTGGGTCCTGACCGACGACCCCGACGACGTCGGCGAGTTCGCGCGGTGGGAAGTCGGCCGTGGACCGTCCGTCAACGGTGACCGTGCCGGCGAGCGTGCCGCCGGTGAAGTGTGGGACGAGACCGTTGATGGCGCCGAGCAACGTCGACTTGCCCGAGCCGGTGCGCCCGACGACGAGGCAGAGCTCGCCTTCGTCGATGCGCAGGTTCACCTCGCGCAGCACCGGCCGCGGCGTGTCCGCGTAGGTGATGGTGACGCGGTCGAAGGTGATCACGCTGCCACCCGCTCGCGATCGTCAACCGCGGCCGGCTTCGAGGGGAGCGGCGCGACCCGGCGGCGCACCGGGGGCGGCGCGGCCAGCGCCGCCAGGCCGGCCACGAGAATGCCGAGCACCGGCAGCAGCGGCAGCGCCGGCCAGCCCAGCGGGGACAGCGAAGGGTTCAGGTCGGACCGGTCGTAACCGGGGCTGAGAAACATCACGACCGCGCAGGCGATGCCACCACCGGCGACGATCCACTCGGGCAGCAGCCAACGGTCCGGGCGGTAGGCGGTGCGGTGCACTCGGCGGCCACCGGTGATCAGCCCGGCGCCGCACAGCAATCCACCGGCCACAATGGCCGGCAGACCGAGCAGGCGAGGCGCGGTGCCGTCGAGCAGTCCGTACCCGCCGGCGCACAGACCGCACATGCCGAGCAGCAGCAGCGCCGCGGTGAGCCGCCGGCTGGCGCGAGTCGCCGAACCGGTGCGCCCGTAGCCGCGCGAGTCCATCCCGGCGGCCAACTGCAGGGCGCGTTCCAGCGCGTCCTCCAGAACCGGGATCGCGATGGCGCGCAGCGCCCGGACGCCCTTCCCACCACCGGAGCGCAGCCGCCGCGCGCGGTTCACCCGCTGCGCACTCTCGATCAACTGCGGGGCCACACTCAGGGCGACGACGACAGCCACGCCCAGCTCGTACAGCGCGCCCGGCAGCACCCGCAGCGCCCGCTTGGGGTTCGCCAGCACGTTCGCCGCGCCGATGCAGCACAACAGCGTGCCCAGGCGCAGGCCGTCGAACGTGGCCGACAACGTCGCCTCGAGCGAAACCGGTCCGCCGAGCTGGAAGCCCGCGTACCAGTGGGGCAGGTGCAGGGACGGCAGCGTGAACAGGATGTGGTCCTGCGCGGTGACGCCGGTGGCGAAGATGGACCGGAAGACCACCCGGATCGCGATGACGATCAGCGCCATGATCAGGTAGTACTTGAACCCGCGGGCCCAGGGCGCGTCGCTGCGTCGATTCGCGATGACGAACGCCAGCACCGCCAGGACGAGGATCAGCAGCACCGGGTTGGTGGTCCGGCTGACCGCGGTGACCAGGCCGAGTGCCCAGGCCCACCAAGCGATCGGGTGCAACGCCCGCGGTACGCGGGCGTGGCTGCGCGGGTAATTGGTCATGGCTGTCGCTTCAGTGGTCGGCGCCCTCTGCGCGCCGTCGGCGCAGCACGGTCCAGCCTGCGCCGCCGCCGAGCAGCAAGGCAAGCGCCAGTCCCAGGATCACCGGCAGGACCGACCCGTTCGCCGGCTTCGCCGCTGACGATGCGGGCGTGGCGTCGACGCTCGCCGGTCGACCCGCGCTCGTCGATCCGCTCGCGCCGACCGTACCGGATGGCGACGAGCCGGCGGTCGCGCTGCGGCGCGCGGTTGTGGCGAGCGTGCTGGTACCCGACGAGCCGGGCGCGACCGGTCCGCTCGTCGTGCGGGCCGCCCGGCTCACCGGCGCAGCGGCACCACGCTGGCCCGCCGAGCTTGGGCTCGCCGAGACCCGAGGCGCCGGTTTCGAGACCGAGCGGCGATGCGTCGGGCTGGTCGCCGGCCGCGGGTCACGATTGCCGCACAGCGCTGCGTACAGACCGCTCGCAGACTGGGCCGGCGGCGAGGCCGACGATGCGCCGGGCACGTATGACCAGCCCTCCACGGTGCCGGCCGCCGGTGTCGACCCGCTGGCGCCGGTGCCACTGTAGGTCCACGTCGAGCCGGTGTCATGCCAGTAGGACCAGTAGTGGGTGGAGTCGGCGTGCGGCGGGGAGGGTTGTCCGTCGATCTGGTCGATCAACCCGTCGCGACGGTAATGCACGCTGGCGACGTCGTTGAGGATCTCGTCGCCGGTGATACCGGAGTGCCACTTCACGCACCCGGTCCCGTGACCGGAGATGACGATGCCCACGTACGTTGCCTTCACCGCGGCGTGAGCGCCGGGCGCTGGCCCCAGAGCGAGCAGCGCCAGCGCCACGAACACGGTCCCGATCCGGGTCATCGCCGCCGATGCCGACCCGCGGCCAGTTGCCGTCGGCCGGCCGCGGTCAGCAGCAGTCCAACGACGATCGCCAGTGCGCCGAACAGGCTCAACTGGTCGATGGTCGATCGGTTCTGGCCGGTGTCGGCCAGGGGGGCGCTCGACGACGAATCGCCCGGGGTCGACGTGGCGTCAGCCGTACTGCCGCCGCTGGTGGTCGAGCCCGTGGCCGGCACGGTAATCGAGCGACTGGCGGCGAGGCCGGAGGTCTGACCGGTCAGCACCACGCTGTGGCGGCCGGCCGTCAGGGTCGCCGGCAACGTGTAGGCCACGGTCACCGCCCCCGCCGCGTTCGCCGTGGCCCGGCCAACGGTGGCCGGCGTGCTGTGGACGCTGACGACGACCTGCTCGCCGGCGACGAAGCCCGATCCGCTCGCAGTCTGCCTCGTACCGGCATGCACCGTGGCCGCCGCGACGGACGCGTGCGGCGCGAAGAGCGGCACCGCGGCGCTCGCACCAAGGGCCGACACGGTGGCCAGGCTGCCGCCGTCGACCAATCCGGTGAGGCCCTGTGCGGTGGCCAGCACCGAGGGTGACGCCCCCGAGGTCGTGGTCGGCGTCAGCTTGTCGTCATAACGAATCGCGCCGGCGCCGGCCGCGCCGGCCGGTTGCTGCTGCGAGCGCAACCAGGTTCGGGCCGCGCTGACGTCGACGTTCTCACCCTGCAAGGCCGCCGCGGCCAGGCCGGTCGAGTTGGCGTTCGGGATCCCCTGGCTCACCCAATACCCGCCTGCGTTGCGTTGGCCGGCCAGCCAGGCCGTGGCTCGGGCGACCTCGGTCGGGTGCCCACCGGCCGCGTGCAGGGCCATGATCGCGTACGACGTCGCGTCGGTGTCGGCCGCGCCGGTGCCGCACGCCGCGGTCTTGTCGGTGAAGCCGCCGCTGGCGCACTGGAGTGAGGTGAAGTAGGTCAGGGCCTGAGCGGTCGGAGCGTGCGCACCGCCGGCCCGCGCCTCGGCCAGGATCACGAACGCTTCCTGGATACTGCTGAAGATGTTCGCACCCGAACCCGGCGTGCAGGTCGTCGCCGCGGTCGGGCACTCGTCGGTGGCCAACGTGCGCAGCAGGTCGTAACCCCCGAAGTCGGTGGCGTCGTGCCCCGCGACGAGCGCGGCTACCGCCAGCTTGGCCACCGATCCGTCGTACGGCCCGTACGAGTCGGAGTTGGTGATATCGCTGTACGCGTCGACGTGGTCAGCCAGGTACCCGAGCGCCACATCGATCTTGTCGGCGCCCGCCTTGGCTGCCGCCAGGCCGAACACGACGTCAGCGTTCACGCCCTGATTCGGGTAGTACGTGCGGCCGTACTTCTGATCGAAGTGATCGCCGTTCGGGGCCGGCAGGTGCGTGTCGTTGACGAACTGCGTGCCGAGCCAGCCCGCGGCGGCCTTGACCGGATCGCTGGTCGAGACGTAGCTGACGGCAGCGGCGTGCGACGGCACAGCGGTGAGCAGCGCGAGCGCGGCCGCGCAGAGACCAGCTCCGGCGGCGACGAGACGACGGCGAATCGGGGGCATGACATTCCTCGGGATCAGGCGGCCACGATGCCGAGGTCACGAGGCGCCCGCGCGGGCCGAATCGGCGCATGCGAGCCCGAGCGACTCCGATGCCGTAAACCACGACGGCGGGCTTGCTGGAGCCTGATCCGGGCAGGTGTTCCGACTTGCTCGCCTGGCGGCGGGCCTACGGCTGCGGGTCAGTGCCGGACTCAGACCGGCTTCCCCTGCGGTTCGGATCGGGTGCGAGGCAATGTGACCACAGCGTCGGGCCGCCGGTCAATGCGGGGTGACTCAGGGCGCTCCGGACGCGCTGGCACGCGCGCCGGTACGCGGACGAGAACGGCATACTGGCGCGATGACCGACCTGCGGCCCGGCGTTGCCGAGCTCAGCGCGCAGATCGGCTGGACCGACACCGACGTTGCGGCAACCGCTCGCGAGCATGCCGTCCCGGCCTGGGGCCGGCTGGCCGAACTGGGCGAATGGCTGGCGGCGACCCAGGCCCACTGGCCGCCGCACGACCCGGCCCATCCCCGCCTGGCCGTCCTCGGACCGGTGACCGGGCCGGTCGCCGCCATCGCCGATGCGGTCGGTGCCGGTGTGCGCGAGATCGCACTTCCCGAGGACGGGCGCGACGCGTTGACGGCCGGCGCCCACGCGGCCGACGCCGAGGTCGACGCGGGCGCCGATCTGCTCGTCTTCGCCACCCCCGACACATCCGGGGGCGGGGCCGACACCGGGGTCGTCGTCGGCTTGCTCACCGGCGCCGAGCCGGTCGCGCTGTTGCCCCGCGGCGCCGACGCCGTCGACACGCCCGGCTGGATCGCCCGGGCCGAGTACCTGCGCGACGCCCGGCGACGCGTGGCCCCGTTACGCAGTCAGCCCGACGAGCTGTTGGCCGGCATCGCGAGCATCGCCCTGTCGGTGGCGGTCGGGTTCGTCCTGCGCGCGGTGGCCCGTCGCACTCCCGTGGTGCTGGACGGTCTCCCGGCGGTCGGGGCGGCACTGCTGGTCCAGGACATCGACGCCCGCGCCGCGCCGTGGTGGCAGGTCGCCGACACCTCACCGGATCCGACGCATGTGCGCGCACTCGAGGAACTCGACCGCCGGCCGTTGCTCGAGCTCGGCACTCGGGGCGGCGACGGCACGGCCGGCCTACTGAGCATCCCGCTGCTGCGCGCCGCCGCCGCGCTGACCGAGGAGGCCGGCCATGAGTGAGACCGAGCCCGTCAAGCACCGCGACTCCTCGGACAGTGCCACCGAGGCGGTGACCTGGGCCGTGCGGGTCGCCGCGGCCTGGAGCTGGCGGCTGCTCATCATCGGAGTCGGGCTCTACGTGCTGGCGCAGATGTTCGTGCGCATCGAGCTGGTCGCCTTCTCCTTCGTCCTCGCGCTGTTCTTCACCGCCGTGCTGCATCCGCTGGAACGCTTCCTGCGGCGGGTGCCGGGCCCGCGCTCGGTGTCGGCCCTGCTCGCCCTGCTGATCGGGTTGGGGTTGCTTGCCGGGATCGGGTACTTCGTCACCTGGCAGATCACCACGCACTCATCGCAGCTGGGCGATCAGGTGACGGCGTTCGTCGACAAGATCCGCGACTGGCTGCACAGCGGACCACTGCACCTGAAGTCGGCCGACCTGGACAAGATCACCGCGAACATCACCGCGACGATCAAGGACAACCAGAGCACGCTGATCAGCGGCGCCATCGCCACCGTCCGCACGGTTGTCGAGGCCCTCGGCGCGTTCCTGCTGATCCTGCTGTCGACGTTCTTCCTGTTGCGTGACGGGGATCAGATCTGGGCCTGGACGGTGCGGCTGTTCCCGCGGGCGGCGCAGGAGCGCCTCGATATCGCGGGCCGGGTCGGCTGGCGCACGCTCGGTGGCTACATGAGGGGGCAGGTGCTGATCGCGCTGTTCCACGGCATCTCGGTGACGGTCGTGCTGTTCGTGCTGCGCGTGCCCTTGGCGGGCGCGCTCGGCGTGCTGATCTTCCTCGGCTCGTTCGTGCCGCTGATCGGCCTCACGGTGACCGGCGCCCTGTGCGTCGCCGTGGCCCTGCTCGAGCACGGCGTGACGGCCGGCATCGTTGTCGGCGTGGCGATCGTGGTCCTGGTCCAGCTCGAGGCCCACCTGCTACAGCCGCTGATCATGAGCCGCAGCGTCGAGGTGCACCCGTTGGCGATCGCCCTCTCGGTGCTCACCGGCACGCTCCTGGCCGGCATCGTCGGCGCGCTGCTGGCCGTGCCGCTCGTGGCCTTCGTCAACTCGACGACCCATGCGCTGCGCGCATCTCCAGCGCTGCCGGACGGGGACGCCGGGTTCCCAGTGACGCAGAAACACTCGCCGCGCGGCGAGCCGACCGACATGGCGAAGCTGCCCGGCGACGACGGATTCGAGGAACCGCCCGCCCCGCAGGACGGCCGCTCGTCAGCGGACGTGTGACTCGACGAACGGCGGCGTGACCACCCGTACCGCGCTGCGCCGCCCCCGCACGTCCAGCGCCAACTCTGCGCCGTCGTCCACCCCGGCGCTGGTGTCGATCAGGGCCAGGCCGATACCCACGCGGCGGGTCGGGGAGAAGGTGCCACTGGTGACCTCGCCGACGACCTCATCCGTCGCCGAGAGCACGGGCATGTGCGCCCGCGGAATCCCCCGATCGAGTGCCTCGATGCCGCGAAGCACGCGGGTTGGGCCGGCTTCGCGCTCGGCGACGAGGGCATCCCGACCCCAGAACGCGTCCTTGCGCCACCCCACGGCCCAGCCCGAACGCGCCTGCACCGGGGAGATCGCCAGCGAGAGGTCCTGGCCATGCAGCGGATATCCCATCTCGGTACGCAGTGTGTCGCGGGCGCCGAGCCCGGCCGGCCGGCCGCCGAGGTCACGCACGACCTCGGCCAGCGCGTCCCACACCGCAACCGTGTCCGACCAGCGCGGGATGAGCTCGTACCCGTGCTCGCCGGTGTAACCGGTGCGGCAGATGCGGATCGGGCGGGCGTCCCAGTCGGCGTCGGCGTAAGCCATATAGCTCTGGTCGGCCGGCAATCCCAGCGCCGCGAGCACGTCGGGCGAGCGGGGCCCCTGGACCGCGAGCACACCGAAGTCGTCGTGCTGGCCGACGACCTCGACGCCGTCCGGTGCCGCCGCCCGTAACTGCCGCACGACCTGCGCGGTGTTGGCCGCGTTGGGGACGAGGAACACCTCGTCGTCGCTGACCAGGTAGGCGATGAGGTCGTCGACGACGCCGCCGGAGTCGGCGCAGCACAGCGTGTACTGGGCCTGTCCCGGGGCGATGCGGCCGAGGTCGTTGGACAGGCAGGCGTTGACGAAGGCCCGCGCCCCGGCGCCCCGGACGGTCGCCTTGCCGAGGTGTGAGACGTCGAAGATGCCGACCGTCTCACGCACGGCGGCGTGTTCTTTCAACACCCCGCCGCCGCTGCCCGGGTACTCGATCGGCATCTCCCACCCGCCGAAGTCGGCGAGCTTGGCCCCCAGCGCGACGTGCCGGTCATAGAGCGGCGAGCGCAGCAGTTCGGACATGCCCGCCAACCTACCGACGGGCGCCGCCTACCATCGCGGCCATGCCGTCCGTCTCTGTCACCAGCCCGACCACCCCGCCCAAGGCCGACGCCGTGGTGGTCGGCGTCCAACGCACGCCCGACGGACCCGTGCTCGCTCCCGGTGCCGACGCCGTGGACGCCGCCCTCGACGGTCGGCTCGGCGACGCCCTGCGCGCGCTCGACGCCGAAGGCAAGCCCGACGAGGTCCTGAAGATCCCGTCCCTCGGCCGCGGCGACGTGCCGCTTGTCGTGGCTACCGGCCTCGGCGACGACCCGACGTCGGCCGAGGCGCTGCGCCGGGCCGCCGGCGCCGCGCTGCGCACGCTGACCGGACGGCAGCGGGTGCACCTGGCCATCGACGGTCCCGTCGGCGCGCTGGCCGAGGGTGCGCTGCTCGGCGCCTACGAGTTCACCACCTACAAGTCCCAGGCGGCCAAGCAGTCGCTGCGCAAGATCACCGTCTCCGGCGCGCCGGCCGCCCGCGCCGAGGTGCGGCGCGCCGTTATCGTCACCGATGCGGTGCTGCTCGTCCGCGACCTCGTCAACACGCCACCCAACGACCTGTACCCCGAGACGTTCGCCGCGCGCGCAGCCGAGCTCGCCGGTGAGCGCGGCCTGGCCGTCGATGTGCTCGACGACCGCGCGCTCAAGCGCGGCGGGTTCGGCGGCATCCGCGGGGTCGGGCAAGGCAGCGTGCACCCGCCCCGGCTGGTCCGGATCAGCTACCGGCCGGCCAAGCCGGTGGGGCACGTCGCACTGGTCGGCAAGGGCATCACGTTCGACTCGGGCGGGCTGAACCTGAAGACCGCCAACCTGACGTGGATGAAGTCCGACATGGCCGGTGCGGCGGCGGTCATCGCGACCACGCTCGCCCTTGCCGCGCTGAAGGTGCCGGTGTCCGTGACGGCCACCGTCCCGATGGCCGAGAACATGCCCTCGGGCACGTCCTACCGGCCGTCGGACATCCTGACGTTCCGCAACGGCATGACGGTCGAGATCGGCGACACCGACGCCGAGGGCCGGCTGGTATTGGGCGACGCCATCACCAGGGCCGCCGAGGACAGCCCCGACCGGTTGATCGAGGTGTCGACGTTGACCGGCGCGCAGCTGGTCGCGCTCGGGCCCCGAGTGATCGGGGCGATGGGCGAGCCGGCGTGGCGCGACGAGGTCGTGGCCGCCGGGAACGCCGCCGGCGAGGCGTCGTGGGCGATGCCGCTGCCCGACGACCTGCGCCCAGGACTCGACTCCCCGGTGGCCGACCTCGTCAACGTCCCCGGCGAGCGCTTCGGCGGCATGCTGGTCGCCGGCGAGTTCCTGCGCGAGTTCGTGCCGGACGGCCTGCCCTGGGTGCACCTGGACGTGGCCGGCCCGGCCTTCAACAACGGCGGCGCGCACGGCTACACACCCAAGGGCGGCACCGGGGCCGGCGTCCGCACGATGATCGCCGCGGTGGAGCAGCTCGCGGCCGGCTCGCTCGCGAACCGCTAGGCCGAGGCCGCACCGCTGCCGTTGGCCTTGCGCTGCGCGGTCCACTCCCGCATGCGATGCGGATACCCGACCTTGGCCGCGTCGTAGAGCGGGATCGCGTGCTTCTTGGCGAATGCGGCGGCCGCGGCCGCGTCCTCGACCCGGCGCCGCGTCCACTCGCCCGAGGTCGCGACCAGGACCACCGTGGTGTCGGTGACCGTGGTCCGCGGTTCCAGGTAGGCCTCGACGCCCGGCCGCGAACGGACGAAGTCGACGAGGTGGTGGAGATCGGCCGCGGTCGCGGCGCGCAGCGTCCCGGGGCGACCCTTGCGGCGGCGCAACAGTCCCAACTCGGCTCCCCATGATCGTCCGCGTCCAGCGGCCCTTCGATGATCGCCGCAGCATGGCACCGTCACCTTGGAAACGGCGCTGAGCGCAGCGCCTGGCAACCCCTTGCCGAGGCCGGTGGTAGAGGCCCGTCGGGCCGCAGTGCCAAGATGGGTAGGGCAGCACACGTCAGAGCAGGAGCAGTTGTGACAGACAACCAGTCCGATCTCGTCATCCTCGGCGGCGGCAGCGGCGGCTATGCGGCCGCGCTGCGAGCGGCCGAACTCGGCAAGTCGGTCGTCCTCATCGAGAAGGACCGGGTCGGCGGCACGTGCCTGCACCGCGGCTGCATCCCCACCAAGGCGCTGCTGCATGCCGGCGAGATCGCCGACCAGGCGCGCGAGAGCGCCAACTTCGGCGTCAACGCCACCTTCGACGGCATCGACATGGCCGGTGTCCACAAGTACAAGGACGGCGTCATCGGCAAGAACTGGAAGGGCCTGCAGGGGCTCATCAAGAGCCGCGGCATCGAGACCGTCGAGGGCGAGGGCAAGCTCGTCGGCCCGAAGACCGTCGAGGTCGCCAAGTCCGACGGCTCCAGTGACACCTACACCGGCCAGAACGTCATCCTCGCCACTGGTTCCTACTCCCGCACGCTGCCCGGTCTCGAGATCGACGGCCGTCGGGTGATCGCCAGCGAGCACGCCCTGCTGCTCGACCATGTCCCCGAGACGGCGATCGTGCTCGGCGGCGGCGTCATCGGCTGCGAGTTCGCCTCGGCCTGGACGTCGTTCGGCACCAAGGTCACGATTGTCGAGGCCCTGCCCCACCTCGTCCCACTCGAGGACGAGGCCAACTCCAAGCAGCTCGAGCGGGCCTTCCGCCGCCGCGGCATCGGCTTCAAGCTCGGCGCGCGCTTCGAGAAGGTCGAGGAGCAGGGCGACGGCGTCCGCGTCACGCTCGAGGGCGGTGCCACGCTCGAGGCCGAGCTGCTGCTGGTCGCGGTCGGCCGTGGTCCCACGTCGGCGAATCTCGGCTACGAGGAGCAGGGCATCCGCGTCGAGCGCGGCTTCGTCGTCACCGATGAGTACCTGCGCACCGCGGTCGACGGGGTCTATGCCGTGGGCGACCTGATCTCGATCGGCGGCGCCCCGCACCTGCAGCTGGCCCACGTCGGGTTCGCCGAGGGCATCCAGGCCGCCGAACACATCGCCGGGCTGCCGGTCGTCCCGATCGACTACGCCGGTGTCCCGCGCATCACCTACAGCCAGCCCGAGGTCGCTTCGGTCGGCCTCACCGAAGCCGACGCCGTCGAGAAGTACGGCCAGGACGCGATCAAGACGGTGACCTATGACCTGTCCGGCAACGGCCGCAGCGCCATCCTCAACACCAAGGGCGCGGTCAAGCTGGTCGCGCAGGAAAACGGCCCGGTGCTCGGCGTGCACATCGTCGGCGACCGGGTCGGCGAGCTCATCGCCGAGGCGCAGCTGATCTACAACTGGGAGGCGCTGCCGAGTGAGGTCGCGCAGCTCATCCATCCGCACCCGACGCAGTCCGAGGCGATCGGCGAGGCTCATCTGCTGCTCGCAGGCAAGCCGCTGCACGTGCACGACTGATCGGCCGCACCACCCACCACCTCGTTTCGCCGAAGGAGCCGCAACACCATGCCGACGTCCGTGACCATGCCCCGCCTGGGTGAGAGCGTCACCGAGGGCACCGTGACCCGTTGGCTGAAGGCCGAGGGCGATCACGTCGACGCCGACGAGCCGTTACTGGAGGTTTCGACCGACAAGGTCGACACCGAGGTGCCCTCGCCCGCAGCGGGCACCGTGTTGTCGATCAAGGTGCAAGAGGACGAGACCGTCGAGATCGGCGTCGAGTTGGCCGTTATCGGCGAGGCCGGCGAGGACGGCGACGACTCCGCAGACTCCGCGGCCGCCGAGCCCGAACCGGAACCTGAGCCGGAACCGGAACCGGAGCCGGAACCGGAACCGGAGCCGGAACCGGAGCCCGAGCCGGAGCCCGAGCCCGAGCCGGAGCCCGAGCCGGAGCCGGAGCCGGCACCGAAGGCCGAGGCCGCCCCCGCGCCCGCCCCTTCCCCGGCCCCCGCGCAGCAGCCCACGCGGGCCGCGTCCAGCGATGCCGCCGACGACGACGAGGTCGCCGGCACCTACGTGACGCCGCTGGTGCGCAAGCTCGCCGGGGAGCACGGCGTCGACCTGTCCACGGTGCAGGGCACCGGCGTCGGCGGGCGCATCCGCAAGTCCGACGTGCTCGCCGCA
>CAXTHY010000055.1:14756-25413 GCA_964244175.1 uncultured Jatrophihabitans sp. | reverse complement strand
CACCGCCGCGGCCAGACCCGCCGGGCCGCCACCGGCGATCAGCACCTCGGCCGAGTCGGGAACCCGGATCATGCGGCAACGTCGGACGGCCTGGCCGCCGACAGGTGTACCCGCGGCGCGGCGTCGAAGCCGACGAGGGTGCGGGCCAGAGCGGTACGCATTGGAGCGGCTCCCGTGTCGCCTACTGATCGGCCCATTGCGGACACCAAAACTGTCATGATGATTACCGGCATCGTGCCCCGAGCGCATGAGCCTGTCAACGCACCTTGGAACACACCGCGGCTCTGCACCTTCGCCAAGCACGCGACCACCGCGAAACCCTGACTCGCGCGCCACTGATGTCAGGTTCGGACTAAGGGAGATGCGAAGAGCCGCTCGGTCGAACCGGATCGAAGATCTTGGTTTCCAGCGCGTCCGCTTCGAGCGGGTGGGCGAGTAGGAAACCCTGGATGTCATCGACGTGCTGGGTGCGCAGGTAGTCCAACTGCGCTGGTGTTTCGACGCCTTCGGCCAGGGTCTTGAGGCCGAGGGCCTTGCCGAGGTGGACAAGGCTGCGCACCAGCGCCTCCGATTCGGCTGAGTGGAACATCGAATCGGTGAAGCTGCGGTCGATCTTGAGGCAGTCGACGGGGAATTTCTGGAGATACGCGAGGCTCGAGTATCCGGTCCCGAAGTCATCGATGGCGACGTGCACGCCGAGAGACTTCAGTTCGCGTAGGCGGGCTGCGGTGGCATCGACGTTGCGCATCAGGGCAGTCTCAGTCACTTCAAGAGTGAGCGCGCCCGGGTCGAGGCCGCTGGCTTCGAGGGCCTCGCGGACGTGGGCGACGATGACCTGGCGGTCCAGTTGACGGGCGGAAACGTTCACCGAGACTGACAGATTGCTGCCGCGTGCTCGCCATTGCGCCATCTGCTGACATGCCTCGTGCAGTACCCAGCGGCCGACGTCGAGGATCTGGCCGGTCGATTCGAGCAGCGGAATGAACTCGTCGGGTTGAATCCGTCCCCTCGTCGGGTGGTTCCAACGAATGAGAGCTTCCGCCCCGATAACGGACAGGTCGTCGAGGTTGTAGATCGGCTGGTAGGCGAGCTGGAACTGGCTGCCCTGCAACGCCGAGCGCAGATCAAACTCGAGTTCGTCGTGACGCTGGACTTCAGTGCCCATTTCCGGCCGAAACACCTCGTAGCAGTTCTTGCCGGCGGCCTTGGCTTGGTACAGCGCCGTGTCGGCGTCGTGTAAGAGCTGCTCCGGCGTGTCCCGATGCCCGAGCGCTATTCCGACGCTGGCTGTGATCAGCATGGGATAAGCAGCGCCATCGAGGTGGAAGGGCTGACGGAAGGCATCCAACAGTCGCTCGGCCACCGTCTCCGGCGCACCGGATACAGAGACATCGTCGAGCAGGATCACGAACTCGTCGCCGCCCATCCGGCCAATCGTGTCCGCGTCACGCAGGACGGTGGTCATTCGGGCGGCCGCCGCCTTCAGCAGTTTGTCGCCGACGCCGTGCCCCAGCGTGTCGTTGATGTTCTTGAAGCCATCGAGATCCACATACAGCACGGCACCCACCATGTCGGAGCGCAGATTTCGCGCCAGCAGATGCCCGATCCTGTCCATGATCAACGCACGGTTCGCCAGGCCCGTCAGGGCGTCATGCAGAGCCTGATGGCGTAGCTCGTCAGTCTTGGCGTCGACCAGCGCCAACGCTCGCCGCCGTCCGGTGGCCAGGACGAACAACAGCACGGCCAAGGCGATACTGAGCAGGATCCCGCCGATCAGGACGATCAGCGCGGTGCGGCTGGCAAAGACTCCGACCGCAGGGTTGACCCCGTATGTGCGTACCGTCCATCCGTTGTGCAGGTCGGTGGTGATGCTTCGTGCACCCTGGGGGATGGTGCCGCTGTGGAATTCGGCATGGGAGGAACCTGACGCGTAGGTGAACGTCACCGAGAGGTTTGCGTGAGCGGCCAAAGCTCGCGTCAAGACCACTTTCGGCACGACCTCGATGCCGACCCACGCAAGGAACGCCGCACGGCGTCCAGCCACCGTCGACGGCGTGACGCCGTCTCGATATATCGGACTACGCACCAGGAGCAGCGAGCCGGACGCGAACGGTATGTAGTCTGCGCGCCCGGTGTCCCTGCTCGCCAGGCTCGACCTGGACATGCCCCCGGCGCAGCCGTCCTCTCCGAGAGGAGGGATCGGCTGCCCCGGGCGGCCAAATCCGACCCTGGCGAAGCAATAGTAGGGCCGCACGCCGGCCGGAATGACGCGAAACGATCCGTCTGGCGCTGCCGCCGCGGCGTAGGCGGCCAACTTGGCCCGGGGGACGATGATCGCCTGGCCCAACCCGAGCAATTCTGGGTACCGTTTCAGGGCCTGTACCGCGTTTTGCCAGCGCGCGAAATCGGCCTCGGTGGCGTGCGGGTTCTCGGCGAGGAATACGGACGCGGCGTAGATGAGGTCTTCTTCGTGCTGGATCGCCAACTGCAGTGTCGAGGCAACCTGCGCCGACGCAGTCGTGAACGCCACTCGCGCGGCGCCGGCCTGCCTGTTGGCGATCGATCTCGCGGCCAACACCGCACCCGCGGCGCCGCCGAGCATGACGACGACAGCAACGGCGGTCCAGATCCGGAACGCCGACCGCCGGCGTCCGACGGATCTCGTATCGGCAGGGGTCGCGGCAATGGGCATGGGGGAGTCCGTCCGGGTCAGCGCACACGGCGGCCCAGCTCCCCCAACGTCCGGGCCGAGTCAAACCTAAGAGTACCCCGGTTGAGACGTCTTTCTAACACGAAATTAACATTTTGAATTTCCAGGTCTTCCCCCCGCTTCCTCGGTGGGTGGACACGAGTCTCGTGGACCATCCGGTGCGGACGCGGCCCGGCTGCCGGGATGACGTAGTCCTGCCGGCCGGCCGCTCCGGTTGACGGTGTAAGTCCGGGCAGGCAAGATTCTTGTGCTGGCCGCCCCTAGAGAGCAGGGACGACCCCTTCCTCATCCGGGCAGGTCCTCACTGTGCAGACGTCGTCCCAATCTGTGTCCTGCCCCGCGTGCGGGCGGCCGGCAACGCTGACGATGTCCGAGCAGATCGACCCGGTGCACGGCACCGAGGGCCACGAGATCGCGCTGTCGTGCCGAAGTCCGCACGAGCGCCCGGACGACCCGACGCTACTCAGGCTCTGGGCCGCGGACCGCGTCAGAACATGACGGGACATCATCCGCCCACCATCGTCAGGGGCGCTTGCGCGCGTTGCTTCGCTCGAGCTGAGCCGACCGTCTGCGGGCGACGGTAATGGCGGTGGATGTAGGCGCCCGGTTCGTCGCGGCGTGGACGAGCGACGAGGATCCGGCCACTGCGTTGGTCGAGATGTTGCCCTCCCGCCTGGCGAAGGCCTGCGTGCAGGTCCTTCCGGTCGACGGCGCGGGTCTGGGGCTGATCAGCGACGGTTTCCGGTTGCCGCTGGGCGCCAGCGATATGCTCGCGACGCGGGCCGAACGATTGCAGTTCACCCATGGTGAAGGCCCCTGTCTCGAAGCCTCAAGCGCCCGCGCACCGGTCATCATGACGGCCGAGGACATCGCGGACCGGTGGCCACAGTTCGCGCACGAGTTGTTTCGCCAAACGCCCTACCGCGGGTTGCTCTCCGTGCCGCTTCCGCTGCGCGCCGGCAGCCTCGGTGCGCTGGATCTCTACCTGCATCGCGCCGAGCAGTTGACCGCCGTGAATGTGGCGGACGCCTTCACGATCGCCAAGCAGATCGTCCACACCCTGCTCAATGACACGTCCGACGCCCATCTCCTGGGCAGCAGCGTGCCGACCTGGTTGGCCACTGGACCGGCGCCCCGCCGGACGAACGTGTGGGTGGCGATGGGGATCTTGATGCAGCGCCTCGGACTCGCCGCCAGCGACGCGCTGGCACTGCTGCGGGCACACGCCTACAGCCGTGGCATCGTCGTCGACGACCTGGCGGCAGCGCTGATCGCTGGAGATCTCGACCTAGACGAGCCCGCCTAGCGGGTCGCAAGACTACTGGAGGCCGGGCGGGTTGGGGTCACTTCTCCGGTGAGCAGGACGTCGTCGGCGACGTCGCGAAGCTTGCGGTTCGTGCGCTGGCTCATGGCGACCAGCCAAGCGAAGGCGTCGTCATAGTTGAGCTTCGCGGTCGCCATTACGATTCCGACCGCGGCCCCGATGCGGCGTGAGCTGCGTAAGGCTCGTTCCAGGTGTTCGATCTGCTGTGCGTCGCCGACCGGGTTCGCCCGCGAGGCGTCTGTCTCGGTGATCTGTTCACCACACATCGTGAATCCCTTATGCGTACCGAAGGAAACCCGACAGAGCGATGTCTGCCCGGATGGTCGGCGAAGTTCATCGGCGCCGGCACCGAGCGCCGCGGCCTGGCCGACTCGGCGGTGAGCGCTCTCGCGTCCAGCGTCGAGCGGTCGACGGCCGCGCCTTGGCTGGGAGCCCTCGGTTGGTGCTGGGCCTGGCCGGGCCGGGACAACTTGCGGGCTCATTGACGTGCTGGTCATTAGGCTCCGCCGGTGGGTTGGGCCATTCTGCGGAGATGATGGCGTCGAACTCGGCGCGGAGTAGGTCCTCGTCGGCGCACAGCAGGTCGAGGAACTCATCCGTCGCGGAGAGCGCGCCATTCGATCCGTGGCGTTGCATCGCTGTCACCGCGCGGCTCAGGCGTTGACGGCTTGTCGATCGTCGCGCTCGCTGTTGATCGTGATCTTGCGGGGTTTCGCCTTCTCGGCGACGGGGATGCGCAGTGTCAGCACACCACCGGCGTAGCCCGCGTCGATGCGCTCGGTGTCGAGGTTGTCGCCGAGGATCAACTGGCGGCTGAACACGCCCCGTGGGCGTTCGGCCGCGATCATCTCGGTGTCGCGGGTGCGGCTGGGACGTTCCGCCTTGACGGTGATGACGTTGCGTTCGACGTCCAGGTCGACCGAGTCCGGGTTGACGCCGGGCAGGTCGAACTCCACGACGAACGTGTCGCCTTCGCGCCAGGCGTCCATCGGCATCACCGATGGGCGGGCCAAGGTGCCGTCGGCGCCGAACACCTGTTGGGTGAGTCGGTCCAGTTCGCGGAAGGGATCGGTGCGCATCAGCATTGCTTCCACCTCCATCGTCAGTTCTGATGCGGTTGTGTGCCCACCCGACCGTCGCTACGATCTGTGGTGAGCGATACAGATTTTTTATAGCAGGGGCAACGTACCGATGCAAGTGTGAGTTCGCCCGAAAGTTGGAGGGACGCAGTGAGCAGATCGAGCCCCGACGCTGCTCGCGGCGTGTACGGGATTTCGGTCGCCGCCGAGCTCGTCGGCATGGGCGTGCAGAACCTGCGGCTGTACGAAGCTCGAGGCTTGCTGGACCCCGATCGCACCGACGGCGGCACCCGCCGCTACAGCGCCAACGATCTCGAGCTGCTTCGCCACATCGGTCAACTGCTCGAGGCCGGACTCAACCTCGCCGGCATCGCCATGGTGCTCGACCTGGAATCCCAGAACGCCCGCCTCAGAGCCGCAAATGGTGCCGAGCCATCCCCGCATTCCTGAATGGCCGCATGCAGTCGATCTTGGGGGCGGTCACATCGGCAGGTACGGTGACGCGCCGCTGTTGAGAGGCGACGCCGAGCACATGCCCGGCTGCCTACTGTGGAGCGTGGACGTCGCCGGTCAGTTCCCGCCTTCGGGTGCCGTCCTGCTGGACCGTTCCCTGGGCGCTACACCTGCGGGGGAAGCGCCCGGGGAGCGGCGGCCAGCGTCCTCGCTGTGTCGGTGATCTTCTCGGTCGTGAAATCGGATAGCCGCGCTAGTACGACGCGCCGAACCAACGCCGTCTCCAGATGGACTGGCCCGCTTGCTCATCGATCACGCTCTCAGGGACCCGACGGTCCGGTCGCGTCTCGCCTGCCCCACACTGATCCCACGTGTCGGCGCGTAGCGTTGTGGTTAGCGCATGGGCTGTTAGGACCGATAGGGGCCCGGGCGACGCGCGTTCCCGGGCTTCGTGGGCCCTGGGACTACCCGATTCGTCCACTCTGACCGGCACGCCCCGCGCGTTTTCCCCCGTGACGCGAGGGGCGTGTCTACCCCGCTGAAGCAGTCAACACCTCAACCGTGCGGCTGCTCGGTGCTGATGGAGGGCACGCGGGGAATGGTAGGTACCGACTCGGCTACGCCGACAGGTCTGAGACGTCTGGACGCAGGAAACGGCCCATCCGAGCGGGGGATTCGGAAGGGCCGTTCTCTCCACCTAACGTAACACACACACTGTCCGACCATTCACCACACGTAACCGGCGAGTTACGCGGGCGACAGCGGGTGGCCGGTCCGGCTATTGGAAGATGACGTCCTTGTTAGAGAACCGGGCGACCGCGGTGCGAACGATTTCCTGCTTCGCCGGCGGTACGCCGGTGAAGGTGAGCGAACCTGAGCCGCGCCCGAGGGAGGCCTTGCGCACTAGTACCGTGCCGGAGGCCGCATCCGCCGCCGAGTTCGCGTAGTCCTGGTGCTGCTGGTCGTGCTCGTCGCCGACGAGCAGCGAGAACCCCGCGACGGTGAAGTCGGTCCACCCACGATCGGGGAGCGCGTCGATCGCGGCCGCGTTGGCCCGCGCCGCCGACTGCTGGTCCGCCTCGGCGGGCTGCCACGCCGAGGCGTCGGATGCCGCGGAGTCGTCGCTCCCCCAGCGGGCCTGGATCTGCGGATCGGCCTGCAGCAGCTTCTGGTTGTCCGCGGACAGCGTGGCGAACCACTCGGCGAAGTCGGACCGCCCGGCGCTGTCCAGGTAGTCGCGGGCCTGCTGGACGAACGCCGCGTCGGGGTCACCCGCCTCATCCTCGGACTCGGACTCCTCGCCGGAATCATCGGCGTCGCTGCCGAGGTCCGCCCCCGGCGCCGAGGTCTGCGCAGGGGAGTCGTCCCAGTCGAACACGGGCGTGTAGATCTGGCGGAGCTCGGCCAGATGCGCCTCGTGCTCGGCCGCTGCCTCACCGCTGCTCCAGAAGTTGCCCTGCTCGTTAGGTACGACCCAGCCCAGTTGGAGCACCTTCTCGACGTTCTCGTCGACATATGCTTCCGGCCAGTCGTTCGGGTCGGTCTGCCGGTCGTACTTCCAGGTGCGGCTGCCGTCCGGGTAGACGTGACTGCTCGGGATTTGCACGGTTCCGAGGATGGCGACGCTCACCTCGCGCCAGGTGACCTCGTCCGACTCGAAGGATGACTCGTCGCTGGAGATGGAGTCCTCGGAGCTCTCGTCCCACGAGCTGTCGGAGACCAAGTTGGCCACCTCGTCGGGATCCTGAATCCGGTAGTTGCTCGGGTCGGTCATGTCGCTCCTCAACGATGATGGTGTTTCCGCACTGCCGCGGCAGGGCTCGCCAGCACAGATCAAAGGCAATAATGGCCTGCTGGGCCGCCCCAGACCAGTGTCGGTTCAGCCCCCGCGGGAGCCGGCCCTAGGTCAACCCGATCACCGCTAGGTCTGGAGGTACGCCGTCAACATGGGCGGAACCGTCTTGTGTGGCGACCTAAGCCGCACACGACGCGGTCCGCCGAGGGCCTAGTCGGGCAACGTTGGAAGGAGTTCCTCGATGAAGTCGGCATTGCGGCCGGCGGCCTTGGCGGCGTACATAGCGTGGTCGGCCTCGGCCAGGGTTTCGCTGTGCGAGCGGTCATCGCGACAGGTGGCGACGCCGGCGGAGAAGGTGACGGTTGGCTGCATCACGGCCCAGTTCTCCCGCAGGCGGGCCAGCACCCGGAGCGCGTCTGTCGCGCTCGTCGCGTTGAGGGCGAGCACGAACTCTTCGCCGCCGTAACGAGCGCAGTAGTCCTCCTCGCGCAGGCTCGCGCGCAGCAATGCGCCGAAGTCGGCGAGCACCCGATCGCCGGCCTCGTGCCCCAGCGTGTCGTTCAGTCGCTTGAAGAAGTCGAGGTCGCAGATCACCATCGTGTCGCCGGCGGCGGCCAACGAAAGCCGCAGCTGCAGACCACGGCGATTGGAGACGCCGGTCAGGACGTCGGTGTGCGCGGCCGCGCGTAGAGCCGAGTCCATTCTGGCCTGCCTAGCCGCGGAATCGGCGAGCAGCTCGGCCAGCAGCACCCAGATGCAGATGCCGATGAAAAGCCGTACCGCCACCGGGCCCGACAGGCCACCGTTGGCGACCAGGAACGTCAGCCCCGCGAAGGGCACGGCGCACAGACCGGTACCTGGTGTCTGCGTGAGTCCGATGTAGGCGAAGCACAACGTGATCAGCCCGGTCAAGGGCGCCACGAAGTTGGCCTGACTGAGGGCGAGCACAATAAGTGCGCCACACACTGCCGCCGGGAAAGCCAGGCACGCTCGTCGCGGCAGTCGCGCCACCGGGGTGAGCATCGTGATGGTGAGGAGCGCGCTCATGAAGACGGTCACCGCGATGATGGCGGTCCAGCCCGACGGGTTCGGGGACAGCAGCGGCGCGGCCATCGTTGCGATGACGCCGGCGCAGAACAATAGGAGTTGGCCTCCGACGACAGGATCGAGCGACCCGTCGGTGGCGATGCGCAAACGCTGCAGCGAACCGAAGACGCTCCGCGAGTCGGTTCGGCGACGCACGGTGGGGTCGGATCCGAAAGCGCTCACGCTCACTACATCGGTCGCAACAGGCCGGATCAAAGATCCCCATCGCCGCGGCCGGCCGACAGAAGACGCCGATTGTCGCGCGACGCGTCCGGTCGCCTGCCGCTTGAGCACCCAGCGCCCGATCGTCGGTCGGGTCCTTCGACGTGGCGTTCGGCGCCTGGGCCACAATTCGGTGATGAGCGCCGATTCGTACGCCGACCTACTTGAGCGGCTGTTCGCCACGTACGAGGACCGACACAGCCTTGCCGCGATCGAAGCCGTCACTGCGCAGTGCCGTACGGAACTCGCCGGCCAGACCCCGCCGGGCGCCCAGTTTGAATTGCTGGAACGACTGGCGCGGCAGCGTCTCGACGAACTGCCCCCATCGCTCCCGTCCCACTGACCGACCGTCTACATGGGCCGGTCCCGGGTACCACGTAGCCCCCGTTCTTCAGGAGGAGCTGGGCGCGGTCAGCTGTTTGAGGTACCAGTCGATGAAGTGTTGAACTGACGTCTCGAGGACTTGGGAGAGCGGTCCTGGTCGATAGGCGCGGGAGCGAATGCCCACGTAGTTGGCCTCGCAGAGTCGCCAGTCCTGTTCGCTGGTGGCTGTCCAGACTGCGGTGAGTCCGTCGATGTCGATGTCCTGGTCGGGGGGGTCGGCGGCAGTGAGGAAGCAGACTTCGACGTCGGTGACGGATGGGCTGATTGGCGTGAGCCGGGTGGTGACGGCGTAGTCGAGGTTGGCGTGTGCCCACATGGTCGGCAAGGTGATCAGCCTCAGGCTGCCGGGGTTGTCACCGAGTTTGCCCATTGGCGGCGCGACGGGTGTGCCGGCGAGGGACTCAGTCCGGAACCCGTCCTTCAACGGGAGCCGGGCCACCCGGAAGCATTCACCGTCGGGGAAACTGACCTCGTCGGGCGCGAGGCCGTCCGCAGTCCAGCGTTCATGTGCAGCGGCGAGGACGGACTCGTACCGTTCGGAACGGCGCGGGTCGCCGTGGGTGCCGTACTCGAAGTTCGATTCGAGGAACTCGGGGTGGTTGCCGCGACAGTGGTAGCACTCGCGGTTGTTCTCCACGAGCGTCTTCCAGTTCGCTTGCACTTGATAGTTGGCGCGGTGGACGATCCGGGCGTGATCGAGGTCATGTGCCGTGAGCTGGGCGCCGATGGCCGCGGCCGCGCGATCGAACGGGAGCGGGTTGTCGGCGAGTGAGATGAACACCAGTCCGGCAACTTCGCGGACCGCGACCGGCGCTAACCGGTGTGCGCACTTGTCGAAGTCGTTGCCCATCAGTCGAGCGGCACGCAGCCGGCCATCGAGGCCGTAGGTCCACTGGTGGTATGGGCAGACCAGGGCGCGGACGGTGCCCCGTGGTTCGGTGCAGATGCGGGAACCTCGGTGTCGGCACACGTTGTGATGTGCGCGTAGCGCTCCGTCTTCGTCGCGGGTGACGATGACCGATTCCTGCGCGAGGGAGAACAGGAGGTAGTCGCCGATGCCCGCGAGCTCGCAGGTGTGTCCCGCGAACAGCCACCCAGAGCGGAATACGGTGCTCAACTCGGTGGCAAACACGTGCTGGTCCAGGTAGTAGGCGGCGGGCAGGGTCCAACCCGGCGTGTGGGGTTCGAAGGTTGAGGCGGCGGCCGGCTGAGCAGCCGCGGGGGCGGACATCGCCGGTTCAGACATGGAAGGACGGTCCGAAGTGCGGGTCGGTCAGGGCCGGACGGTCGAGGCGAAAATCGTCGATGGGATGGCTGGTCTTGCCGCGCAGAGTCAGGTCGGCGAGAACCTGCCCGATGAGGCTGGCGAACTTGTAGGCGTGCCCGGCGCCGATGGCGAGGGCGACGTTGGGGTGCTCGGGCAGGGTGTCGAGGACGAAGTGCTGGTCGGGCGGCAGCGTGTAGAGGCACGTCTTCGTGTAAAGCCTGGGGCCGGCGAAGCGGGGCAGATGTTCGGCGAGGAATTCCAGCTGCCGTTGCTCCCGGACGGGATCGGGCTCGAATGTGCGGGTGTCGGCGGTGGTCGTTGAACCGCCGTTGTGCTG
>CAXTHY010000055.1:0-14746 GCA_964244175.1 uncultured Jatrophihabitans sp. | reverse complement strand
CCGAGTTTGGTGGCCACCTCGCCGTATACGGGGAAGCCATAGAAGTTGTGCCGGCCGTGCCACATGAACACCGGGAAGCGTTCGGGCGAGAACTCGCGCAGGTGCGCAGTCGCATAGTAGGTCACCTGCTCCTGCGTCACGGTCAACGGAAGCTGCACCCCAAGGTTGGCGAGGACCGAATTCGTCCAGGCGTCGGCGGTGATGACCACTTTCTCGGCGAGATAGGTCTCCTCGGCGGTGACGACCTCGACGTATCGACCGTGCGGGCGGACGCGTCGAACGGGCGTCTCGTCGCGAATCGTTGCGCCGGCGGCCCGGGCCAGGGCGACGTGCGTGGCGTTGGCCTTGCCGGCGTCGACGATGCCCGACTCGGCCTGGAAGATGCCCTGCTCCGATCCGCTGAGCTGGAACTGCGGCCAGCGGCGGAGGATCTCGCCGGCGTCAAGCCGCTCGAACTCCACCGCGTGCCGACGCAGGACGTCGTCGTAGCCGGCGATGTTGCGGGTTCCGGTGGCAGCGGCGTCGCGCTCGGCCACGTCCTCGATCACCAGCCCGCCGGTGCGGGTCAGCAACTGGACCCCGGACGCACGTTCGACCGTGTGCCATGCCTCGTAGGCGTCCGGGGCGAGGTCGGCGTACGCATCCTGGTGCTGCGCGAGCCGGATGATCCGAGAATGATCCTGGCTCGCGCCGCGGCTATGGCCGAGGGGGAACTGTTCCAAGCCCAGGACGGCCGAACCGGCCTCCTGGGCAAGCCAGAAGCAGGCGGCGGAGCCGAGACCGCCGCAGCCGATGACGATCACGGGAAAGTCGCGGTTCATGCCGTTTCTCGATCCATGAACCGATGATTGCCCGCTCCGAACCATTCGTGGGGTGAATCGCTATACGTGATACGACTCCTTCCATACTCTTTGACTTATGGATCTCGATACGCGCCGGCTGCGGGTCTTCCTCGTGGTGGCCCGCGAATTGCATTTCAGCCGGGCAGCGCAGCGGCTGCACATAAGCCAGCCGGCGTTGAGTCAGCAGATACGCGCGCTCGAGCGCGACCTGCACGTCGAACTGTTCGAACGGACCAGTCGTGCTGTCACGCTGACGCCCGCCGGGGAGGCGCTGTTCGGCGCAACACCGCGAGCGCTGTACGAGCTCGATCGCGCAGTCGAGACGGCGCGCGAGGCAGCGGTCGGCACCGTCGGCCGACTGGTCATCGGGTCGGTGCGCACCGGCCTCGCCGGAGTCGTCCCCCGTGTCATGCGTGCGTTCACCGTCGAGCATCCGCTGGTGCGGTTCGAGGTTGTGCAGATGGACACTGCGCTGCAACTACGCGCACTGGCCGATCGACGCATCGATGTGGGGATCGTGCGCGCCGCTCCCCCGACCGAGGCCCTCACCATCGAACCGCTGGTGTCCGAACCGTTGATGCTCGCGCTACCAGTCGACCATCCGCTCGCGAGCGCGCCCGAGATCGATCCTTCGTTGCTGGCCGGCGAACCGTTCGTGAGCTGGCCGCGCCACCTCGGCGCCGACTTCTTCGACATCGTCGTGACCTTCTGCCGCCAGCACGGATTCAGCCCGAAGGTGAACACCGAAGGCGGCGACATCGACACCCAACTCGCCCTGGTCGCCGCCGGCTTCGGCGTCTCGCTCCAACCCGCGTTCTACGCCCGCAGCTGCCCCGAAGGAGTCACCTTCCGTCCCCTGACCGGCCCCACCCCGACAGTCGCGCTGCAAATGGCCTGGCGTCGAGACCCGTCGCCGGCCATCGCCCACTTCATTACCGTCACGCGCCGAACCGCCGCCATTGGTCACCCGTAAATACCGGACTCGAGGCGTGGCGACTGCCTCGCGCCCTCGACATTTTCATCCGGCGCGGCCGGCTTCGGTCATGTGTAGGTCTCGTCAGCAACGTCCAGGTCGACCCAGACTCGTTTGCCACCGAGGTAGTCTTCTGCGCCCCATTCGGTGGCGAGCAGTTCCACGATGTGCATGCCGCGTCCGCTAGGCAGGTCGCTTGACAGTTCCCGGATCATCGGGCGAACCGAGGACCCGTCGGCCAGCGACACTCGCACGCCGTGCGGACGGCGGGTGAGTTCGAGTTCGAAGCTATCCGTCACCGGGGCATGTAGGAACGCGTTCGTGACCAGCTCGCTGACGACGAGCGCCGCATCACCACACAATTCGTCCGGCAGCCCCCAGCCGGGCAACAACCCGCTCACAACGTGCCGTGCCGCCGCGAGACCGGACGCGGTCGCCGGGACGTCGATCGATGCACACCACTGACCCATGACTTCCTCGCTGCCGGCGCAAGGCCGTGCCGACAGTCGATCCAATCCCGGATGGAACATGCGTGCGCCGCTGATGGCGGTAGCGCGTAAACCCTGGACTGCCGCCGCGCAGCAACCTCACACCAAGCAGATACCCAATATCCGCGCGCGAATCGCAGGCCGTGGCGGACGGGCGATGTGGCCTGATTGCGCGACCTGCGCCCGCCGCGGACCGCACGGCAGCGAAATAGGGTGCGCGCGCTGACCCGCCGCGTGCTGCCCGCCCACGGCAACCTGCTCAAGCTACGCGGATCTCATCACCAAGGTCACCGCGCTGCTCGCGAGATCGAGATAGCCAACCAGGTCCAGGCTGCCCCCCTCCCCCCAACACACACAGCGAGGCCGAGTACGGCGCTCGACGCCCATGACTTCGGGCACGCACTCGAGGGTTTGATCATCATGCCGACGCGCTTTCCGATCACGACCTCCGCACCACCTGGCGGAGGTGCTATCACTCACCGTTTTGATCTGCGGCCGCACCCACCCTGGAGTAGCGCACCGTAGGGTCAAATTGCGCTGCCCACTCTTCGCCCAGTGCGGCTACAAGCCGCGGTATACGGAACCCACTCCCAGCGATATCGTATTTCCGCGATTCGTTGTCAGGTCGACGGCGCCTGGGGGAGCTTTGGGATACGTCTTCTTGGGCCATGGCGGTCTCACGCCATCCGATGCAGCCAATATGGAGATCTGCGCGCTGAGCGCCGGCACCACGCTGCAATACTTCAGCGACTCCGGCCAGTCGCTGCTGCACAATCCTGAGCACATCGCTCCTTTCGATGCTTTGGAGCGGCCCTGGCCGGCGATCGACTCGACCGGCGTCACCTACAATCTCGGTCTCGAACCCGTCGGAGATGCAACGCTGCTCGCCGAGTACCAGGCTCGCGACTGGAGCGGCCACATGCTGCTGACGCCAGACGGTGAGCTTGGCTGCGAACCGCGGCTATGCACCGGCACCCCCGAAACATGTCCGACCGATCCGCGCACGGTGGCCTGGGAACTCGCGGGACCCTACGAACACGAGTGCAACGGCATTCTCGCCCGCTATGCCGGGCAGGAGCTGTTCTGGGTGGCGTGTACCGCGATCTCGGGATTTGGCGACGCAGAACAGGCTGCTGTGCAAGCAAGCCGAGGCGTGGCTCCGGAGCATGCACGCATCGGCACCGACCCCGGCGATCCCATCCCGACCGCACTCCTACTAATCAACTCACCGACCGAACTGGGCGAATACTTCGATCTATGCGACGCAGCTGAGCAAGCACGATTGCTCGAAAATCCCGACATAGCAGATTGGCACGCGTCTCGCAGCACATAACAGATCCGCGTGCTCGATATCGAGCCTCCGTACGTGTTACTTATGGCGCCGCCCGCGCAGCTCGAGATGCACGCTGTCACTATCTCATCGCCGTCGGCGTACTGGGTCAGCAGTGCGTCGGATGCGAGGTCAAGCAGCGAGGGCCAGTCTCTGACCAAGTCAACCTCGTCGAGCCGAACCGGCCATCAGAGCAACCGAGGCATCGTCCATGACTCGATCATCCGCCGACCGTAGCCGGCGTCGGCCCACGTGTTCTGGTGGTGCACGGAGGCGCAATGCGTGCCTGGGTGCGCACCTGACCACGGTCGAGCAGGGCACCGTCGGGGTTACGGGCACTCACCCGAGCGCAGTCCGACTCGATATCGAGCACATAGCGATGCGTACGGCACTGCGGAAGATGGAAGTGTCGCGGCGTCGCCCGAGCCCGTAAGATCTGTCCGCTGTTCAACTGACGACGATGGCCTTGGTGCGCCGCGACGCACCGACTCAGTGATCCAGTCGATCACTATCTGGAGGTATCCCCCGGACTCGTGAGCGCACCCCGCCTGCGCACAAGATCCGAACTGCGCTCGCAACGACGACGCCGGGGCCACCCCTGCTGGGACCATCTCATTGCCGCGCCCCTGTGGCCGCTGCACGGCGCGAACCCGGGCAAGTGGCTCGAAGCCCAACGAGCCGCCAGCACAACCGTCCTCGGCGTCGAACTCACCGACGAGTCGATCCGGCTCGGTGACCTGCCAGCCGCACGAGGCCGAACCATCATGATTCTCGCCCACGAGCAAACTGGCATCCCATCCGCCGCGCTCGACCTCCTCGACGCCGCCGTCGAGATACCCATGGTGGGCACCGGCACCAGCCTCAACGTCTCGGTCCCCGGATCCCGCGTGCTCTATCGGTTGGCCGGCTTGCCGTAGCCCACAACCACCCAGGCCCCTCACCTTTGGACGCGATCTAGCCTGAGCGCGTGATCGAGATCGGCAGCCGTGCGCGCAGCCAACCCCCGCCGCCGCACATCGTTTCGAAGCATAGGGCACCTGCGAAAGCGAATGATTGCTCGCCGTCGCATTGGTGTGGAAAGCACGCTTGTCGGCCGAGCCCCGAACGCCTTGGGTCATACCCGGTTATACTTGTGAAATGAAGACCGCGATCTCAGTTCCCGATGAGACCTTCGCGAAGGCCTCGCGCCGCGCGCAAGAGCTGGGAGTAAGCCGGTCGGAGTTCTTCAGTCGGGCGGCCGCTCGCTACCTCGATGAGCTCGACGCGGCATCCGTCACCGACCAGATCAATCAGGCGGTTGATGGACACACCCAGTCCGACGATTCCGCCTTGGCCGCCGTCGTGCGGGGGCGACGCCTGCTCAGCGACAGCGTGGACGAGTGGTGATCGAACGCGGGGCGATCTATTGGGCGGAATTGGGCGAGCCAGCAGGCTCGCGACCGGCTAAGCGTCGACCGGTGCTGGTGGTGTCCGCGGACACGTACAACGCCAGCCGATTAGCCACCGTTATCGCCGTAGTGATCTCGTCGAATACCAGCTTGGCCGCCATGCCGGGAAAACGTCTTCCTGCCCGCCTCGGCAAGCAGTCTGCCCAAAGATTCAGTTGTCAACGTCACCGCAGTGGTGACCTTGAACAAGGCAGACCTCGACCAACAGGCCGGTCGCGCCCCGTCGAGCCTGCTCGGCGATGTCGATCGCGGCCTCCGCGCGTCCCTCGACCTCTAGATCATCTGCGCGACGGCAACCTGATCGCGCGCCGGCTCCCGCTACCGACGTCGCGCCGGGCGAGATTCGTCAGACGTATCGGTGGGGGTCGCCGCCGGGGAGTTCCTCCTGGACGAGAGTGATTCGGTCGACCGGGATCCGTCCAGGCGAGTAGAAGAAGCCGTTGCCGTTATCGAGCATCGCGGCGGCCATCTGCGACACGTCCAGACCGTAACGCTCGATGGCGCACCGGTTCCGGACGGAGCTGACGTGGAACATCGTGGACACCGCGCGAGCGTAGGCCGCGCCCGGCGTGGAAGCGATCGGATTACTGCATGCTCGGTAGCCGCGAAGCGGCTCGACCGATTTGCGTCAAGATTCGGGCTCGTCGTAACGCTTGTCATTGGCGGATTCGGGCGGGCTACTGCTGGCGGCGCTGCGCAGCCCGTCCAGGAGAGCGGTGATGAGCGCGCCGACCTCTGCCCGAGCGGTCGCGGGGTTGTCGGCCTGCGCGACGTAGAGGCATGCCTCGGTGAGGGCGCCTGCGAGCATGAGCGAGAGTGGGCGCAGGGGTCGGGTGGTGAGGATGCCGGCCTGCATTCCCTTGCGGAGCACGCCGCGGATCGCCACCGTGCTGAAACGCGTTTCGATCGCGCGGGCGATCTCCCAGCCGAGCACGCCGCGAGCGTCGATGAGCGCGATCTGGCGCACCCGGGGGTCGTCGTGCGCATCGACCCAGTGGTGACAGCCCTGGACGAGCGCCTGCCAGGGGTCGGGCTGCAGGAAGTCGGCGACGGCGACGTCTGACACCTCGCGCTGAACCTGTTCGAACACGCCGCGGAAGAGCGCGTCCTTGTCGGCGAAATGGTGGTACAGCGCGCCCTTCGTGACCCCGGCCAGGGTGACGATCTCCTCCGTTGACGTCGCCGCGAATCCCTTGGTGCCGAACAACTCACGAGCCGCGCGCAGGAGGGCTTCGCGGGTGTTCCGGCCCTGCTGTAACCGCTTGTCCGGCATCCGACCCTTGACTGACGTACCGATGGTATGCATACTTTCCTACCAATAGAATGTTTGTCACGTACCAGAGGTACGGTACCAGTCAAGGGAAGTATGGCCATGCCGAAATACGTGATCGAACGGCACATGCCCGACGCCGGCAAGCTGACCCCCACCGACCTGCACGAGATCAGCACCCTTTCGAACAAGGTGATCGGCGACCTCGGGCCAGAGATCCGGTGGCTGCACAGCTACGTCACCGAGGACAAGATCTACTGCGTGTACGTGGCGCCCGACGAGGACATCCTCTTCGAGCACGCCCGCTGCGCCGGCTTCCCGGCCGACAGCATTACTCAGGTCGCCGCCGAACTGGACCCGTCTTCGGGTGACTGACGGCACGGCGGCGTCCGATGCGAGGCGTGATCCGAGCGCTGAATATCACGCCCACGTGCCGCGTGGGGCCGCGACTACTGATCAACGACCGTGACAGCGGCTGAAGACCGCGAAGGAGAATCATGACGCAGACGACGGACTACCCGACCCTGGGACCCGGCTACGACAACTCGGTCGCCTGGGTGGGCTACCTGCAGACGATGATCAATTATGCCAGCGGCTCATTAGGCCTCCCGCAGATCGCCGAGGACAGCGCTTGGGGCCCGCACACCGAGCGCGCGGTGCGAGCGTTCCAGGGCAGTATCGAACTGGCCGTCGACGGCATCGTCGGCCCCCAGACGTGGGCCGCGATCAACGACACAACTGACCGGGCCGAGACAGCCGACGGAGCTGCCTATGCACAGGGGGGCGCCGCGGGAACCCACGGTGGAGGAGCGAATCACGCCGGCGGCGCGCAGCCCGGCACCGGCGACCCCCCGCCGGACTACTTCGCGATCGCCACGGCCCGACCGCTGCTCGACTGGGACATCGCTGAGATCGTCGGCGCGGCGACCGAGTTCGCCGAATCCGTGTCGGGCCTCGGTCCGCCCGACGAAGTTCGCGGCAAGCTCATCGAGCTGGCTCATACCGGCCTGCTAATCAACGACATATTCGACCTCGCCGACGGCACCGCGCTGGAAGGCGCCCTGTTCTACGCCGGCATCGGCGCGGCCATCGTCGCCCCGTTCGCGATGTGGTACGAAGCCATCGGCGCCAACAACGCCGGCGACCTACATTCGCTGCGGTGGCAGGTGTATCACCCGTTCATGGACGGCTTTCTGGCCGGGCTACACGGGACCGCGCCGGCAGGCCAGGACCCGTTGTTCGCGGCCGTTACCGAACATGGTCGCGTGCGGGGCGAGGCACTGGGCAGCTTCAAGAACGCGGCGCTGGCCATCCTGCTCTACGAAGCCGGCGCCATCGACGAGCTGCCCGACGCGGATAATCCGACGATCGATGCCCGGAAATGGCGCCAATCCGGCGCCGACTACAGCACGACCTGGTACGGCCTCGAGAACCTGATCACCCACATCGACAGCTGAGTCGCTGTAGCCCTGCTTCGCATGTCCCAGCTGAACTTGCAGCCAGCTCTCGTGGCAGCGCTCATCGCCTGCTCGTAGGGGTAACGAAGCTCCTCGGGCGACACATGCCAGCCGATGCCCAACAGCCAGTACAGATGCTTCGGGTAGACACGGTCAGCGTCGGCGGTCTCGCGGCGGGTGTGCCGATGCGAATGACGTCGTTCGATCCGGGTCGCAACTGGTGACGCTGGGTCAAGTGCCGCCGCGGCGGCCGGCGCGGACGGCAAACGCGTCGAGGGCCTCCGGGACTGTGGGCAGCCTCAGAGCCGACGTCGCGAACTCGACGACGAGTCTCGGCGAGTTTGCGTCGAGGAGGAGTCTCCACACCCGCACCGACGCGGGTCGAACGGGCCCGCGCCGCTGTGTGTTGCCGGACGCCTTGCGATTACTTAGCGTAGCAAACGCCGCCGCTCGTGATTACCCTCGGTTAGACTAAGCGTCGCGCGCGGTTCGGCTAACCGCGGGTATATCAGCGTGTTCGTGCTTGCCACCGTGGCCCGAGACTACTGGCGTTGTCGCCGCGGGCGACGTCGTAATCCCGTGGACCAGGGGCCAGGGTGCAGCCGAGATCGCGCACTCGCCGTGACCGGTCGCCCCTACTTCGGGGGCGAAGCGGCTTCGGTCGACACGACGGCTTTTATGTCAATGTTGGTTTACCTATTCCCACGACCACTTTACATCAGGCATACTTCGAACATCGCCCGCGGGCGCACCAGACCGGGGGGATTCGTACATGTCTGATGAACGTCACTCGCACGGCGCCGCCACCGCGCGACGCTGTCCGCCAAGCGCCGGTTCACACCCATCCCAGCCGACGTATCGCGTTGCGTTCGGGACGACTAGCCAGCGCTGTCCCGGGTCATCGAGCACTCGCGCCACCGTCCAGTAGCCGACACGGCACCGGACGCTTTCGATTCCAAACGCTGACGGCTGACACTCGCCGTTTTGTCGGTCTGCGGTCCCACCGCCGTCGTCGCGGTCGAGGCTGCCGGCACATTACAGGGAGAACTCTGTGTCCATTGTCTGGAGAGATGTGGCGGTCGACGAGCCGCGGATACGTCTCGACCATCTCGGGTCGGCTTTGTCGCCGCGCACCGGCTACGCGGGCGCCCGCTGGTGAGCGCGACAACGTCGGAACGCGTCGGCTATAGCCAGGTCTTCGCCAACCGCGAATTCCGCGCGGTGTGGCTGGCGGACGTGCAGTCATCGTTGGGTGATCAGCTCTCCCGGGTCGCGCTGTCGGTGCTTGTCTACAACCGTTCAGGGTCGGTTGTACTGACGGCGCTGGTGTACGCGGTGACCTTCCTGCCGTCGCTGCTGGGCGGCTTGCTGCTGGGCGGGATGGCCGATCGTTTCCCGCATCGCAGCACCCTCGTGGTCTGCAACCTGGTGCGGGCGGTGCTGGTCGGCGCGATGGCGATCCCCGGGACGCCGATCGCCGTGCTCGTGGTGCTGGTGTTCCTGTCGACCGCAGCAGCCGCGCCGTTCGACTCGGCGAACTCGGCGATGCTCGCCGACATCCTGGAGGGCGAGCGGTACGAGATCGCGTCCTCGCTGCGCACTATCAGCCACCAGCTTGCCCAGGTGCTGGGATTCGCGGTGGGCGGTCTGGTGCTGACGGCCCTCGACCCGCGGGTCGGACTGCTCGCCGACGCGGTCACGTTCGTGATCGCCGCGGCCCTCGTGCACACCGTCATCCGGCTCCGTCCCCCGGCGCGGACCCACGACAACTCCGAGCCGTACCTGCGCTCGATCCTCGAGGGCGTGAACGTAGTCCGAGCCACGCCGCGGCTGCGGGTGCTGCTCGGGCTCGCCTGGTTGATGGGCCTGCTGGTGATTCCAGAGGGGCTGGCCGTTCCCTACGCGGCCGCGATACATGCCTCGACGGTCGGGGTCGGCCTGTTACTGGCCGCAGCCCCGGCGGGGACCGCGATCGGCTCTTTCCTGTTCGTGAAGCTGCTCTCCGACGACCAGCGGACCCGGGCGATCGGCAGCTTGGCCACCCTGGGCGGGCTGCCGCTGGCGGCGTGCGCGTGGCATCCGACCCTCGCCGTGTCCGTCGCCCTATGGGCGTTGAGCGGGGCGTGTGGTGCCTACCTGACGCAACTCATGCCCCAGTACGTACGGGCGGCGCCGGCCGCGCGCCGCGGGCAGGCGATCGGGATCGCAGCGTCGGGACTCATGGCAGTTCAGGGCCTCGGGATCCTGCTCGGCGGCGTCGTCGCCGCACAAACGAATGCCGCGCTCGCCGTCGCTGTCGCCGGTGGCTTCGCCACCGTGCTCGCTGGCGTGGGCGCACTTCGCTGGCAGCAGTTGCTGGCCGGCGAACACAGTCCTGCAGGTGTGCCGGCCGAGCCGGTTACGGCGATCGCTTGATCTCAGGCGAGCGCGCAGCAGGTCCCGTCGAGCGAGGGAAGGGGGTGTACAGCATGGTGGAAAGCGCGCGCTGGAGCTAGTCCTGAACACGTCCGCGCGGTGCCGATCACGTTAGTGGTCGGCACCGCGCGGCTAGACCTGGCGCACGACACGATCACTGCGCACGTCCTGATCAGGAGACACTGGTGCGCGGCAAGCACGACGTGGGTGCGCGCGCTGCCACTGAATCTCCGCCGCTGAATCTGCCGCCGCGAAGCTGCCAACGACGGTGCGCTCACTCGACCTCCTCGGGGCCACTCGCAAGCTCGGGCCCGTCGTCGCCCGCATACGCGCTGACGCGCGTGAGATATTCCTGATTCGCTCCGCAAGCGTCGCTCACTCGACGACCGCTGCGACCTGAGCGTCCGGATCGAGCGCGCCGCACTTGGACCCACCAGGACCCCTCGTTAGACCGCGCGAGGTTGGCGGCGTAGCGCGATCTCGCTGGCAGCGTCGGGAAGTCCGTGACTGCCGACTCCGTGGTAGCCAAGTGGCGCGGCGGGACACGTCTGGACGAGAGCGGTAATCCGGCTCCACGCCATATGGCCAAAGTCAGACCGACTTACCACGTCCGCGCCGAGCACTCGCTTGCCTACGATCAGGGACTGGACGCTGCGTCCTGGACCTCGAAGTTCAGTTCCTGCAACGACACTCCGCCGTTCAACGTCGCCGTGAAGTCGTAGTGCCCTGCGGGCAACCGTCCGAGGTGCACCTCGCGCATCTCGCCGTGGCCGACGGCGAGGTTGAGGTTGTCGAGGGATCCGGAGCCCTGGGTGCTACCGGCGGGATCAAGCGTCCAGGTGTCGCTGTAGTTCTGCGCATCAGCGGTGCCGCGGTTGAAGTCGGCCCACGCCGCGCTGATACCGTTGTCGGCGCGCGGCACGTCGTTGTTCAACGGGTTATCGGTGGAGTCGATCCCCAGGATGGGCTGAGCGCCAGCGTTCTCGGTGAGCATCTGCATATCGGCGAAGACGATCAACGGCTCCCCGGCGTCGTGCCCAGGAGCACCCGCGTCGTGACCGCCGGCAGGGTCGTGACCACCAGCCGGGTCCTGGCCGCCGTCCTGCGATAGCAGCTGCCACTGCTGAGATTCGTCGTCCCACCAGTAGTAGCCATCCGGAGAGATCTCGGCACCTGCGGGCGGCACAGTCACGGCGACTCCTTCAACGAAACAGGTGCACTAAGTGTCAGGGACGCGAAGCCGCTGCGAAACGCACGAAGGGGCAGCCTTGCGGAACCGTCTCGTTCGCTGAACCGCCTCACCGCCACGGAGCAACCGTACGTCCGTGGCCGACGGTCACACCAGATCAGCGAGCAGCGCGGTCCCGGGGAGCAGGGAGCGGGCCGACGGGCCGGGAGACCACTGCTTCCACGTGCCTGTGACGAGGTCGAGAGCTCGCAGCTGGTGCGTCGAACGGTGCAGCACGTTCTCGACATCCGCAGCGCTGAGCGGCCGATCGGCAAGCCGCCATCCGTGACCCAGCATGGGAAACACCACGGCCGCCAACTCCGCGACCGTGGCGCTACTGCGCACAACAACCAAGGCCAAAGCCCGCTCGATGACGAGGGTGGTGAACTCGCCGGGCTCGAACCAGCTGCGCAGGCGACGCACGACCTCAACGTCGTCGGCAGCAGCCTTGATCGGGCGCAGCACCCCGTTGGCGAGCCGCAGCAGCCCGACGTGCCGCAGGACGTCGTGCAGCGCAGCTAACGGAAGGAGGTCCTCCTCGACCGAGGCGGGGCGATCGAGTGGGTACCACGCGGGCCGCTGGTCTTGAACAGCCCGCACGACGGTGCGCGGCAGCCGCCCACCGGGGGTCAGCTTCACGCCGTCGGCAAGCAGCTCGAGCAGCAGCCGAACGCTGCCGGGCACCAGACCTACTACGTACGTGACTCGGCGCGCTGTCACGTCGAGGTCGAAGGGCGGCAACCGGTCGCCCACCCACTCGCGCATGGCCACGTGGTCCGGGTGCCGCGGCTGCGCCAAAGTCTCGAGCAACTCGGCGTACCCGTATGGGCCACCGCAATCCTCGGGCGGGCACGCCCCCTGTCCGTCGATGCAGCCGGGCAGGTCACCCCCGCGGCCGAGTGCTTCGACGTCATGCTCCCAACCGTCACCGAAGTCGTACAGATAGGCGAAGCGCGGCGGCAAGGTCGAGAGCCGCACGCCGGTCTCGACGACCTCGTCGTCCCCGCCGAAGTCGTCGTCCAGGCTCGCGACGAAGCTCTGCGTGTCGGTGCGGAACAGGTGCAGGTGCGAGTCGGTCCAGCCCAACGCCACCTGTAGCACGTCGTGCAGTTCATCGAGGGTGATCGCCGCCGGCACATCGATGACTCGCTGCACCGTCGGGACGACGTCGCGCAGGGTGACCCGCAACCGCGTCGTCCTCATCGGTACCCGTCCACGCCGGGACCGCCGCAGCACTTCTTGTACTTGCGGCCGGAGCCGCGCCAGCACGCCGCGTTGCGTTCGGGCGGCCAGGCGATCACCTGCGCGGGCTCGGTGATGCAGCGGGCGAATTCCGCCGAGCGGAGGGGCGCGACCCGAATCCTGGCTATGCCCGCATCACGCGCTTCGCGCATGCTCCGCTCCAGCCGGCGGCAGTACTCGGGATGTGAAACGCGTCGGCCGTCAGCGTCCAGGACGGCGTCGGCGTCGGCGTCGGCGAGATCGGGCCAGCGCTCGTCCAGATATGCGTATTCCTCGGCCGTCACCCGACCGAGCGCAGTCAACGTGATGGCCCGCAGGCCGCGCAGCTGGCTCAGCCGGCGTTCGGGATCGCAAGTGCGAATGGCCACCTCGATGTCATAGATCGCCGCCGCCTCGGCGACGCGCCCGTGCCGGATCAGGATGTCGGCGCGCCGGCACCGCGGCTCGGGCCGGCAGCGATAGCCACGCTCGACCAGGACGTCGGCGTGAGCCAGCGCCTGTTCGACCTCGCCCAGCCGGTCGTAGACGTCGGCCAGTTCGCTGTGCAGGCCCAGGTCGTCGAGGCACTCGGCAGCGGCGGGATCGCCGGCACACGCGGCCGCCGCACGCTCGAGCACCCGTAGGTACTTCTCGTCCAGCCCGGACGACGCACGCCTGATCTCGTCGTCAAGACGCTCAAGACGACTCGTCACCACGGCCCTATCCTGACGCATCGGTGACGGCCGCCGGCAAGCGCACAGTCAGCTGATCGGCATGGCGGCAGTAGCGACGACAACTCCCCACCGCGTCAGGTGGCGAGACGCTCCGTCAACCAACGCAGGTTTGTCTCGCTCACCTGCCGCTCCTGCGTGTCCCGTTCGAACAGCACGGGCAGCTTGGTGAGAACCAGGGTGTACGGCCGACCCTGGCGCCGCGTCACGTGCCGGACCGGCAGTTCGTGCTGATCGATCCGGCTGTGGACGTGCCGCCTTTTCGGCTCGGCGAGCGGCCAATCGAACGTCCGCAGCGTGGGGTCGGTGAGGAACGCGGCAAGCTTTGTGCACAGCTCGCACGCGCATGTCCCGGGCGGATCGATCGACCAGTCGTCCGGGTCGCGCGGCGGCCGCGCAAGGCGGGCGCTGAGCCGTTCTTGGCAGTGCCGGGCCAACGGCTCGAACGTCGCTGCGTTGCCGATCAAGCGCACGACTTCGACCGCGCAGGTCAGCAGCAGATCGCCGCCGGCACGCAGGAACGCGACTGCCGAGTCGGTCGAGTCATCGGCACTGGCCCGATCGGCTGCGAGCAGCAAGCCAGCGACGGCCGGGCCAGCTGGTTCATGGTCTGCGCTTGACGGGACGGCTCCCGCGTCGACATCGCGTCGTCGAGGGCCGCAGCGAGCCAATCCCAGGACCGCGAGAGCAGCAGGCCGATGAGCGCAGCGTCGTCGCGAGGTGACAGCGGGGCGAGCAGCTGCGGCAGCGAGGTGGTCCAGCGGCGCCGGTCCAGTCCGACCACGTACGGGCCGCGCCAGCCCCGATCCCATGCCGCGAGCAGGCTCTGTGTCCAGGCCGCGCCATAGCGCTCGGCCAGCGGCGCCAGGGCGACGAACGTCATCAGCGTGTCGATCCGCCGTAGCTCGCCGTGGCGCTGCCGTGCTCGACGACCAACGTCCCGCCGCGTGCGGTCCCGGGGAGCGCCACGCTCAACGTCGCGACCATCGCGTCGGACTTCTCGGGAGTCCTGATGGTCGACGAAGAACTGGCCGGGTTCGTAGAGCAACACCGAGTGGAGTTCGGCCGTGAGCGTGCGGCCGTCCGGCAGGCCCAGATCCGCGCGCACTGCTGGAGCACGGGCACGAGCGTGCGGTTCCAGCGGCGCGTCGATCCGTACCCGGCTCTTCGGCAGCTCCCACGTGTCGCGTACGCGCCGCGAAGTCAGCTGACGCGTCGATAGCGGATGTGGGTGGTTAGCGGTGAGTGAAGCACGTCGACAGGCTCGAAGTCGAAGGACTCGACCCCGTCGAAGATGCGCTCGCCCGAACCGAGCAGGACGGGCGCGATGTCGAGGGTGAGCT
>CAXTHY010000054.1:0-25720 GCA_964244175.1 uncultured Jatrophihabitans sp. | reverse complement strand
GGTGATGCCCTCGCCGATGAGCTCGTCCATCGCCTTGAGCGACTCGTCGTCGACCTCGCCGATGATCTGGTGGAAGGCGTAGTCGACGGCGCAGTTGCCGCCGGCCTTCTCGTGCCAGAGCGCGACCTGGTCCTGCACCCGCTGGCCGTGCGCCTGCACGACGAAGTCGACGATCGTGGTCGTGCCGCCCCACGCCGCCGCCCGGGTGCCGGTCTCGAAAGTGTCACTGGCGAAGGTGCCGCCGAAGGGCATCTCCATGTGGGTGTGGCCGTCGATGCCGCCGGGGATGACGTACTTGCCGGTCGCGTCGATCACGGTGTCGGGGTTGATCGGGCCGAGCGCGCTCGAGCCCGGCACGAGGAGCGCGGCGATGGTCTCGCCGTCGACGAGCACGTCGTAGTCGGCCGAGCCGGTGGCCGACACGACGGTGCCGCCCTTGATCAGCGTGGTCATGTAAGCGGATCCCCCTACGGCGCAGTCGTCCTCGTGTACGACTCGGGCCGGCGGTCGCGGTAGAACTGCCAGTCGTTACGCACCTTGGTGATCTCGTCGAGGTCGAGCTCGCGGATGACGATCTCTTCTTTGCTCTCCGACGCCACCTCACCGACGTAGTTGCCGCGCGGGTCGACGAAGTAGGACTTGCCGTAGAAGTGCGGCGCGTCGGGCCCGAACTCGTCGATCTCCTGGCCGATGCGGTTGACCGCGGCGATGAAGTACTGGTTCGCCGCGGCCGCCGCCGGCTGCTCCAGTTCCCACAGCCGGTTCGACAGCCCGGGCTTCGTCGCCGACGGATTGAAGACGATCTGCGCGTTGTTCAGCCCGAGCTCGCGCCACCCCTCGGGGAAGTGCCGGTCGTAGCAGATGTAGACGCCGACTCGGCCGACCGCGGTGTCGAAGACCGGGTAACCGGCGTTGCCGGGCCGGAAGTAGAACTTCTCCCAGAACGACGGCAGGTTCGGGATGTGGTGCTTGCGGTACTTGCCCAGCAGCGAGCCGTCGGCGTCGATGACCGCAGCGGTGTTGTAGTACTCGCCGGCGTTCTCGACCTCGTAGATCGGCAGCACGATGACGATGCCGAGCTCCTTGGCCAGGGCCTGGAAGCGCTCGGTCGTCGGCCCGGGGATCGACTCGACGTAGTCGTAGTACTTCTGGTCCTGCACGGCACCGAAGTACGGGCCGTAAAACAGCTCCTGGTAACAGATGATCTGCGCGCCGGCGTCCTTGGCCTCGCGGGTCAGCTCCTCGTGACGCTGGATCATCGTCTCTTTGTCGCCGGTCCATTCGACCTGCGTGATTGCTGCGCGAACGACGGTCATTTCAAGCTCCCGTGGTGTAGGAATCGGCGGTGTCGAGGGCCTCGTCGAGGATCGCCAGACCCTCGCGGACCTCCTGCTCGGTAGCGGTGCACGGCGGCACGACGTGCGTGCGGTTGAAGTGCGTCATCGGCCACATGCCGCGCTGCTTGCACGCCGCAGCGAACTCGGTCATCGGCTTCGCGTCCGCGCCGGCGGCGTTGTACGGAACCAGCGCTTCGCGGGTCGCCTTGTCGCGCACCAGCTCGACCGCCCAGAAGACGCCGAGCCCGCGCACCTCGCCCACCGACGGATGCCGGTCGGCGATCTTGGCCAGCTCGGGTCCGATGACGTCGGTGCCCAATCGGCGAGCGTTCTCGATGATGCCCTCGTCCTTGAAGATGTTGATCGACGCGACGGCGCTGGCGCACGCTAGCGGGTGCCCGGAGTACGTCAAGCCGCCGGGATACACGCGCTGGTCGAACGTCGCCGCGATCGCGTCGTTGATCAACACCCCACCGAGTGGGACGTAGCCGGAGTTGACGCCCTTGGCGAAGGTGATCAGGTCGGGCGTGACGTCCCAGTGGTCAATCGCGAACCACTCGCCGCAGCGGCCGAAGCCGGCCATCACCTCGTCGGCGATCAGCACGATGCCGAACTCGTCGCAGATCGCGCGCACTCCGCCCAGGTAGCCCGGCGGCGGGACCAGGACGCCGTTCGTCCCGACCACCGTCTCGAGGATGATCGCGGCGATGGTCTGCGCGCCCTCGACCATGATCAGGTCACGCAGATGCTGCAGCGCCCGCTCGGTCTCTTCCTCGGGCGTCGACGAGTGGAAGGCCGAGCGGTACGGGTACGGCCCCCAGTAGTGGACGATGCCGGGCATGGCCGGCTCGGCGCCCCACCGGCGCGGGTCGCCGGTCATGCTGATCGCGCCGGCCGTAGCACCGTGGTAGCTGCGGTAGGCGGCCAGCACCTTGTGCCGGCCGGTGTGCAGCTTGGCCATCCGCAGCGCGTTCTCGGTGGCCTCGGCCCCGCCGTTGGTGAAGAAGATCCGGTTGAGGTCGCCTGGGGCCAGCTCGCAGATCAACCGGGCGGCCTCGCTGCGGGCGTCGTTGGCGAACGACGGCTGAATCGTCGTCATCCGCCCGGCGTATTCCTGGATCGCCGCGATGAGTTTCGGGTGCTGATAACCGATGTTGACGTTGACCAGCTGCGACGAGAAGTCGAGGTAGCGCTTGCCGTCGTAGTCGGTGAAGTACGAGCCCTCGGCCGACGCGATCGGCAGCGGATCGATCAGCCCCTGCGCCGACCACGAGTGGAACACGTGCGCCTTGTCCAGCGTCTTGACCGTCTCTTTGTCGGTCGGGATGCCGGCGAGCGGGCTGTTCAATGGAGGTCCCTTCGTGCGAGTTGTCCGCGCTTCCCGCTGCCTCGACGACGCGACGCGCGGACAACTCGGGTGGTGGTCAGCGGGTGCGGGGGAAGCCGAGATCGACGGTGGACGTGGCCGGGTCGGGCCAGCGGGAGGTGACGACCTTGCCCCGGGTGTAGAAGTTGATGCCCTCCGGGCCGTACATGTGGGTGTCGCCGAACAACGAGCCCTTCCAGCCGCCGAACGAGTAGTACGCCACCGGCACCGGGATCGGCACGTTGATGCCGACCATGCCCACCTCGACGTCGAACTGGAACCGGCGCGCAGCGCCGCCGTCGCGGGTGAAGATCGCGGTGCCGTTGGCGAACTGGTTGGCGTTGATCAGCGCGAGCGCCTCGTCGTAGGTGTCGCCGCGCACCACCGACAGCACCGGCCCGAAGATCTCGTCGGTGTAGACGCTCATCTCACGGGTCACGTGGTCGAGCAGGGTGGTGCCGAGGAAGAACCCGTCGGCCGGAACGTCGGCCTCCCGGCCGTCGACCACCACCGTGGCGCCCGACTCGGCGCCGGCGGCGATATAGCCGGCGACCTTGTCGCGGTGCTCGCGGGTGATCAGCGGCCCCATGTCGGTGTCGGGATCGGCGCCGTCGCCGATGCGCAGCTTGGGTAGCCGCGCCGCGATCGCATCGACCAGCCGGTCACCGGCATCGCCCACCGCAACCGCCACCGAGATCGACATGCAGCGCTCGCCGGCCGCGCCGTACGCGGCCGAGACGGCGGCGTCGGCGGCCAGGTCGATGTCGGCGTCGGGCAGCACGACCATGTGGTTCTTCGCGCCGCCGAGGGCCTGCACCCGCTTGCCATGCGCGGTGCCGGTCTCGTAGATGTAGCGGGCAATCGGCGTCGACCCGACGAAGCTCACGGCCGCGATGTCCGGGTGGGTCAGGATCGCGTCGACGGCCGCCTTGTCGCCGTGCACCACGCTGAACACGCCGTCGGGCAGGCCGGCCTGTTTCCAATTCTCGGCCAGCCACAGTGACGCCGACGGATCCTTCTCACTCGGCTTGAGGACGAACGCGTTGCCGCAGGCGATCGCATTCGCGGCCATCCACAGCGGCACCATGGCCGGGAAGTTGAACGGAGTAATCCCCGCGACCACCCCGAGCGGCTGACGGATGGAGTAGACGTCCACCCCGGTGCCGGCCTGCTCGCTGTAGCCGCCCTTCATCAGCTCGGGGACGCCGCACGCGTACTCGACGTTCTCCAGCGCGCGGGCGATCTCGCCGTGCGCGTCGGACAGCACCTTGCCGTGCTCAGCGGTGATGATCTTGGCCAGCTCGTCGGCGTTGGCGTGCAACAGCTCGCGGAACGCGAACAGCACCCCGGAACGCCGCGACAGCGAGGCCGAGCGCCACTCGCGGGCGGCGTCCTTCGCGCTGGCCACCGCGGCCGCGACCTCGTCGGCCGACGCCAGGTCGACCTCGCCGCTCTGCAGTCCCGTCGCCGGGTTGAACACCGGCCCCGTCCGGCCGGAGGTCCCGGCCACCAGAGCTCCGTCGATCCAGTGATTGATTCGATTAACCATCTACCCACGCTAGCTGTGCCTGGGTCGGCCCGTAACCCCGCGACCCACACCCACACCCCCACCCCGCGATCACCGCACCCCGGATGATCTCGGCCCGAGCACGCGAATCCGCGTGCTCAGCCCGAGATCATTGCGGGGTGGGGGTAGCCGTAGCGGCAGCCGTGCCGATCACGACGGTCGCGTAGTCGCTGGCGGACGTGATCATGCGCGGGGCCAGGCCGCCGGCGGCGAACGCCGCCAGCGCCGCCGGAGCCTGCTCCTCGCTGATCTCGATGAGCAGGTGACCGCCCGGTGCCAGCCAGCCGGCGGCGCCGGCCGCGACCCGGCGCAGCACGTCGAGGCCGTCGGCGCCGCCGTCCAGCGCGCCCCGCGGTTCGTGCAACCGGGCCTCGGGCGGCATCAGCGCGACGGAGTCGCTCGGCACGTAGGGGACGTTCGCCACGAGCACGTCGACGCGCCCGCGCAGCGAGGTCGGCAACGGCGCGAACAGGTCACCCTCGTAGACCGGGCAGTCGGCGGGGACGTTGCGGCGTGCGCACCGGACGGCGACGGGATCGACCTCAGCCGCGTGCAACTCGACGTCGTCGAGCTCGGCCGCGACCACCGCAGCCACGGCCCCGGATCCGCAGCACAGATCGAGCACGACCGGCCGGCCCTCGACCCCCGCGGCCAGCTCGATCGCCTGCCGGGCAAGGAATCCCGTCCGTCGGCGCGGCACGAAGACGGCGTCGTCGACCTCGATGCGCAGCCCGCAGAACTCGGCCCAGCCGAGCAGATACTCCAGCGGCACGCCAGTGACCCGACGTTCGACCAGCGCGTCGAGCTCGGCCGGACCGGCGGCCGCGTCGATGAGCAGCGCCGCCTCGTCCTCGGCGAATACGCAGCCGGCGGCGCGCAGCCGCGTGGTGATCGCCGAATGGTCCATCAGTCCAGCGCGGCGGCCACGATCGCCCGCGCCTCGTCCTGGATCTCGGCCAGGTGGTCGGGCCCACGGAACGACTCGGCGTAGAGCTTGTAGACGTCCTCGGTGCCCGAGGGCCGCGCGGCGAACCAGCCGGACTCGCTGATCACCTTCAGCCCGCCGATCGCCGCGTCGTTGCCGGGCGCCTTGGTCAGCTTGGCCACGATCTTCTCGCCGGCCAGCGTGTCGGCGCTGACCTGCTCGGCCGAGAGCTTGCCGAGCTTCGCCTTCTCCTCCCGGCTCGCCGGAGAGTCGATGCGGGCGTAGGCCGGGTCGCCGTGCTCGGCGGTCAGCTCGCGATAGAGGGCGGACGGCGTCTTGCCCGTCGTCGCCAGGATTTCCGAGGCGAGCAGGCAGAGGATGACACCGTCTTTGTCCGTCGTCCACACCGCGCCGTCGCGTTGCAGGAACGACGCGCCGGCGCTCTCCTCGCCGCCGAACGCGACCGATCCGTCGCGCAGGCCAGGGACGAACCACTTGAACCCGACCGGCACTTCGAGCAACGTTCGCGACAGGCTCGCGGCCACCTTGTCGATCATTGACGAGCTGACGAGCGTCTTGCCGATCGCCGCTGCGCTCGGCCAGTCCGGGCGGTGCGCGAACAGGTAGCCGATGGCGACGGCGAGGTAGTGGTTCGGATTCATCAGCCCGCCGTCGGGCGTGACGATGCCGTGCCGGTCGGCGTCGGTGTCGTTGCCGGTCGCAATGTCGAAGTCGTGCTGCTTGGCGATGAGCGAGGCCATCGCGTTCGGTGACGAGCAGTCCATCCGGATCTTGCCGTCCCAGTCCAGCGTCATGAAGCCGAACTGCGGGTCCACCTTGTCGTTGACGACGGTGAGATCGAGTCCGTAGCGCTCGCCGATCTCGCCCCAGTAGTCGACGCTCGCGCCGCCCAGCGGGTCAGGGCCGATCCGCACGCCCGCAGTGCGGATTACGTCCAGGTCGATCACCCGCGGCAGCGCGTCGACGTACTCGCCGAGGAAGTCGTACTTGCGGGTCGTGTCGGCGGCCAACGCCTTCTCGTGCGTGACCCGCTTGACCCCCTGGCACTTGTCGGCCAGCAATTCGTTGGCCCGGTCCTGCACCCACCCCGTGATGTCGGTGCCGGCCGGTCCGCCGTCCGGCGGGTTGTACTTGAAACCGCCGTCGGCCGGTGGGTTGTGTGACGGCGTGACGACGACCCCGTCGGCGAGGCCCGACGAGCGGCCGTCGTTGTGCGCGAGGATCGCGCGCGACAGCGACGGGGTGGGCGTGAAGCGATGCCGCGAGTCGATCAGCACGGTGACGCCGTTGGCGGCGAAGACCTCGAGCGCGGACGCGGTGGCCGGCGCGCTCAACGCGTGCGTGTCGGCGCCGAGGAACAGCGGGCCGTCGATGCCCTCGCTCGCGCGGTACTCGCAGATGGCCTGGCTGGTGGCGACGATGTGGTCCTCGTTGAACGTCGTGGTTAACGACGACCCGCGGTGCCCGCTGGTGCCGAAGCTGACCCGCTGCTCGGCGATCGAGGGGTCGGGGTGCTGGTCGTAGTAGGCGCTCTCCAGCGCCGCGACATCGATCAGATCCTCAGCTGTTGCCGGCTGCCCGGCCCGCGGATTCGTCATGATCTCGATCCTGCTCCTCGCGCCGTCGCGACGGTAGGCGGGCCGAGCCGGAGCGGGATTTTGAGTGAGCGGTCCGGCGGGTGCGGGTATTCATCTGCCGCGCAAACCGCGAATCCAAGGACGGCCGGCCGGCGAAAGCAGGGGCTCGTTGGCCTGTCGCTTGCTCCAGTGTCGATCTCGATCCTTGCGGTAGGCCGAGTGACGCCAGAATGAGAGCGGCCCATCGTCCTCACCGAAGTAGCCGATCCGTCCTTCGAACTCTGGGCGCAGCTGCGTGTTCTGCGTGCCCGGCTGGATCAGCACATCCCGGTAATGGCCCGCACCCAGCATGTGCCAAATGCTGTACTCCACCCAGCCGTCGCGCTTTTCTCGTCGTGCGTGGGCGCCGAGGTTGATGAGCGCTAGCTCCAGCAACCGTCGGATGACTTGGGACCGCGGCCGGGCCAGGATGGCGCCGTTGACGAACTTGATTTCCGCTGTTGGCCGGGGTGCGGCCGTAAACGAGCGTTGACAAAATGACCTCGTGACCTGTTAGCCGATCGGTCAGTGACCGCAGGTCTTCGATGTTCCGAATACCGCAATGGCAGTCCACATACAGGCCTCCGGTCGCATACAGTGCGACCAGCCGGGCGATGTCGGACTTCGCTGCCGGGATGCGGATTCGCCGGAACAGCTCGACGTTAGCGCGCCCGAACCCGCGCAGCGTCGGGATCACGTCGGTGTCATTGAGCACGCACATCTCGGGAAAGGCGCTTCGCCATTCGGCCGTGAACTCCTGTAGCGGTGCGGTGTCGGGGCCATCCCAATAGGCAAACGGTTGTGCCATCCACCTTGTGCGCTCGTTCGTCATTTGTCCGATCAACTTTTCGCCAACTCGGCGTAACGATCGCCGCAGTGTGTCGGCGCCCGACCCGAGGAATAAGCGCCATCCCCTGGAGCGGGTGACGGGAATCGAACCCGCACTGTCAGCTTGGGAAGCTGATGTTCTGCCATTGAACTACACCCGCAGACGCGGACCACAGTAGCATCCAGCCCAGCAATTACGGGCTCTCCGGCGGTATGGACGCGCTGCGATAGTTGATCTTGTCGACGTCGTCCCATGCACAAGCCTTACATCGGCCGGAAGCAGGCTGGCTCAAGGGCGGGCCGAGAAACTCTGCGACCTTCCTGCCGCTCGGACGGCGCACGCATCAAGAGACCCCACGCGCATGCCCGGCCACCTGGCGCCGACTGAAGGGCCTCGGCAAGTTGCGCGATCGTCTCGGTCCGCAACCGAGGCCGAACGTCCGGCAAAACCCCGTCAACGCTCATGACACCGCACCTGCCGGCCGACAGAGCTGGTAGCGACAAGCAGAACGGACGGTGTGCACGTGGTGGTGGGCTTCAACGCGTTGCATCCGCGCACTCTCGGCTGGTTCGGCACGAGCGCGCTGGCCATGGGCGGCAGCAACCAGAGCCTGTTCCTGCTCACCGCCCTCGTCGTCACCCAGGGCAGCGCGGCCATCCCTCTGCTGGCGATCGGTCTGGTGCTCGCCTGGACCGCGGCGCCGGGGTGGCTGGAACTGACGCTCATGTGGCCGAAGCGGGTGGGCGGCATCGCCGCGACCTGCGCCGAGGCGTTTCGGCGCTACAACCCGGTACTCGCGAACCTGACCGGCGTCTGTTACTGGTGGGGTTGGGTGCCGACGTGTGGCCTGACCGCGTTGCTCTCGGCGCAGGCGTTGCACGACTGGTACCTGCCGGGCATCCCCACCACCGGCCTGGCCGTCGGACTCGTCGTGTTGTTCATGGTGCTGAACCTGTCCGGCATCGCGCGCGTCACCGGCGTCGTCAAGTACATCGCCGCCGGATCGGCGACGCTGGCCCTGCTCAGCGGCGTCCTGCCCATCCTGCACGGCGACGTCGACGGGTCACGCGCGTTCAGCTGGGACCTGACCGAGCCGTTCCACGGTGTGTTCGGCGGCATCTCCAGCGCGATGGCTGGGCTGTATCTCATCGGCTTCGCGGCCCCTGCGTTCGAGGCCGCGACCTGCCACGTCGGTGAGATGCGCGACCCGGCCCGCTCGCTGCCGCGCGCCATGCTCGCCAGCGGCGCGATGGCCGGGGTGTACTTCCTGGTGTTGCCCTGCGTCTGGCTGGGCGTATTCGGCGCGCACGGGCTCGGCGGCGCCGACGCGACCGGGCTCGCGCACCTCATCGGCCCGACCTTCGCGCCCCTGTTCGGGGCCGCAGCCAAGAGCGCCGCGATCTGGTTCCTGGTGCTCAACATGTTCCACGGCACGATCCAGCCGCTGGCCGGTGCTTCGCGCACGCTGTCCCAGCTGTCCGACGATGGCCTGCTCCCTCGCCTGATCGGGCGCCGCAACCGGTTCGACGCGCCGCACATGGCGATCGTGCTCACCGCGTCGCTGGCCATCGTGTTCCTCGTGGCCGGCGATCCCGTCTGGATGATCGCCGCGGCCAACTTCACCTACCTCATCGGCATCTCGCTGCCGAGCATCGCGGTGTGGCTGCTGCGCCGCGACGAGCCGGACCGGTACCGGCCCTGGCGCGCCCCGGGCGGCACGATCGCACTCGGGGCGCTGGCCGCGCTGGTCTGGTTGGCGTCGACGGTCCTCGGGTTCCGGCAGTTCGGGCTGCCCGTCGTGCTGTTCGGGCTCGGGCTCGCGTACTCGGGATCGGCCTTCTACGCATGGCGCCGGTTCACCGACCGACGCGCCGCCGGGCTGCCCCGCATGGCGCGCAGCCTGCACTTCAAGCTCACCGGCGCGATGCTCGTGGTGATGGTCCTCGACGGCGCGGGTTACCTGCTCGCCGTGTCGGCCGCGCCGCGCCACAATCTGGCGCTCGTCGCCGTCCTCGAGGACATCTTCGTTGCCGTGGCGATCCTGACGATCACCGTCGGGCTCGTGCTGCCCGGCATGATCGCGCACTCCGTCAACGAGGTCGCGGGCGCCGCGCACCGGCTGACCGAAGGCACGCTGGTCGAGCTGACCGAGGCGATGGAACATCTCGGTCGCGGCGATCTCGACCGGTCCGCAGTGCACGTGGATATCTCGCCGGTCGCCGTCACCACCCGCGACGAGGTCGGCGCGATGGCCGGCGCGTTCAACTCGATGCAGAGCGGCATCAGCCGCGCCGCCGACGCCCTGGACGGTGCGCGGCAGGCGTTGCGGCGCTCGCGCGGTGACCTCGAATACCTGGCCTCGCACGATTCGCTGACCGAGTTGCCGAACCGTCGCCACATCGAGCAGGAGATCGAGCGCGTCATTGACGAGTGCACCGCGGCCGGGCACCGCTGCGCCGTCGTCGCCCTCGACCTGGACGGCTTCAAGTTCGTCAACGACAGCCGCGGCCACAACATCGGCGACCACGTGCTCTCGCACGTGGCCCGGCTGTTCCGCACGCTGCTGCGCTCGACCGACTACATCGGCCGCTTGGGCGGCGACGAATTCGCCGCCGTGCTCCCCGACATGACCGCCGACGAGGCGCAGATCGCGGTCCAGCGGCTGCTGCGCGTGTTGCGGGCGGAGACGATAGTCCCAGACCACGGGCGACCGGTGCACGTCACCGCCAGTGCCGGGATGAGTTTCCTCGTACCCGGTCACCCGCAGTCGGCGCAGGAACTGCTCATCGAGGCCGACGTCGCGATGTACCAGGCGAAGGACCGCGGCCGCGACCGCCTCGCGATGTACTCGGCGCGGGACTCCTCGCAGGCCGACCTCATGGTGCGGCACACGTGGGTCGAGCGCGTGCAGGATGCGCTCGAGAACCGCAGTTTCGTGCTGCTCGCGCAGCCCATCCTCAATCTGCGCACCGACGCCGTCGACCACTACGAGCTGCTGCTGCGGATGGTCGACTATGACGGTTCGCTGATCGCGCCCGGCGAGTTCCTGCCGGCCGCCGAACGCTCGGGCCTGACCAGCCGAATCGACCGGTGGGTCATCGGCGAGGCCTGCCGGATGCTGAGCAAGCAACGCGACGCCGGCACCCGTATCCACGTGGCCGTGAACCTCTCGGCCCAGTCACTGGGCGACCCGGGGATCAGCGACCTGATCGAGCGGCAGCTCGCCGGCACGGGCTGCGCCGAGGGGTTGATCATCGAGGTGACGGAGACGGCCGCCATCACCGATCTCGCCCGCGCCCAGGAGTTCGCCCGCAAGCTGGCCCGGATCGGCTGCAAGTTCTCGCTCGACGACTTCGGGGCCGGCTACGGGTCGTTCGCCTACCTCAAGCATTTGCCATTCGATTACCTCAAGATCGACGGCTTGTTCATCCGGGACCTGACGAGTGACCCGACGGACGAGGTCCTGGTGCGCTCGCTCGTCGACGTCGCGCGGCAGCTGGGCAAGCGCACGGTCGCTGAGTTCGTCGGGGACGAGGCGACCATGCAGCGGCTGCGAGTGCTCGGCGTCGACTACGCGCAGGGCTACCACGTCGGCCTGCCGGCGCCGTTCGCGTCCGATGCCGGGCTGCCGCTGGCCGAACGTCTCGGTGGGATCCGCAGACCGGCGGCCTGATCGAAGCGGGCGGCAGGAGTCAGAGCTGCCCGGCCGCGAGCCAGGCGCGGGCGGCATGGAACGGGGCCACGCGCAGGTGCGCGCGTCGCACCCTGTCGCGACGCGGGTTGCGCGGCTCGATCGACTGGTCGAGCAGGCGAGCACGGCGGGCGGCGGCGGCGCGGATCAACAGGTCGCGCTGCTGCTCGACGGCCACAGCACCGGTGATGGTCGGGTTCATGACTACTCCTCTGGTGTGATGACCCAATACTTCGACTAAGGCGCCCCCCACGGCATCGGGACTACGGCGTATCTACCGGCGTTCGGCAGCGCGGGCAGTACCTAGGTAGGCCGGCTCGATTTCGACTCGACGCGTCCAGGTAGGGAGATAGGTTCGCGAGCATGCAGACGCTGCGGACCCCGGATGAGTGTTTCGTCGACCTGCCGGACTTCGCCTACGAGGCGCGGTACGCAACCCTCGGCGACCAGGACGGAGGGGCGCTGCGGCTGGCGTGGGTCGAGGACGGTCCGGCCGACGGCGAGCCCGTCCTGTTGCTGCACGGCGAGCCGTCCTGGTCGTTCCTCTATCGCACGATGCTGCCGCTGCTCGCCGCCGCCGGATTGCGCGCCATCGCCCCGGATCTCGTCGGCTTCGGTCGCTCGGACAAACCGACCCGAACCGACGACCACACCTACGCCCGCCACGTCGAATGGATCCGCGCCCTCGTCATTGACGTCCTGGACCTGCAGGCGATCACGCTCGTCGGGCAGGACTGGGGCGGGCTGATCGGGTTGCGGCTGGCCGCCGAGCACCCTGACCGGTTCGCCCGCATCGTCGCCGCGAACACCGGCCTGCCCACCGGTGATCACCCGATGCCCGACATCTGGCACCAGTTCAAGGCCGCGGTCGAGTCCGCCGAGCGGCTCGACATCGCCCGTCTCGTCCAGAGCGGCTGCCGGCGCCCGCTGGCCGACGACGTGCTGGCCGGGTACGCCGCACCGTTTCCCGAAGAGGGTTTCAAGACCGGCCCCCGCGCCATGCCCGGCCTGGTGCCGATCCGGCCCGACGACCCGGCGAGCGCCGCGAACCGGGCCGCGTGGCAGACGCTGAGCGCGTCGAGCACGCCGATGCTGCTCGCGTTCTCCGACGGTGATCCGATCACCGGGGCGATGGCGCCGATCCTCGCGCAGGCCATGACCGGGGCGCAGGGGCGCACGCACCCGACCATCGGCACCGCCGGGCACTTCCTGCAAGAGGACGCCGGCCCCGAGTTGGCCGGGGCGATCATCGCCTTCGTCGAGGCCACGCCGCACTCCTGACCGCACCGCTCGATAGGCGCTAGCGGCGGAGAACTGCCGGTCGAACTCGGCGGCCCGGCGCCGCGGTCAGCCCCAGCCGACGCGGACCTTCTCGGCCCACAGCGCCGCCACTTCGGCGTCGCCGTCGGCGTAGGCCTCACTGGGCCGGTTCCACAGCCAGAGGTAGAGGTCGGACGAGAGACCGCGAACGGTGACGTCGGTGCCGGCCAGGTCGTCGCTGCGGACGGCCTCGTTGCGCTCGCCGCCGAGGGTGAGCAGCCACGACGGCCCGTCACCGGCGTCCAGGCCGATGGTAGCCGACCGCGCGATCGCAAAGCCGCGCCGGTGCCCGAACGCGAGAATCTCGCCGATCCCGTCCTGCGCGAAGTCGGCGTCGAAATCGGGCTGCAGCCCGGCGGCATGCTCGGCGTCGGCCCGGTGGATCGCGGTTTCGTGGGCCTGGCGCCGCGCCCAGAACTCCAGCGGCGAGTCGGCCGGCAGGAAGGTGAACGCGTCGAAGTCGTCAGGCGCCGCAGCGAGCGCCTCGACGAGGGTTTCGTGCCCGGACGCGAACCAGTCGACGAGTTCGGCGTCAGGCGGGCCGACGCCGACGACCGCGTGCGCCGCGTCCACATGTTCGGCCGGCGAACCGGATACGACCTCGGTGGCCCAGCGGTGCACGCCGCCGATGTGCGTGATCAACTGCCGCACATCCCATGCGGTCCCGGGGACGTGGGTGTCCCAGCCGGCGCGGCCGGCGGCCGCCGCGAGCTGTGGCCCTTCGGCGGTCAGGTAGGCGATCAACGCGGTGGCATCCACCTCCGCATCGAACCACCCCAACCGGTACCGCGCGCTACGCCGCGTCGACCTCGTCGAGCTTGCCGGTGGCCACGTCGAACACGAAGCCGCGGATCGAGTCCTTCTTCGGCACGAACGGGCTGGCCTTGATGCGCGCGATGGACTGCCGGACGTCGTCGCCGAGGTCGCTGAACGTCTCCGCGGCCCACGACGGCTTGATGCCCGTCTCGTCCTGGATCGACTTCTTGAACTCGTCGTCGGTGAAGGTCAGCATCCCGCAGTCGGTGTGGTGGATCAGGATGATCTCTTGCGTACCGAGCAGGCGCTGGCTGATGGCCAGCGAGCGGATCTCGTCCTCGGTGATCACCCCGCCGGCGTTGCGGATGACGTGGGCCTCGCCCTCGTTCAGGCCCAGCGCCCCGTAGACGTTGAGCCGGGCATCCATGCAGGCCACGACGGCGACGTGCTTCGCCGGTGGCAGCGGCAACGGCCCCTCGAAGGACGCCGCGTAGTCGGCGTTGTTGGCCAGCAACTCGTCGGTCACAGTCATACGGAGTTTCTCCTATCGACCTAGTAGACAAAATCGAGTAAACCACAGCCGGCGCCGGCTCGCCGGGGGAACGCAACGATGCGGCTTCGCCCCAGGGATCCGGCCGGAGCGCGCTATCGTCACGGCCCGTGAGCAGTCGGAAGGATCTCTGGGCGGTCAAGCGCATGCGCAGCCGGTTGAACCGGGCCGGCTACGAGATCAGCAAACACCCGAACACCGTCAACGGCCGACGCCGGCGGCTGCTCACCTACCTCGGCGTCGACGTGTTGATCGACGTCGGCGCGAACCGCGGTCAATACGCCGAACAAGTGCGCTTCGACGGCTACCCCGGTCAGCTCATCTCGGTCGAGCCGGCGAGCGCTCCGTTCGCGGCCTTGCAGGCGGCCGCGGCCGACGACGCCGGCTGGGAGGTCGTGCGGGCCGCGGCCGGCGCCGAGAGCGGCTCGCTGCAGCTCAACCTCAGCGGGCGCGACCTGTTCAACTCCTTCCGACCGATCACCGCCATGACCGAACGGGTCGATCCGCGCTCGCACTTCGTGGCCACCGAGGAGGTCGCGGTCCGAACCCTCGACGAGCTGGTGGCCGGACGCGGCAAGCGTCTCGCGGTGAAGATCGACGTACAGGGCTACGAGCGCGAGGTTCTGGCCGGGGGCGAGGACAGCCTGCGCCGGGCGGTGTACGCCGAGATCGAGACCGGCGTCCACCCGCAGTACGAGGACGCGATGCTCTTCGGCGAGACGCTGCAGCGGCTGGCCGAATTCGGCCTGACCCTCGCCGCGGTCGAGAACATCCTCACCGAGCACGCCACTGGGCGATCATTGGCGTTCAACGGACTGTTCGTTCGCACGGCCGAGATGCCCACCTAGGCAGCGCACCCGCCCCGCCGCGGCCGGCCCGAGATCAACCAGACCCTGCCTGTCAACGCTTTGCTCTGCACTCGGACTCCGCTGACCGCTCAGCCGAGCTTGTGCATCCAGCCGTGAGTGTCGTCGGCCTGCCCGGTCTGGATCGCCAGCAGGTGTTCGCGCAACTGCATGCTGACGGGGCCGGGCGTCCCGTCGCCGATCGTCCAGCCGCCGGCCGCGCTGTCGACCGCCCCCACGGGCGTGACGACCGCCGCCGTCCCGCACGCGAAGACCTCGGTCAGGGCGCCCGACTGCGCGCCGTCACGCCACTCGTCGGTCGAGATCTTGCCCTCTTCGACGACGTAACCCAGCTCGCCGGCCAGGGTGAGCAGCGAGTCGCGGGTGACTCCGGGCAGCAGCGTGCCGGTCAGCGCGGGCGTGACGATGCGCGCGCCCGGCCCCGTCCCGTACACGAAGTACAGGTTCATGCCGCCCATCTCCTCAACCCAGCGGTGCTCGGCGGCGTCGAGCCAGACCACCTGATCGCAGCCCTGTGCGGTGGCGTGGGCCTGGGCGACGAACGCCGCGGCGTAGTTGCCGGCGCACTTCGCCTCGCCGGTACCGCCGGGCGCGGCCCGGGTGTACTCGGTCGAGAGCCACACCTTGACCGGCTTGATCCCGCCGGCGAAGTAGGCGCCGGCTGGCGAGGCGATGAGCAGGTACACGTACGACCCGGACGGCTTGTTGACCCCGAGCCCCACCTCGGTAGCGATCATGAACGGCCGGAAGTACAGCGACTCGGCCGGATCGGACGGCACCCAGGCCGCGTCGATCTCGGCCAATGCCCGCAGCGACTCGAGGAACAGCTCCTCGGGCAGCTCGGCCATGGCCAGGCGGCGGGCCGAGCGCTGAAAGCGGCGCGCGTTCTGGTCGGGGCGAAACGTAGCGATCGACCCGTCGGGCTGACGGTAGGCCTTGAGACCCTCGAAGATCTCCTGGCCGTAGTGCAGCGCGGCGGTGGCCGGATCCAGCGTCAGCGGACCGTACGGCAGCACGGCACCCGGACCCCACCCGTCGGCCCCGGTCCAGTCGATGCGCACCATGTGATCGGTGAAGTGATTGCCGAAGCCGGGGTTCGCGAGGATCGCCTCGCGGTCCGCGTCGCTGCGAGGGTGGGGGTTGCGCTCCACGCTGAAGGCCATGCCGGCGATTCTAGGTCGTCAGAGCAATCTCGAACCGGGCCATTCCGGCCGGCCCGGCCGGGCCGGCCGGGCCGGCCGCGAAGATGGCCACCAGGGTGTCGAGGTCGGCAGCAGAAGCCGAGAACGCGATGGCCGGCAGCGACTTGGTCAGCATCTCCAGCAACTCGGCCCGGTCGATGGACTGGGCGTCGATCCAGCGCACCACGCATTCCTCGACGTAGGCCACCCAGCCGTGGATCGCCAGCGTGGTGCCCTCGCCCAACGGCATGCCGAGGCCGGAGATCACGGTGATGATCCGCTGCGCCATCGCCGCGCGGGTCTCGTCGAAGATCGCGCGCATAGCGGCATCGCCGCTGGCCGCCCCGCGCACCAGCGACTTGTAGTTGTCCGGGTTCTCCTCGACGTAGTCGATGAAGGCGGTCAGCGCGGTACGCAACGCGTCCACTGGCGCCAGCGCGGCATCGGGCTCGGTGCGCCGGATCATGTCCGCAGCCGCCGCACGCGCGACCTCGAGATGGAACTCCTGCTTCGAGGCGAAGTAGTGGAACAGCAGCCCGCGCGAGATTCCCGCGCTCTGGGCGATCAGCTCGACCGACAGCTCATCCAGCCGGCGGGTGGCCAGCATCTCGACGCCGAGTTCGATGAGCTGAGCGCGACGGGCTTGCGGGGTCAGCCGCGTCCGCTTCGTCGAGGTCGGCATGCGCCTAGCCTAACGCGCTATTGAACGTGAGCCAACTATCTATTGACTGACGTTCAATTGGTCAATACTCTCGACCGCATGACGCAGACATCCGTGCGGGGACCGGTCGCCGACCCGCGCAGTGCCGCCGCACGCCGACACGTCGGCGTGCTCGTCATCGGCAGCGGCTTCGCCGGGCTCGGTGCCGCCATCCGCCTGGCCACGGAGGGCCGCGATGACTACCTCGTGGTCGATCGCGGCAGCGAGGTCGGCGGCACCTGGCGCGACAACACCTACCCGGGCGCAGCCTGCGACGTGCCCTCGCACCTGTACTCGTACTCCTTCGAGCTGAACCCGTACTGGTCGCGCTCGTTCTCGCCGCAGAACGAGATCCAGGACTATCTGCGCACCGTCGCGGCGAAGTACCACGTCAGCGACAAGCACCTGTTCGACACCGAGGTCACCCTCGCCCAATGGGACGCGGCGCAGAGCCGATGGCTCGTCGACACCACGAACGGTGACTTCAGCGCCGACGTCATGGTCGCGGCCGTCGGGGCCCTCTGCGAGCCGAAGCTGCCCGACATCGCAGGCATCGAGCGGTTCCAGGGCAAGATCTTCCACTCGGCGCGGTGGGATCACGCCGCCTCGCTCGAGGGCAAGCGCGTCGCCCTGATCGGCACCGGTGCCTCAGCCATTCAGATCGGCCCGTCGATCGTCGACCCACCCGAGGGCAACGGCGTGGCGCACCTCGACGTCTACCAGCGCACGGCTCCTTGGATCATGCCGCGCCACGACCGGTCCTACTCCAGGCTCGAGAGCTTGGCCTACAAGACCGTCCCGGGCCTGCAGCGCCTCGCCCGCGAGGCCATCTATTGGGGCCGCGAGTCGTTCATGATCGGATTCGGCTACCAACCCAAGATCCTGCAGCTGGCGCAGCGGGTGGCCGAGCGCAACATCAGCAAGGCGATCAAGGACCCGGAACTGCGCGCCGCGGTGACGCCCGACTGGCTGATCGGCTGCAAGCGCATCCTGATCTCCAACACCTGGTACCCGATGCTGGCCCGCGACGACGTCGACCTCGTCACCGACGGCATCGCCGAGATCCGCGAGAACGCCATCGTGAGCAACGACGGCACGGTCCGCGAGGTCGACGCCATCGTCGTCGCCACCGGGTTCCACGTCACCGACTCGCCGACCTACGAGCACATCGTCGGGGCCGACGGGCGGTCGCTTGCCCAGGTGTTCGACGCCGAGGGCATGCAGGCCTACAAGGGCGCGTCGGTCGCCGGGTTCCCGAACCTGCTGTTCCTGGTCGGCCCGAACACCGGTCTCGGGCACACGTCCATGGTCTACATGATCGAGTCGCACCTGAACTACCTGGCCAGCGCCCTGCGGACGATCGAGCGCGAGGGCCTCGCGAGCTTCGACGTGAAACCCGACGTCCAACGGGCCTACAACGAGGCCCTGCAACACCGGATGAAGCAGACCATCTGGACCACCGGTGGTTGCGCGAGCTGGTACCTGGACAAGCATGGCAACAACACCACGCTGTGGCCCCGCTTCACCTTCACGTTCCGGCGGCTCACCCGCGCGTTCGACGTCTCGGCCTACGACACCACCAGTTCGACCACACCCGACCGCCACCCGGCGGTCGCTGAGGAGGGGATTCCGGCATGACTGACCTCAAGAACCGCGTCGCTGTCGTCACCGGCGCCGGCTCGGGCATCGGGCGCGCGCTGGCCTACGACCTGGCGCGCCGCGGCGCCAAGCTGGCCATCAGTGATGTCGACGCCACCGGCCTGGCCGAGACGGCCAAGCAGGTGCGCGTGATCGGCGCCCCGGTGCACGAGGCCCGCCTCGACGTCACCGATCGGGCCGCCGTACTGAGCTACGCCGACGAGATCGCGGCCGAGTACGGCCAGGTCAACATCATCATCAACAACGCTGGCATCGCGTTCTCCGGCGACATCGAGAAGATGAGCTTCGCGCAGATCGAACGCGTGATGGACGTCGACTTCTGGGGCGTCGTCAACGGCACCAAGGCGTTCCTGCCGCACCTGATCGCCTCCGGCGACGGCCACGTTGTGAACATCTCGAGTCTGTTCGGGCTGATGTCGATGCCCGGCCAGGGGGCCTACAACGCGGCGAAGTTCGCCGTCCGCGGATTCACCGAGGCGTTGCGTGAGGAGATGGTGATCAACGGCCACCCGGTGCACGTCACCTGCGTGCACCCCGGGGGCATCAAGACCGCGATCGCCCGCAACGCCGGTGCCGTCGACGGTGAGGACCCGACCGCGCTCGCCGAGTTGTTCGATCAGAAGCTGGCCAAGACCACCCCCGAGAAGGCGGCCAAGACGATCCTGCGCGCGGTTATCGGCAACCGGCCGCGCTCGGTCGTGGGCCTGGACGCCAAGCTGCTCGACCTGCTGGTGCGCGTCACCGGCCCCGGCTACCAGCGCCTGGTCGCCTTCGCCGCCGGTCGGGTCAAGCCCGCCGCCCTGGCCACCGTCATCCCGGCCGAGCCCGGCATCACACCGAACGGCCGGGCCAAGGCCAGCGCGTAGGCGGCTTAGCCGGCCGGGGAACTCACCCGGCGGCCGAACGGTTGAATGGGCGAAGGGGGTCGCCATGTCGGTCGTGAAGGTCGTACTCGTCCTGATCGCGATCTGGGTCGCGCTGGGCATCATCGGCTTCATCGTCAAGGGGTTGTTCTGGCTGTTCGTGCTCGCCTGCATCGCCTTCGGGTTCACGCTCGCCGGTTCGGCGAAGCGCGGGCGCATCCTCGGCCGACGCTGACCGAGCCCTCACCACACCGGCTTGAGCGGTCCGGCGAAGTCGAGCCGGTCCAGCGTGGCGTGCAGCGTGTGCACTCCGTCGGCGCCAAGGGTCGCCTGCCACTCGCCGACGACCTCGGCGGCGGACTCGTGTGCGGCCCGCGCGCCGGCCTGCCCGCGGTCGGTCAGGTCCAGCAGCCAGCGCCGGGCATCCTTTTCGTCGCGACGGCGCTCGACGTACCCGCCGGTGACGAGCTGCTCGACCAGCTGGCTCGCCGCCTGCTTGCTTACCCCCAGGTGCTCGGCGATGTCGAGCACCGACGCGTCGCCCTGCTCGATGCGGGCGAACGCGAATCCGTGGGCCGGCCGCAGCTCCGGGAAGCCCCGGGTCGCCATGCCGACCTGGATGCCGTCGATGACCTCGGACGCTGCGGCCAGGACTTTCACGGCTACGGCCACGGCCACGTCGACCTCGCTCGAACTCATGGCGTTAGTGTGCCATGACGGTCAAGCATGCGGACCATAATGGGCACAGCGGTTGACGGTCCCACCGCGCAGTGCGCGGATCGCACCGCCAGGCTGCGCCGTTCAGCTAGCCGCGCGCACGCTGCCGGCAAGATGCGGCTTGCCTGACTTCGCGCTGCGCACCTCCAGCGTCCAACCGTCGCCGGCCGGCCGCGCGCCGACCGCAATGGTCGTCGGCAACAGAACGGGCAGCTTGAAGGCGACGTCAACGGTGTACGCGTCCGGTAGCCGGCCCTCGAGCGTGGCCAGTGTCCGGGCCTTGAGCCACATGCCGTGGGCGATCGCTGCGGAGAAGCCGAACAGCTTGGCCGATAGGCGGTGCAGGTGGATCGGGTTGCGATCACCCGACACGGCAGCGTAGCGCCGCCCGATGTCGTCAGGCACCCGGACCAACGACACCGGCCCGTCTGGTGCCGCCGCGGCGCGCTGGTCGTTCGCCGGCCGGTCGGGCCGGCCCGACTTCGGCGCGTCCTGCGGCGGTGTGCCCCGGCGCAGGTAGGTGCTGCGACTCGACCACACCGGCTCACCGCCGACGCTCGCCTCGGCCAGCAGGTCGAACTGCTGTCCGGCGGCATGCGGACGCAGGTCGGCGGCGCGTACCTGCAGCGACACCTTCTCGTCCGCGTGCACGGGCCGGGCGAGCGTGATCGTGTTGGCCACGTGCACCATGCCGACAAGCGGGAACGGGAAGGCCCGCTCGCTCATCAACGCCATCGACAGCGGGAACGCGAGCATGTGCAGGTAGGTCGCCGGCGCCACGTCTGACACCGCGAAGCCGCACACCCGCTCGTAGGCGGTGAGGTGGCCGGCCGCGATCGACTGGTCGTCGAGCATGTAGACCGAATCGGGCAGCGACTGACCGCCGCGGTGCAGCGGAGCCGTCACCGCCGCCCTGACGTACAGCGGCAGCAGCGCCGGCGGCGACGTCAGCTGCGGCACGTCACGCCCCCACGAGGTTCTGGCCGCAGACCCGCAGCACCTGGCCGTTGATGCCACCCGCGCCGGGCGACGCCAGCCAGGCCACCGTTTCGGCGACGTCGATGGGCAGGCCGGCCTGCTGCAGCGACGAGAGCCGCCGCGCGACCTCGCGCGTGGCCAACGGCATCTTGGCCGTCATCTCGGTGTCGATGAAGCCGGGCGCGACCGCGTTGATCGTCGAGTCACCGTGCGCGGCGAACGACGCGGCCGACGAGCGGACGAGGCCGATCACGCCGGCCTTGGTCGCGCCGTAGTTGGTCTGCCCCCGGTTGCCCGACAGGCCGGTGGTGGACGACAAGCCCACCACGCGCGCCTGCGGGCGCAGCTGATCGCTGCCGAGCAGCGCCGCGTTGATCCGCAGCTGCGACTCGAGGTTCACCGCGATGACCGAGTCCCACTGCTCCGGCTTCATGTTGGCCAGCAGCTTGTCGCGGGTGATCCCGGCGTTGTGGATCAGAATGTCGAGGCCGTCGGTGTGCGCGGCGAGGTGGTCGAGCAAGCGCTGCGGCGCGTCCAGCGACGCGACGTCGAGGTGCAGCGCTGAGCCGCCCACCCGGTTGGCCACGTTGGCCAACGCCTCACCGGCCTGGGTGAGGTCGGCGACGATCACGTTCGCGCCATCGCGGGCGAGCACCTCGGCGATCGCGGCCCCGATGCCACGGGCCGCGCCGGTCACGAGTGCGGTCTTGCCAGCCAGCGGGTGGTCCCAGTCCTGCGGTGTCGGTGCGATACCAGCACCGAGCAGCAGCGGCTGGCCGTCGATGTAGGCCGAGCGGCCGGACAGGAAGAACCGCAACGCCGACGCAAGCGAGGCCTCGTCGTCGACCCACAGCAGGTTGGCGGTCGACCCGCGCCGCTGCTCCTTCGCCAGCGAGCGCACGATCCCGTCGAGCGCCTGGCGGGCGGCGTCGGTGGTGATGTCGGCGCCGTCGGCCGGCTTCCCGAGCACGATCACCCGGCCGGAGGGGCCGAGCGCCTTCACGCCCGGGGCGAGGAACTCGCGCAGGCCGGCAAGTTCGTCCGGCGCGGTGATCGCGCGCGCGTCCAGCACGACAGCAGCCACCTTGTTACCGTGACGGTCGCCGTCACCCAGCGACTCGATGACCTCGACACCGGCCGAGGTCAGCGCGCGCTTCAGCGCCGCCGGCGCCCTGCCCGCGCTCGCGCCGACCAGGGCCGGCCCGGGCAGCAGCGGGTCACCCACCGAGTAGCGGCGCAGCTTGGCCGGGCGCGGCAGGCCCACCCGCTCGGCCACGGCCGAACCGACGGGCGAGTTGACGAGGTTCAGGTAACGGTCGCTCATGACGCCTCCAGAATTGCCACGACGCCCTGGCCGCCGGCCGCGCAGATCGAGATCAGGCCTCGACCCGAGCCCTTCTCGTGCAGCATCTTCGCGAGCGTCGCGACGATGCGCCCGCCGGTGGCGGCGAAGGGGTGCCCGGCCGCGAGCGACGACCCGTTGACGTTCAGCTTCGCGCGCTCGACCGAGCCGAACGCGCCGTCCAGGCCGAGCCGCTCCTTGCCGAAGCGCTCGTCCTCCCACGCCTTCAACGTCGCCAGGACGGTGCCGGCGAAGGCCTCGTGGATCTCGATGAAGTCGAAGTCGTCGAAGGTCAGCCCGTTGCGGGCCAACAACCGGGGCACGGCGTAGACCGGCGCCATCAGCAGGCCGTCGTCCTTGCGGTCGCCGTGGACGTAGTCGACGGCGCCGGTCTCGGCGTCGACGAAGTGCGCCAATACCGGCAGCTTGTGCTCGGCCGCCCACTCGTCGCTGGCCAGCAACACGGCCGAGGCGCCGTCGGTGAGCGGCGTCGAGTTGCCGGCGGTCATCGTCGCCTGGTCGCCGAACACTGTGCCGAACGCCGGCGCGAGCGTGGCCAACTTCTCCACCGACGAATCCGGGCGCAGGTTCTGGTCGCGGATCAGGCCCAGGAACGGCGTGATCAGGTCGTCGAGAAAACCGCGGTCGTAGGCCGCGGCGAGGTTGTGGTGCGAGGCGGCGGCGAGCTCGTCCTGCGCCGCGCGGGTGATGTCCCACTCCAGGGTGGTGATCGCCTGGTGCTCGCCCATCGACAGCCCGGTCCGCGGCTCGGAGTTCACCGGGATGGACGGGACCAGTTGCTGCGGCCGGATGCCGGCCAATGCCCTCACCCGGCCGCCCACCGACTTGGCCCGGTTCGCCTGGAGCAGGACCTGGCGTAGGTCCTCGTTCACCGCGATCGGGGCGTCCGAGGTGGTGTCGACGCCCGCGGCCACGGCCGATTCCACCTGGCCCAACGCGATCTTGTTCGCCGTCAGGATCACCGTCTCGAGACCGGTGCCGCAGGCCTGCTGCACGTCGTAGGCGGGGGTCGTCGGCGCCAGCCGGGAACCGAGCACCGCCTCGCGGGTGAGGTTGAAGTCGCGGCTGTGCTTGAGCACCGCGCCGGCGGCGACCTCTCCGAGGCGTTCGCCCTGCAGCCCGAACCGCGCGACGAGGCCGTCGATCGTGGCCGTCAGCATGTCCTGGTTCGAAGCGTGTGCGTACGGACCGTTGGAACGGGCGAAGGGAATGCGGTTTCCGCCCACGATGGCGGCGCGACGTGTTTTCACGCTAACCACGGTATCGGCTACTTTGAGTCGCGTGAAAGAGCGTGTGTCCGGCCTAACGGACGCCATCGAGGGGCCTGACGCGGACGAGCCCCGCATCGACGGGCGCGCCGCGCGCTGGACCGAGCACCGCGCGACCCGCCGCGAGGAGCTCATCGACGCCGCGATTGCGGCGATCAACGAGCTCGGCAGCGACGTCGGCATGGACCAGATCGCCGCGGCGGCCAGCACCAGCAAGCCGGTGATCTATCGCTACTTCGCCGACAAGGACGAGCTCTACCGCGCGGTCGGCTCGCGGGTCGTGCGGCAGATCGTGGTGACGCTGCTCGGCGTGCGGGACGACCCCGACCCCCAGGCTCTCCTGCGCGCCAGCATCGACGCCTACCTGCAACTGCTCGAGGACAACCCGCAACTGTTCCGCTTCGTCACCCAGAACCGGGTGTTCAACGAGGCCCGGGTCGGGCAGCCGGCCCCGGCCGAGTTCAGCCACGCCATCGTCGACGTCCTCACCGCCGCCCTCGGTGAGCAGCTGCGCGTGATCGGGCTCGACCCGGCCGCCGCCCAACCCTGGGGCGAGGCCGCAGTCGGCTTCATCCGGGCCGCGAGCCTGTGGTGGCTCGACCACCCGCAGGTCATGACCCGACAGCTTCTCACCGACTACCTCGCCGCCCTGCTCTGGGGCGGCGGGGCCGGGGTGTATCAATCAGCCGGACGTGCTGTGGACGCGCGGCCGGCGCCCGGCATCTTCCCGCCCGCCCGAACTGCGCGTGACCCCGAGCAGACGCGGTGCGGCTCGTGAGCGTCGAGTCCGGTCCACCGCCTGGACACCTGGCCGCAACCTAGGGAACACTTTTGTCTCCCGCCGATGTATCGTGCTGATACATCGCGCCGAGATAGGAAGGCCGGGTCGGATGCTGGAGATCGCCGTCCTCGGGTTGCTCAACGAGAGCCCGATGCACGGGTACGAGCTTCGCAAACGGCTCGCCGGCCTGCTCGGCACGTTCCGGGCGTTCTCCTACGGATCGCTCTACCCGACTCTGCGTCGACTGGCCGAAGCCGGCTGGATCTCCGAGGAGTCGCCGCTTGACGCACCGGCCGCGACCACCAGGTCAAGGCGCGGCAAGCGGGTCTACCAGCTCACCGCCGACGGCAAGGAGCATCTCGCCGAGTTGCTTGCCGACGTCGGTCCCGACGCCTTCGACGACGAGGGTTTCGGTGCGCGGTTGGCGTTCTTCGCGCAGACGCGGTCGGAGATCCGGCTGCAGATCCTCGAAGGTCGGCGCCGCCGGGTCGAGGAACAGCGTGACGGCCTGCGCAGCGCCTTGGGACGCACCGGGCAGCGCGTGGATCGCTACACGCGCACGTTGCACGAGCACGGGCTCGAGTCGGTCGACCGCGAGGTCCGCTGGCTCACCGAGCTGATCGAGAGCGAGCGCGGCGACGCCGGCACCACCAGTGAGAACAAGTAAGGCCCCCACCCTTACTACCGAGCACCACTCAAAAGGAGGAGCCCTGATGGGTTCGCAGTCCGCGGCCGGCAAAATCCGGGTCGCCATCATCGGCGTTGGCAACTGCGCCGCGTCTCTCGTCCAGGGCGTGCATTACTACCGCGACGCCGACCCGAGCCAGAAGGTCCCGGGCCTCATGCACGTGAACTTCGGCCCCTACCACGTCAGCGACATCGAGTTCGTCGCCGCGTTCGACGTCGACGCCAAGAAGGTCGGCCTCGACCTCTCGCAGGCCATCAGCGCCAGCGAGAACAACACCATCAAGATCTGCGACGTCCCGCAGCTAGACATCCCGGTGCAGCGCGGCCACACCCTCGACGGTCTCGGCAAGTACTACCGCGAGACCATCGAGGAGTCGCGCGACGAGCCGGTCGACATCGTCAAGGTTCTCAAGGACACCCAGGCCGACGTCCTGGTCTGCTATCTGCCGGTCGGCTCCGAGCAAGCGGCGAAGTTCTACGCCCAGGCCGCGATCGACGCCAAGGTCGCCTTCGTCAACGCGCTGCCGGTCTTCATCGCCAGCACGCCCGAGTGGGCCAAGAAGTTCGAGGACGCCGGTGTCGCGATCGTCGGTGACGACATCAAGAGCCAGGTCGGCGCCACCATCACGCACCGCGTGCTGACCAAGCTGTTCGAGGACCGCGGCGTCGAGGTGCAGCG
>CAXTHY010000053.1:24846-25773 GCA_964244175.1 uncultured Jatrophihabitans sp. | reverse complement strand
CCCTGCGCGACGTCGCCGGGATGCTGCGCTCGGTCGCCTACGCGCCGCTCGCCGCCCGCATCCAGCGCGGAGCCGAGGTGCCGGACGACTGGGAGCCGCAGGCCCGCGAGCACTTCCTCGACGGCTACCTCGATGCGATCGACCCCTCGCTGCTGCCCGTGACGAAACGGGAGATCGACCAGTTGCTCTCGATCTACGAGCTGGAGAAAGCGGTCTACGAGCTGAGCTACGAGCTGAACCATCGCCCCGACTGGGTCGAGATCCCAGTCGCCGGGATCGCCCGACTGCTGGAGGTCGAGGTCGCATGAGCCCGAAGAAGAACGGCGCCGTGCCCAAGGACGGGCTGTCCCGGATCACCCCGGACGCGGCGCTCACCGCCGAAGTCGAGCGCCTCGTCCGCCGCGAGCACCACGACCCGCACAGCCTGCTCGGCGCCCACGCCTCGGACGGCGGGACCGTGGTCCGCGCCTACCGCCCGGCGGCGGAGAAGGTGGTGGCCCGCGACGCCAAGGGCGAGAGCGTCGAGCTGCTCAAGTCACATCCCGCGGGCCTCTTCGAAGGCAGGTTCGCCGAGGCCGATGCCGACTCGCAGCCGCGTTACGAGCTCGAGGTCACCTACGCCGACGGCGGTTCCTTCACGGTGCAGGACCCCTACGCCTTCCCGCCGACCCTCGGCGAGGTCGACCTCCACCTGATCGGCGAGGGCCGCCACGAGGACCTGTACGGCAAGCTCGGCGCCCACGTCACCGAGATCGATGGCGTCACCGGCACCGCCTTCGCGGTCTGGGCGCCCGGCGCCCGCCAGGTCAGCGTGGTCGGCGCCTTCAACGACTGGCGCGGTGACCTCGACCAGATGCGCTCGCTCGGCGGCTCCGGGATCTGGGAGATCTTCATCCCCGGCGTCGCCGACGGCACCCCCTACAAGTT
>CAXTHY010000053.1:0-24836 GCA_964244175.1 uncultured Jatrophihabitans sp. | reverse complement strand
TTCACCCCGTCCGGCGAGATGCGGCTGAAGGCCGACCCGGTCGCCTTCGCCACCACGCTGCCGCCGAAGACCGACTCGGTCGTCCACCACTCGACCCACAAATGGGCCGACGACGAGTGGATGGAGAGAAGACGAAATTCTGAGCCGAGTGGGGGCCCGGTGTCGATCTACGAGGTCCACCTCGGCTCCTGGCGGCAGGTCGACGAGGGGGGAGAGACCCGTCCCCTCAACTACGACGAGCTGGCCGACGAGCTCACGGCCTACGTGAAGGACATGGGGTTCACCCACGTCGAGCTCCTGCCGGTGATGGAGCATCCGTTCGGCGGTTCCTGGGGCTACCAGGTGACCAGCCAGTTCGCGCCGACCTCGCGCTACGGCACCCCGGACGACTTCCGCGCCTTCGTCGACAAGCTGCACGGGGCGGGGATCGGGGTGCTGCTCGACTGGGTCCCGGCCCACTTCCCGCGCGACGACTGGGCGCTCGCCCGCTTCGACGGCACGGCGCTCTACGAGCACGCCGATCCGCGCCGCGGCGCCCACCCGGAGTGGGGGACGCTGATCTACAACTACGGCCGCCACGAGGTCGCCAACTTCCTCACCGCCAGCGCCCTCTTCTGGCCGCGCGAGTACCACGCCGACGGGATCAGGGTCGACGCGGTCGCCTCGATGCTCTACCTCGACTACTCGCGCCCCGAGGGCGCCTGGGTGCCGAACGAGTTCGGCGGCAACGAGGACCTCGAGGCCGTGGAGTTCCTGAAGGGGATGAACGAGACCCTCTACCGGCGCGAGCCGGGGATCGTCTCGGCGGCGGAGGAGTCGACCGCCTGGCCGGGCGTCTCGCGACCGACCTACCTCGGCGGCCTCGGCTTCGGCTTCAAGTGGAACATGGGGTGGATGCACGACACCCTGAGCTACATCTCCCACGAGCCGATCTACCGGCAGTACCACCACAACGAGCTGACGTTCTCGATGATGTACGCCTACACCGAGAACTTCGTGATGCCGCTGTCGCACGACGAGGTGGTGCACGGCAAGGCGTCGCTGCTGAACAAGATCCCGGGTGACCGGTGGCAGCAGTTCGCCACGCTGCGCGCGATGTACGCCTACATGTGGGCCCACCCGGGCAAGCAGCTGCTGTTCCAGGGACAGGAGTTCGCGCAGGGCGGCGAGTGGGCCGAATCGCGCTCGCTCGACTGGTGGCTGCTCGACGACCCCGGCCACCGCGGTGTCGCCCGGCTGATCCGCGACCTCAACCACGCGTACACCGAGACGTCGGCGCTGTGGTCGCGCGACACCACCGAGGACGGCTTCCACTGGATCGACGCCAACGACGCGGCCGGCAACGTCTACTCGTTCCTGCGCTTCGGTGACGACGGTTCGGTGCTCGCCTGCATCGCCAACTTCTCGGCCGTGCCGCACGAGGGTTACCGGCTCGGGCTGCCCTACGCCGGGCGCTGGGACGAGATCGTCAACACCGACGCCGACGCGTATTTCGGCTCCGGGGTCGGCAACTTCGGCGGCATCGAGGCCACCGAGGAGATGTGGCACGGCCAGCCGGCATCGGCGCGCCTACGGGTCCCGCCGCTGGGCGCGGTCTGGCTGCGTTACGACACCACGTCGCGGCCGGCGGCCGAACAGCGGGCCTGACTCAGCGCAGCCCGGCGAACAGATCGTCCTCGGGCAGCGGCGCACCCGTCGTGTCGTGGACGCGGACGAACGTCTCGATGCCCATCAGCTCGGTGAACAGCTCCTTGCCCATGCGCAGGAAGAAGATGTTCTCGCCCTGGCTGGCGTGCGCGACCAGCGCATCGAACTTCTGCCCGCCGTAGGCCTTGGCGTCGACCCACGTCGAGATCTCGTCGTCGGGCAGGCCGATCTCCGGCGGCGGCTCGCCGTTCGGATCGGCCGGCTCGTCGGCGTCCAGGTCGTCGTCGTCCAGGTCGATGCCGTGCTCGCGGGCCAGCGCCACGAACTGCGCCAACTTCGAGCGCGGGACGGTGGTCCAGTAGACCTTTGCGGGCTCGTACCCGGCAGCGATGGCGGCCATCGTGATGCGGTGCGCCTGGACGTGGTCGGGGTGGCCGTAGAACCCGTACGCGTCGTAGGTGACGACGACGTCGGGCCGGTAGCGCTCCATCAGCGCGCCGAGCTTGGCCGCGGCCTCGGCGACCGGGGTGCTCCAGAAGGCGCCGGGCGCGTTGTTGGCCGCCCAACCGAGCATGCCGGAATCGGCGTAGCCCAACAGCTCGATGTCGTCGACCCCGAGGATCTTGCAGCTGGCTTCGAGCTCGGCCTGCCGCATCGCCACGACCGCGTCCGGGTCGTGGCCCGGCTCGCCCGGCTTGACCCCGCCCGGGCCGTCGCCGCAGCGGCCGTCGGTGCAGGTGACCAGCACGGTCCGGATCCCCTCGGCCGCACAGCGGGCCAGCACCCCGCCCGTCCCGGTTGCCTCGTCGTCGGGATGAGCGTGCACCGCCATCAGGGTGAGTGGTCGCTGGGCCATTGGACCGACTCTAGGTGCTTGAGCCGCTACGGCTGCAGGATGACCTTGATCGCGCCGTCCTCCTTCTTCTGGAAGATCTCGTAGGCGTGCGCGGCGTCCTCGAGCGGCAGACGGTGCGTCGCGAACGACTCGACGTCGAGCGGGTCGTCGTCGCCGAGCACCGTGTCCAGGATCTCCGGCGCCCACTTCTTGACGTTGGCCTGGCCCATCCGGAACTGGATCTGCTTGTCGAACATGATGTTGAGCGGCATCGGGTCGGCGGCCCCCGCGTACACGCCGATCAGCGAGACTGTGCCGCCGCGGCGGACGATGTCGATCGCCGAGAGGACTGCGGCCAGCTGGTCGACGCCGGCGGCCTTGGCCACCGGGGCGGCGACGGCGTCGGGCAGGACGGACGCGGCCTGCAGCATCGCCCGCGCCACCGGTGAGCCGTGCGCCTCCATGCCGACGGCGTCGATGACCGAGTCGGTGCCGCGGCCGTCGGTGAGGTCGCGGATGACGTCACCGAGGTCGTCCCCGTGCTCGTTCAGGTCGATGGTCTCGATGCCACGGGCCTGGGCCCGGGCCAGCCGCTCGGGCACGAGGTCGACGGCGACGACGCGCTTGCCCTGGTACTGGGCGATGCGCGCGGCCATGTCCCCGATCGGGCCAAGGCCCAGCACGGTGACCGACCCGCCGTCAGGGACGTCGGCGTAGGCCACGGACTGCCAAGCGGTCGGCAGCACGTCGGACAGGTAGACGAAGCGGTCGTCCGCCGGGCCCTCCGGCACCAAGATGTGCGTGAACTGGGCCTGCGGGACGCGCAGATACTCGGCCTGCCCGCCGGGCACCTGGCCGTAGAGCTTCGAGAACCCGAACAGCGCCGCGCCCATGCCCTGATCACGCACCTGCGTGGTCTCGCACTGCGTGTACAGCGTCTGATCGCACATGAAGCAGTGCCCACAGGAGATCTGGAACGGGATGACGACGCGGTCGCCGACCTTGAGGTCGCCGGTCTCGGCGCCGACCTCCTCGACGATGCCCATCGGCTCGTGGCCCATGACGTCGCCGGCGTCCATGAAGGCGCCGAGTGTCTCGTACAGGTGCAGGTCCGACCCGCAGATGTTGGTGCTGGTGATCTTGATGATCGCGTCGGTCGGTTCCTCGATCTTCGGGTCGGGTACGTCCACGACCCGAACCTCGCGCTTGCCCTGCCAGGTGACTGCCTTCATGTCTTCCTCCGCCGTGTTCGGCGCGCTCTCTCGCCGCGCCACGTTGTGTTCTCCTCGTCAGCTACCCACAACCTGCGGAGCACTGACGAGAATGGGTTGATGCGCGAAGGGGTGCGGTGACGATGGCCGGCGAGCCGGCGGCGGCGGTCCGCCTCGCCACCGTGGCCGATGCCGCGGCGTGCGCGGCGATCTACCGGCCCTACGTCCTCGACACCGTCATCACGTTCGAGACCGAGCCACCCGACGAGCACGAGTTCGGCCGCCGCATCGCGACGGCGCTCGAAACGCATGCCTGGGTCGTCCTCGAACACGACGGCCGGGTCCGTGGCTACGCCTACGGCGGCTCCTACAAGTCGCGGGCGGCCTACCGCTGGTCGTGCGAGGTCAGCGTCTATCTCGAGCCCGGCCGACGCCGCACCGGAGCGGGCCGCATGCTCTACACCGACCTGTTCGCCCGCCTGGTCGAGCGCGGTTACCGGACGGCGGTCGCGGGCATGACGTTGCCCAACGACGCGAGTGTGGGCCTGCATCGCGTGCTCGGCTTCGAACCGGCCGGCACTCATCACCGAATCGGCTGGAAGCACGACGCGTGGCACGACGTGGAGTGGACGCAGCGCCCGCTCGTCGCCGGTGACCATCCACCCACCGACCTGCGGTGATCATCCGGGCGCTCGAGAACCGCTTGTGGTCTGCCCGCATACGCGCTCGCGGCCCCACAACTGCCCGGCCAGTGCCCGCCAACGGGCTGAAGCATTCGTGCGGGCAGTCCACAAGCGTCGCGGCAACACCCCCAACCGCCCGATGCGGGCAGCACACGCGCACTCACCAGGCGGCCGTCACCAGGCGGTCAGCGTCCACACGTCGGGTCGGTCCAGCGGGTCGGAGCCGACCTCGGCGAACAGCGCCGCCGATTCCTTGAGGTGGTCGAGCGCCAGCTCGGCCGCCGCGGAGTCGTCGACCTCGTGCAACCGGTCGGCCAGGTTGGCGTGCAGCGCCGCCAGCCGGTGCCGATCGCCGAGACGGTTACCGAGCTCGAGCGCCTTGCGTGCCGTGGCAACCGCCTCGCGATGCGCACCCCCGGCCGCCTGGGCCGTGGCCAGGTTGTTCACCACCGCGGCCTCGAGCACCGGCTCCGGCGCGTCGGCCAGCGTGGCCAGCGCGGCCTCGAACCGGCCGATCGCGGCTTGCAGCTCACCGGCCGCCAGCGCGACTACCCCCGCGGCGTTGTGCACGTAGGCGTCCGCACCGGCAGCCGAATCCGACGCCGCGGCCAGCGCCGATTCCGCGACGGCCTGGGCCTGGTCGGGCGCCCCCGCCCGCGCAGCCACCACCGCGCGATCGGCCAGCAGCCGGCCGCGCAGTACCGGGTCGTCGCCGGCCAACGCGAGGGCGGCGTCCAACCCGGCCGACGCGCGTGACCATTCGCCCAGCCGCACCGCGACATCAGCGAGCCGGCGCTCGATGCCCGCCCGCTCCGCCGGCGTGGAGCTCAGCGCCAAGGCGTGGGTGAAGGCCGCGCGGGCCGGTTCGTAACGGGCCAGGGCGACCAGGACGTCGCCGCGGGCCAATGCGACCTCGGCGTCGTCGCGGCCGAGCGAGGCGGCGACGTCGAGCTGATGCAGCGCCTCGTCGTGGGCAAACAGTGCGCGCGAGCGCGCCGCTGCGCGCCAGGCCCAGGCCGCGGCCTCGTCATCGCACCCGCCGAGCTGGAAGTGCGCGGCGATCGCGCCGGCGCGCATCGGGGCATCGCGACGAGCGGCGAGCGTCTCGGCCGCGCGCCGGTGCAGCAGGCGTCGCCGCAGCAGCGACAACCGGTCGTACGCCACCCGGCGCAGGACATCATGGGTGAACGCGATCCCGCTGCTCTCCTCGCGCACGAGACCGGCGTGCAGCGCCTCTTCTACGGCCTCGACGGTCTCGACCTCGGTCCGCCCGCTGGCGTGGTGCAGGTCGCCGGGGTCGGCCACGCCGTCGAACACCGCGAGCGCGGCCAGCACCTGCGCCGTCTCCTCCGACACCTCGGCGAGGCGAGCCGCGAGCAAGTCGCGCACCGTCACCGGGAGATTCTCGCCGCCCGAACGCAACGCGGCCTCGACGAGCAACGGCAGCCCGGCCGTGTCGCGCCACACCTCCTCAGCCGCGGCCCCGAAGGGCCGGCTCAACTCGGCGACTTCGTCGCGGGTGAGCCGGGACAGCGCGATCGTGGCCAGCTGGTCGGGGCGGCGTGCGGCGCTGATGGCGACCTGCAGCGGATGCCGCTCGGGCAGTCCCGGCTCGCGCCAGGTGAGGATCAGCGGGCACGGTAGCCGGTACAGCCGATGCACCAGGTAGGCCAACACCTCGGCGCTGGACGAACCCAAGGCGTGGACGTCCTCCAGCACGACGGCCGTGGCCCCGCTGCCGGCCAGGACGCGGACGACGGCGTCGTAGAACAGGTCACGGGCGCCCGGCGAGGACAGCGGCGGTTCGGGCGCGCGGCCCGGCGGCAGCATTTCCGGCACCAGTCGCGACACGGCGGCGGCGAGGTCGTCGGGCAGCCGGGCGCCGAGCGCGGTCGCGGCCCGCAGCAGGTCGGCGATCGGCGCGAACGACAGGGCCGCCTCACCGCCGTGCGCGCGGACCAGCACCACCGGCCCGGCCGCTGCGGCGAACTCCTCGACGACGCGGCTGCGCCCGACGCCGGCCTCACCGGTGACCAGGACGAGCCGATCGCCCTGCCCGAGCGCCGAGCGCAAGGTGCGCAGCGCCGCGTCCCGGCCGACGAGGGGAAGGGGCCCGGCCGACGGCAGCGGGGGCGGCCCCGGGTCGGCCGCGAACCGGCCGACAACCGGCGGGGTGCCGGTGGCCGGCCGGCTCGCCGGGCGCTTGGGCGGCGGCAGCGTGCCGGCCCGGATCGCCTCGTACATCGCCGTCGTGGCCTGTACCGGAGCCACGCCGAGTTCGTGGCCGAGCACCCGGACGCCCGAGCCACCAGAGCCGTCGGGATCCCCGTCCGTCGGGTCGTCGCCGGTCCCGGACGAGCCCGCGGTCGGTGGCGTGCTCGAGGACGAGGACGAGGACGCAGCGGTGGTACTGCTCGAGGGCGTCCTGCCGGCGACCGGTCCAGGTCAGCAACCGCATCAACGACCGGTGCGCGGCCTCGTGCAGCGGGTCGAGCTCGAGCCAACGGGCGGCGTCGGCGACCCCGGCGTGCAGCTCGCCGTGGCGCAGGCGGGCCAGCACGAGTCGCTCCAGCGTCGCGCCGAGCTCACGCCGCAGCGTGTCGGACTCGCGTGCCACCCAATCGTCGAACGCGGGCGAATCACGCAGGACGAAACCGGCCAACAGCTCGCCGCGGACGAGCCCGACCGCGCGGGCCAGATCCTCCCGATCCGGCGACGCGCCCAGGGAACGGAAGCTGACGACGTCGCTGGTGACCAGCTCGGGCCGCAACGACACCGAAGCGCGGTCGGCCGCGACTGCCGGGCCCGCTGCCGCGATCAGTACCGACAGCGTGCGCCGCAGCGCGGCGCGGGCGCGCGCCTCGTCGACCTCGGGCCAGAGCAGCGCGGCGAGCTCGGCCCGCGCGAGGCCGGGTTGCCCGGCCGAGGCGGCGATCGCGAGTACGGCCAGCATCGCCACGGCCTTGCGCGTGTCGACCTCGAGTGGGACCCCGTCGACGGTCACCACCGGGCGGCCGAGCACGTCTACCCGCAGCCCGGCCCGCGCACGAGGAGGCGCCACGCCGTCGGACACCCGCAGACTGTAACCGAGAAAGCGTTACGAAACGGCCCGGACGGGCTCGCCTCGAAACGGGACGGCCGGCCGGCGACCCGTAACGATGCCGGAACGGGCCCGGGTGCATGGTGGGCGCATGCCTAGGACCGGACGCGTGAATTGCCCCGTATGCCGGGTGATGTCACGAACGGCCCTGCGGTCGAGGGCGGCCAACGTCCGCGTTCCTCAGCCGCAGATCATGCGTTCGCGTCCGAATCCGCTTACGCTTCCCCCGCCGCGCACGCCGTTTTGGGGGACGATATGACCGCACTGCACACTCGAGGCACCTTCTCGCCCGAGGACTCCCGGCCGGCACCGGGAAACGCCGGGAGTGCCGACACCGACGCCGCTGCGGTTCGCCTGCGGGGCTGGCGCCGGCGCAAGGCCGGCGCGGCGGGGAGTGCGCCCAGCCCGGCCGGCCCGGCCGCCACTGCGCCCGTCGACATCGCGCCGTCGGATCCGTTCCTCGTCTACCTCGCGCAGGCCGGCGGCCCGGTCGACCTGGCCACGCTCGAGCTCGACTCGGACGCCGTCCGTGACCTGCGTGCGGCCGGCGTGGCGCTCGTGGTCCCGCTGGTCAGCTCTGGTGAGCTGATCGGCACGCTCAACCTCGGCCCGCGCCTATCGGAACAGGGTTACTCCTCCGACGACCGCCGCCTGCTCGACACCCTGGCCGGCCACGCCGCGCCGGCGATGCGGGTCGGCCAGCTCGTGCGGGCCCGTGAGGTCGAGGCCCGCAACGTCGAGCGCATCGAGCAAGAGCTGCGGGTGGCGCAGCTGATCCAGCAGCAGTTCCTGCCGGCCGAGCTGCCCAGCCTGCCCGGCTATCACGTCGCCGCGTTCTACCGCCCGGCCCGCACCATCGGCGGCGACTTCTACGACTTCGCCGAACTCCCGGACGGCCGCATCATGTTCGTCTGCGGCGACGTCACCGACAAAGGCGTACCGGCCGCGCTGGTGATGGCCAGCACCCATGCGCTGCTGCGCGAGGCCGCCACCCGGATGACCTCGCCCGGTCAGGTGCTGGCCAGCGTCAACGACATGCTCTGCGCCGACATCCCGGCGCACATGTTCGTCACCTGTCTCGCGATCGCGCTGGACCCGTCCACCGGCTCGATGGTGTTCGCCAACGCCGGTCACAACCTGCCCTACATCCGCCGTGACGGCGGCGGCTACCGCGAGCTGAAGGCAACTGGCATGCCGCTGGGCCTGATGCCCGGGATGGTCTACGACGAGACCGTCGACGTGCTCGCGGCCGGCGAGGGAATGTTGCTGCACAGCGACGGCCTGGCCGAGGCGCACAACGGCGAGCGCGAGATGTTCGGCTTCGACCGGTTGGCCGAGCTCGTGGGCGCCTCTCCCGGCGGCGAGGTGCTCATCGACCGTTGCCTGACCGAGCTGACTGCGTTCACCGGGCCCGGCGTCGAACAGGAGGACGACATCACGTTCGTCACGCTCGAGCGCTCCGGCGTCCCGTTGGTCGGAGGTGCGCCGTGAGCGCGTGGACGACCCTCGACGAGTTCGTCTCGGCCAGCGAGCCCGGCGGCGAGCGCGACGTCGTGGCCCGGGTGATCAAGACGGTCGAGCCGCTGCGGCTCACCCGCGACGCCCGCGACCGGCTAGGCACGTCGGTGGCCGAGACGGTCATGAACGCCATCGAGCACGGCAACCACAACGACCCCTCGCTGCTCGTCGAGACCACGGTGCGCACCGACGGCGCCGTCGTCGAGGTGCTGGTCAGCGACCGCGGCGGCCTGCGCGCGCTGCCCGAACAACCCGAGATCCCCGACCTCGACGCCAAGCTCGAGGGCCTGCAGCGCCCGCGCGGCTGGGGACTCTTTCTCGTCCGCAGCATGGTCGACTCGATGGACGTTGTCGCCGATCCGGACGACCCCAGCCGACACACCGCCCGGCTGCGCATGGCGGTCGTCAGCGAGCCGGATCCGGCCGCGTCCGACGACGGCGAGCGCGCCCCCAACCAGAACCCGCCGGCACAGGAGGGACCCCGCCATGCCGAGCACGTGTAAGACCGACGTCCGCCCCGCGACCGAACCGGGCGGCACCGCGACCGTCACCCTCGCCGGCGAGGTCGACGGCAGCGCCAAGGGCGTGCTGCCCGAGGCCTACGCCGCGGCCGTCGCCGTCAACGAGCCGGCCAAGGTCCTGCTCGATTTCCACGCCGTCGACTACATCAACTCCACCGGGATCGCCGTCATCGTCAGCGTTCTCGCCCAGGCCCGGGCCGACCGGCGCGCGATCGTCGCCGCCGGCCTGACCGAGCACTACCGGCACATCTTCACGATCACCCGGCTCGTGGACTTCATGGAAGTCCTCGATCCGGCCATCACCTGATCCACGGTCGCGACCGCACGGTCGGCTGCCACTCACCACATCCAGTTCCGGGAGGACTCATGGTCTCGGTCAACATCGACATGGCCGTCAAACGACACACCGAGAAGATCGCGGTCATCCACATCCGCGGTGACGTCACCGCCGCCTGCGAGCAGGTGCTGTCGCAGGCCTGGGACGAGGCGAGCCTCGCCCCGACCCGCGTCGTCATCATCGACTTCACCGACCTGTCGTACATGAACTCGTCGGGCATCGGGATGCTGGTGACGGTGCTCGTGCGCGCCAACCGCGCGAAGCAGAAGTTGCTCGCGTTCGGGCTCACCGATCACTACCGGCAGATCTTCACGCTGACCCGCCTCGACGAGGCCATCGGCATCCACGACGACGAGGCCGCGGCCGTCGCCGCCGCCGGAGCGATCTGATGACCGCCGTACCCGAGCCGGCCCCCGAGCCATCGGCTCCGGCCGAGGCCAAGGCCGACGCCGGCGCCGTCGCCGCGGTCGAGGTCCCGGTCCGTTCGGACGTCGGCAACTGGGCCTCGTCGGTCAGCCGGCTGGCCGTCGACAGCGGCCACGCCGAGGCGGTGTCGAAGGGGTGGGGCGTCGCCGGCCGCCGCGTCACCGGGCCGATGCAGGGCTTCGGTCGGCTGTGGCAGCGCACCTACACCTGCCCGATCGGCACGGTAGCCACGCCGCAGGAGGCGATCGCCGAGTGGCGCGCGCACTTCGGCGAATTCTGGCCCGGCGGCAGCCGTTTCTACGGAGCGATCGAGGGCATCAACCCCGGTGACGTCGCGCCGATCGCGGTCGCCGCCGGCGGCGGGCTGAAGCTCACCACCGGTGTGCTCGTGCTCTACGCCGACGACGAATCGTTCTCGTTCATGACGCCCGAGGGACACATGTTCGCCGGCATGATCACCTTCTCGGCCTACGAGGACGAACAGGGGACGGTGCTGCAGACGCAGGTGCTCATCCGGCCCAACGATCCGATCTACGAACTCGGCATGCCGATCATGAAGCGCATGGAGGACCGGTTCTGGGCGGCGACGATGCGCAACCTGGCCGACCGCCTGGGCACGCCCGGCTCCGAGGTCGATGTCACCTCGATCGTGGTCGACCGCAAGCGGCTGTGGCGCAACGCGCGCAACGTCCGCTACAACGCCGGTATCCGCGGCGTGCTACACCTGCTCGCCGCGCCGTTCGTGTTCGCGCGACGCAAGCTGCGTCGCACGGCCGCCTGATCGACCGACCCACCGAGGAGGGAACCGACATCGTGCTCGACGCCGTGGTCGTGGGCTCTGGCCCCAACGGGCTCGCGGCGGCGATCACCCTGGCCGAGGCCGGCCGCAGCGTGCGCATGTACGAGGCGGCGGCCGAACCGGGCGGTGGTTGCCGGACGGCCGAGCTGACGCTGCCCGGCTTCCGGCACGATGTCTGCTCGGCCATCCAGGGACTGGCCGAGATCTCGCCCTTCCTGCGCGACCTCGACCTCGCCGCGCTCGGCGTGCGGTTGCGCAAGCCGGAGATCGCCTACGCGCACCCGCTCGACGGCGGCCGCGCCGCCGCCGCGTACGAGGACCTGGACCGGACTGCCGATGGGTTGGGCGCGGACGGTCCGGCCTGGCAGGCGTTGTTCGGCCCGCTGGTCCGCGGCGTCGACCGGCTGATGCCCGACGTGCTCGGCGACCTGCGGCACCTGCCCCGGCACCCGCTGCTGCTCGCCCGCTTCGGCCTGCCGGGCGCGCTGCCGGTGTCGATCCTGGCCCGGGCGCGCTTTCGCACCGACCTCGGCCGCGCCCTGTTCGCCGGCGTCGGCGCCCACAGCATGCGCCGGCTGAGCGCGCCGCTGACCTCGGCCTTCGGGCTTGCGCTGGGTGTCACGGCCCACGCCGGCGGCTGGCCCGTGGTCGAAGGCGGCAGCGGTCGGCTCGTGGACGCAGTGGTCGGCCGGCTGACCGAGCTCGGCGTCGACTTGGTCTGCGACCACCGCGTGCGGTCATTGCGCGAGTTGCCCGCCGCCCGCACCGTCCTGCTCGACGTGACCCCGCGCCAGTTGGTCGAGTTGGCCGGTGACGACCTGCCCGGCGGTTACCGACGCCGGCTGTCGCGGTTTCGCTACGGGCCCGGCGTGTTCAAGGTCGATTACGCGTTGTCGGGTCCGGTGCCGTGGACGGCCGCGGCCTGCCGCGCGGCCGGCACGGTGCACCTCGGCGGCACGCTGGCCGAGGTCGCCGCCAGCGAGGCCGATGTCGAGGCGGGCCGGCACAGCGAACGTCCGTTCACGCTGATCGTGCAGTCGAGCGTCGCCGACCCGACCCGCGCGCCGGCCGGGCAGCACACCCTGTGGGCCTACTGCCACGTACCCAACGGCTCGACCCGCGACTGCACCGAAGCGATCGAGAACCAGATCGAACGCTTCGCACCCGGCTTCCGCGACCTTGTGCTGGCCCGCGCGGCGCGGACCGCGGCCGAGTACGAGGGGTACGACGCCAACTACGTCGGCGGCGACATCAACGGCGGGCGGGCCGGGGTCTACCAGGTCGCGTTGGGCCCGACCGGGGGCTGGTCGCGTTACCGCACGGCGCTGCCCGGCGTGTACCTGTGCTCGTCGTCGACCCCGCCCGGCGGTGGGGTGCACGGCATGTGCGGTGTGCACGCCGCGCGCGAGGCCCTCGGCCGCGAGCTGGCCGCCCGCCCGGCGCTGGTGACGTCATGACCCGCACCGGCCGCGTCATCACGGCGGCGGTGTGTGCGCTGATCTTCGTCGCGGCCGTGTTCGGGCTCGTCATCCAGATGCTCGCACCGCCCGACGGCGGCCAGACCCGCATCGCGCAGGTGCTCTACCTGCTCAACCCGGTCGTCACGTCGGTGCTCGGCGGCTACCTGGCCGTGCAGCGCCCGCGGCACCCCGTCGGGTGGTTGACGATCACGATCGCGTTGGCGGCTACCGTCGACTCGTTGTCGAAGGGCACGCTGATCCTGAAGGTCGGGCCGCCCGGACAGGGCGGACTGCGCAGTTGGGCCGGCTGGCTGGACAACTGGACGTGGACGCTGATGTTCGGCTCGATCGCGTTCGTGCTGCTGTTGTTCCCCACCGGCCACCTGCTCTCGCGGCGGTGGCGGCCGATCGCCTACGCCATGGTCGCCCTGGTCGGGGTCGAGATGGCGGTCTGCACGCTGGCGGGCAAGAACACCGACTATCCCGCCGTGCAGGCTCTGGTCCCGGGCGTCGTCCCCAGCTCGTTGGCCGGCGCGGTGTTCCCCGTTCTGCTGCTGTGCCTCGTCGCCGGCGCGACGTCTCTGCTCATCCGTCGACGCCGCTTCCGCCTCGAGGGCGACGCGACCGGCATGGCCCAGGTCCGCTGGCTGTTCTGGGCCGCCAGCATCGTTGTCGTCGTCCTGATCATCGGCGCAATAGTCGACCGGGCTGCCCCGAACGGATCGCCGCTGTCGGCGGCCACCGACATCCTCAGCCAAATCGTGTTCTACGGTTTCCCGGCCGCGATCGTCGTGGCGATCACCCGGCACGGGCTCTTCGAGATCGACCGGATCGTCAGCCGCACGGTCTCCTATGCCGTCATCACCGGTGTGTTGCTGGGGGCCTACATCGGGATCATCGCCGGCCTGTCAGGCCTGCTGCCCACCGATGTCAACTCGCTTGTGGTGGCCGCGGCCACGCTGGCCGTCGCCGCGCTGTTCGTGCCGGTTCGCCGCACCGTGCAGGCCAACGTCGACCGGCGGTTCAATCGGCAGCGGCACAACCGGGCCCTGCTCGTCGAGGGCTACGTCGAGCAGCTGCGCCGCGATGTCACCCACGGCAGTGACGGCGCCGACCTACTGGCCGTCGTGCACCGCGCGCTCGAACCCACGCACGCCGGCCTGTGGTTGGTGCCGCAGTGAGCTCCACCGTCCGCCGGGTGGGCGCCGGGCTGACGATCACGGCCATGCTGGGCTGCGTCGTGCCGTCGGTGGTTCTCCCGATCGCGCACGGCGAGTTGCTCGGCCTGTTCGGGCCCGACCTCGGTGCCGGCATCGCCTTCTCGATCGTCGGGGCGTTCCTGCTCGTCCGCGGTGCCGTCACCAACATCGCGGTGATCATGTGCGTCCAGGGGGTCGGTGCGGCCCTGACGACGATCCTCGGGGTCTGGCGCGAGCTCGCGGCGCAGGACGGTCCGCTGCACGGTGCGGTGCTGTGGGCCGGGTGGCTGGACAACTTGTCGTGGCTGCCCGGCGTCGTGCTGCTCACGCCCCTGGTGCTGCTGTTCCCGGACGGGAAACTCGCCGGGCCCAAGTGGCGCTGGCCCATCGTGATCTCCGGAGCACTGGCCGTCGTGTTCGTCGTCATGTCGACGATCCTTCGGCAGAGCCTGGTCGACGGAAAGCCGTACAGCTTCGCGCCCAACCCCACCGGCTTCGTCGACAACAGTCCCTCGCTGGACACGGCAGGCTCGATCGGTTTCCTCGGCCTGCTCGCCACGATGTTCGTCTCCCTCGGTTCGCTGATCGCGCGCCGGCGGCACGCCACCGGCGTTGCGCGGGCCCAGCTGACGTCGCTGCTCTATGGCGGCGCCCTCACCGTCGCGTTGATCGCGGCCCTCAACCCGCTGTCGGAAACCAATCCGGCGGTGTTCGTCCTCGGCGTGCTCGCGGTGGCGCCGGTCGCGGTCGGCATCGCGGTGGCGGTGCTGCGCTACCGGCTGTTCGAGATCGACCGCATCGTGAGCCGCACGGTCACCTACGCGCTGGTGCTGGCGGTGCTGGCCGGGGTCTACGTCGGGGTCTTCGCCGCCCTGGCCAACCTGATCCCGGCCCGCTACGGGCAGGTCGGGGTCGCCGCGGCCACGTTGCTGGTGAGCGTCGTCGCCGTGCCACTGACCCGACGGGTCCGCCGCGTCGTCGACCGGCGCTTCGACCGCTCCCGCTTCGACGCCGAACGCGTGGCCGGCGCGTTCGCGGCCCGGCTACGAGCGCGACCCGAACGCGGCGACGTCCCGGCCGACCTGCTCGAGGTCGTGCAGCGCACCGTCGCCCCCGCCCACGCCGGTGTCTGGTTGCTGCCGCAGTGAGCACCGCTGCCCGCCGGGTCGGCGCCGGGCTGACGATCACGGTCATGCTGGGCTGCGTCGTGCCGGCGATCGCCATTCCAATCGCGCACGGCCGGCTGATGGGCCTATTCGGCCCGGACCTCGGCGCCGCCCTCACGTACGCGCTCGTCGGGGCCTTCCTGCTGCTGCGCGGCGCGGCGACCAGCATTGCCGTTATCCTGTGCGTCCAGGGGGTGGGGGCCGCCTGCACCAGCCTGCTCGGCGTGCTGGCCAATCTCGGCCCGGCCCACGGCCACGTGACGGACCTCCAGCTGTGGGCCGGCTGGCTCAACAACTTCCTCTGGCTGCCCGGCGTCGTGCTGCTCACGCCGCTGGTGCTGTTGTTCCCGGACGGTCGCCTGGCGGCGCCGAAGTGGCGGTGGCCGATCCGCGCGGTGTCCGTGCTCGCCGCGGCCTTCGTCTTCTTCTCGGCCACGGCCCGGGCCAGCGTGGTCGACGGGCGCTCCTACCGCGATGCGCCGAGCCCGACGGGCCTCTACACGGTGCCGGTTTCGGTACAGGACGCGCTCGGCACGCTGATCTTCGTCGGCTTCATCGTGTGCCTGTTCATCTCGGCCGGCTCGGTCATCGCGCGCCGCAGGCACACGACCGGGATCGAGCGGGCCCAGCTGACCTCGTTGCTGTACGGGGCGACAATCACCGTGTTGATGATCGCCGCGCTCAATTTCGCGGACGAGGGCAGCCCGGTGATCTTCGGATTGGAGCTGTTCGCGGTGGCCCCGGTCGCGGTCGGCATCGCGGTGGCGGTGCTGCGCTACCGGCTCTACGAGATCGACAAGGTTGTCAGCCGGACCGTGACGTACGTTCTCGTGCTGGCGGTGCTGGCCGGGGTCTACGTCGGGGTCTTCGCCGCCCTGGCCAACCTGATCCCGGCCCGCTACGGGCAGGTCGGGGTCGCCGCGGCCACGTTGCTGGTGAGCGTCGTCGCCGTGCCACTGACCCGACGGGTCCGCCGCGTCGTCGACCGGCGCTTCGACCGCTCCCGCTTCGACGCCGAACGCGTGGCCGGCGCGTTCGCGGCCCGGCTACGAGCGCGACCCGAACGCGGCGACGTCCCGGCCGACCTGCTCGAGGTCGTGCAGCGCACCGTCGCCCCCGCCCACGCCGGCATCTGGTTGCTGTCTGCGGAGGGATCACGATGAAACGCGCGTCGCTGGTCGCGTCGCTGGTCGCGTTCGTCCTGCTCGCGGCCAGTCTGGTTCTTGCCTCCGTGGCGCATGACCCGGCGAGCGTGGTCGGCGCCGTCTTCTACGCCGCGTTCCCGATCGTCGGCCTGTTGATCACGCGGCACCAGCCGCGCAATGCCGTCGGCTGGTGCTTCCTCGCGTCACCGATCCTGTTGGGGATCGAGAAGGTCGGCGACGAGGCCGCGACATTGGGCCTGCGCCGGCACTGGCCGAGCGGCGTCACCCATCTGGCCGCGTGGGCCCAGGCGTGGGCGTGGTTCCCCGGATTGTTCGTGCTGATCACCGTGGGGCTGCTGCGTTTTCCAAACGGACGTCTACTGGGTGCACGGTGGCGCTGGGTCGAGCGGGCTTCGTTCGTGGCGATGGGCCTGTGGATCGTCGGCCTCGGCGTGGTGGCCGCGCTGATCCCGTCGAAAGAGCTGGTGTCGGCGCAAACGCCCCACCCAGGCGGCTGGAAAGCAATCGTGTTCACGATCGCCGAGGCGATGTTTTTCCTGATCATCGTGTGTGTGCTGGCCTCGCTGGCCTCCCTCGTGGTGCGCTACCGGCGCAGCGGGATCGTCGAGCGCGAGCAGACCCGGTGGGTGCTATCGGCCGCAGTCGTGGCCATCGTGATCGAGGTGGGGCTCGACGTCTCGGGCAGTTTCGTCAGCGGTATACCGGGCTGGGTGCAGACCCTCGGCGAGGGTGTCGGCTTCGCGTTGATCGCGATCGCGACCGGAGTGGCGATCACGCGCTACAAGCTCTACGAGATCGAACGGATCGTCAGCCGTACGGTCAGCTACGCGGTCGTCCTGATCGCGTTGGCCGGCATCTACACCGCGGTGCTGTTCGCGTTGGCCGGCCTCGTGCCGGCCGACCTCGGGCAGGTGGGCGTCGCTGCGGCGACCTTGCTGGTGAGCATCGTGGCCGTCCCGTTGACCCGGCGCGTGCGGCGCGTCGTCGACCGCCGCTTCAACCGGTCCCGCTTCGACGCCGACCAGGTGGCCGGCGCCTTCGCGGCCCGGCTGCGGGCCCGGCCCGAGCGCGGCGACGTCCCGACGGACCTGCTCGAGGTCGTGCAGCGCACCGTCGCCCCGGCCCACGCCGGCATTTGGCTCGTGCCGACGGGCGGCAGCTGATCGGCCGCTGGACGGTGTCGGTGGGCAGCCGCTGCCGCTGCACCCCCGTTGAGCGAGTGGGTTCGGTGGCCGCACGTCAGAACAGCGCGCGGGCGAGCTGACGGCGAGCGGTCGAGACCCGCGGGTCGTCGGGGCCGATCAGGTCGAAGAACTCGAGCAGGCGTTGACGCACGCGCTCGCGCTCGTCGCCCGCCGTCCGCGCCACCGTGGCCAGCAACCGGTCGAACGCGCCCTGGATGTCGTTGCCGGCCAGTGCGAGGTCGGCCGCGGCGAGCTGGGCGTCGATGTCGTCGGGCGCGGCGTCGGCTTGCGCCCCGGCCTGCCGGTCGACCGATTCCAGGCGGCGCATCAGCCGCACCTGGCCGAGCGCGAGTGCGGCCTCGGCGTTCTTCGGTTCGTCGGCGAGGATCGCCTCGTAACGCTGCGCGGCCAACGCGTAGTCACCGGCATCGAGCGCCGCTTCGGCCGCGGTGAAGCGCGGGTCGTCGGGGACCTCGGGCGCGGCCGGCGGCTGCTGCTCACCGGCCGGTTGCTCGCCGTCCGGCGGCGGCGCGCCGGTCAGGCCGGCCTGGGCCGCGGCCTGCACGACCGCGGCCACGAACTCACGTACCTGGGTGTCGGGCAGTGCACCCTCGAAGCCGGGGACGAGCTGGCCGCTGATCACGGCGAACACGGCCGGCACGCCCTGCACCTGCAGGGCCTGCGCGATGCGCGGGTTCACGTCGACATCGATGGTGCCGAGCACGAGCGTGCCGCCCGCCGTCGTGACGATCGACTTCAGGGTGGCCACCAGCTGGTCACCCGACGGCGCGCGCGCCGACGTCAGGGCCAGCAGCACCGGCACCTGGAAAGAGCGGTCGAGGACCTCGGCCTGGAACCCCGCCTCGGTGACCTCGACGACGTACTGGCCGGCGGCCGGCGCGGGCGCCTCGGCGGCGCGCGCAGCGGCCTCGTTGCGGGCCTTCAGCGCCGCGAGATCGACGGCGCCGGCCATGGCGGCAGCGGTTGCGGGGCTGGGCGGGGTCGGACGATTGGCACTCGGTCGTGGTGCTCCGGGACGCATGGCTCCAGTTTCCCAGAATTGCGCGGCGGTTGTGCCCCCGCCTCTTGTCACGTGCCGAGATCACCACTTTTCGCGGCCGAAAGTGGTCATCTCAGCACGTGACAAGGGGAAGGAGCGCGCCGGCCCCGATAGCCCGGCGAACGATCAGAAGCGGGCGGCCTCGCGGTATTCGCCCCACAGCGGCTTGAACGCGTTGCAGATCTCGCCGAGGGTCGCCTCGGCGCGGGCCGCGTCGAGCATCGCGGGGACGGTGTTGCGGTCGGCCTTGGCGTCCTCGACCATCCGTTCCAACGCCGCGTCGACGGCGGCTTGGTCGCGGGTTGCCCGCCGCCCGGTCACGACGGCGCGCTGCTCGACTTCGACCTCGTGTGAGACCCGCAGGATCTCGAGCGCGTCGCCCACGTCGCCAGTGAGGACGTTGACGCCGACAACCCGCTTGTCGCCCTTCTCCAGCGCGACCTGGTAGGCGAACGCCGAATCCGCGGTCTCGGTGATGAACCAGCCGTCCTCGATGCCGCGCAGCAGGCCGGCGGTCATCGTCTCGTCGCCGCCCATGTCCTTGATGCGTTCGAAGATCCGTTCGGCGTCGGCCTCGAGCTTGTCGGTCAGGGCCTCGACGTACCACGAGCCACCGAGCGGGTCGGCGACGTTCAGCACGCCCGTCTCCTCGGCGATCACCTGCTGGGTCCGCAGGGCGATCTGCGCGGCGTGCGCGGACGGCAGCGCGAGCACCTCGTCCAGTGCGTTGGTGTGCAGCGAGTTCGTTCCGGCCAGCACCGCCGCCAGCGCCTCGACCGCGGTCCGGACGATGTTGTTGTCCGGCTGCTGGGCGGTGAGCGAGACACCGGCGGTCTGGGTGTGGAAGCGCAGCCACTGCGCCCGTTCGGTCTTCGCGCCGTAGACGTCGCGCATCCAGCGCGCCCAGATCCGGCGGGCCGCGCGCAGCTTGGCGATCTCCTCGAAGAAGTCGATGTGCGCGTCGAAGAAGAACGACAGGCCCGGGGCGAACTGGTCGACGTCCAGCCCGCGCGACTTGCCCAGCTCGACGTAGCCGAAGCCGTCGGCGAGGGTGAAGGCGAGCTCCTGTGCGGCCGTCGCCCCGGCCTCACGGATGTGATAGCCCGAGACCGAGAGCGGCTTGTAGGCCGGCGCCTCGGTGGCGACGTACTCCATCAGGTCGCCGATGAGCTTCAGGTGCCCCTCGGGCGGGTAGATCCACTCCTTCTGCGCGATGTATTCCTTGAAGATGTCGGTCTGCAGGGTGCCGTTGAGCTTGCTCGGGTCGGCGCCCTGACGCTCGGCCGCGACGACGTACATGCAGAACAGCGCGACGGCCGGGCCCGAGATCGTCATCGAGGTGGTCGTCTTCTCGAGGTCGATGCCGTCGAAGAGGATGTCCATGTCGGCGGCCGAGTCGATGGCCACGCCGCAGTGCCCGACCTCGCCGAGCGCACGTGGGTCGTCCGAGTCGCGGCCCATCAGGGTCGGCATGTCGAAGGCGACCGACAGCCCGCCGCCGCCCTCGGCCAGGATCATCTTGTAGCGCTCGTTGGTCTGCTTGGCGTTGCCGAAGCCGGCGAACTGCCGGATCGTCCATGGCTTGCCGCGGTACCCGGTGGGGTGGATGCCGCGCGTGAACGGGTACTCCCCCGGCCAGCCGATGCGCTCCATCCGGTCGTCCGGGCCGGTCGGGCCGTACACCGGCGCCACCGTCTCACCGGACAGCGTCGTGTAGTCGCGCTCGGCCTTCTTCGCCTTGTCGTAGCGCTCCTGCCAGCGGGCGCGACCAGCGTCGTTCTGCTCAGCATCCATGTCATCACCCTAAATAGGAGGAGCGGGACCAGCGATCCCAGTACGTCCAACCAAAGTACTAGGACGTCCTAGTAAAACCAACCGCGCCGTACAGTGACGAGCACCATGGACGCGACGCCCCCCGCGGCAGGCCCGACCCCCGATCGCCACCGGCGCAAGCGCCGAATCGCCATCGCGGCGCTCGCGGTTGCCGTCGTCGTGGCCGGCACAGCCACCGCCCTCCTGTGGCCGTCCGGGAGCAAGCGTGCTCCGCAGGCGCAGCCCACCTCGCCCGCGCCGGCGCCCGTGCCGACGACGTCGTCCCTGACGCCGACCCCCACACCCACCCCGACCCTGCCCCACGACTACGTGCCGCAGGCCGCGCCGAACCAGTTCACGCTGTCGGGAACCGGGTTCACCATTACGGCCCGGGTCTGCGGCATGCCCTTCGTGCGTCCGCTCGACCCGCCGGGCGAGCAGCACCACACCGTGTGCTGGGTGAAGAAGGACTTCGGGGTTGCCCCGAGCAGCAACTCGGGCACGACCTACGTCCTCGGTCACGCGTGGGCCCCCGACCCGCGCGAGGTGCTGAACAAGGCGTCCAGCCGCGCGACCGGCGAGGTGCTGCACGCCAAGACGGTGAAGTACGACGGCGTGCCGATCCGTCCGGCCAAGGTGCTGCTCGGCGCGCACCTGACCCTGAAGACTCCGACCGGCACGCTGACCTACACCGTGCGCAAGTCCTTCGGCGTGCGCAAGGCCCGCCTCGGTGACATCAAGAGCATCATGAACGAGTCGATACGCAACCGGGTCGTGCTGATGACCTGCGCCGAACGCAACGGGGTCGACTACGACTACAACATCGTCCTCGAGGCGTTCCTGACCTCGTCGGTGCGCGCCGCCGGGCAGGCCTGACGCGTCACCCGCGCGCGGCCAGTGTCGCCTCGATCCGCGCAAGCTGGCCGGCCAGCTGGTCGATGTCGGCCTTGGTCGCGCCTTGCTCGGTCTTGCGCAGGGTGAGCACCAGCTGCCCGCCCGGTTCGAGCGCGGCCGACTCGACCTGCGCGATGTCATCGCCGTTCTGCAGCCGGACCGCGTGATCGAGTTCGGCCCGGCGCAGTCCGAGCCGGCGCAGCGCGTCGGGCTGGAGTTGCCCGTTGCGGATCAGCGTCGTCTCGGTGCCGTCGAAGATCCGCGCGAACAGCTCGCTGCGCACGGCCAGCCGGTTGAGCAACGCGTCGACCACCACGAGCGTTACGGCGCCGACCGCGCCGCCCGTCACGCTGAGGTCGTTGCCGATGATCGCGTTCTGCACGACGTTGGAGAGCAGGAACATCACCACGAAGTCGAGCGTGTTCAAACCGGCCAGCCCGCGCTTGCCGGTCGCTCGCACCAGGATCGCGACCAGCGCGTACACCAGCACCGTCCGCAGGATCTTCTCGGTGAACGGAACCTCCAGGCTGAAGATGTGATGCCACATGACGCTCTCCGATCGGGTCAGTCGCTGTCGTCGAAGTCCCCGGCCGCGACGCGGACCGAGCGCAGGATCTCGAAGAGCTGCCCGAGGTCGTCCGGCGAGACCCCGCTGAGCCCGAACTGGGCCTCGTTGAACGCGGCCGTCGCCTTGTCGGCCACCGCGCGGCCCTCGTCGGTGATCACCGCGAGCGTGCCGCGGCCGTCGCGCGGGTTGGGCTCGCGGCGCACCAGGCCGGCGGCCTCCAGCCGATCGACGACGTTGGTCACCGAGGTGGCGTGCACCTGCAGCCGCTCGCCGATCTTGGACAGCGGCAGCGCCCCGTTGCGCGAGTGGACGAGCAGGACCAGCGCCTCGTAGCGACTGAACGTGATGCCGTGCGGACGCAGCATCGAGTCGAGCTCGGCGATGAGAATCTGATGCGCGCGCATGATCGACGTGACCGCCCGCATCGACGCGTACACCGCAGGCGGCTCGTCGGGCCAACGCTGCGACCACAATTGACCGGCGCGGTCGATCGGGTCGAACCCGAGCGGTTGCGGCATAGCGAAAGGGTAGTCATGGCCCGGCGGCAAAGTCGCATATTTGGCGCGCTGATCAACAGCCGAGCGCCCTGCGGCGTAGCGTGCCTGCCATGAACGACACTCTCGACCGCCTGGATCTGCTCGATCTCGACCACGACCTGGACGACGACGACCGGCTGCTGCGCGACACCGTCCGCAAGTTCGCCAACGACCGGTTGCGCCCGCACATCCGTGACTGGTTCGAAGAAGGGACGCTGCCGGCGCGCGAGCTCGCCCGCGAGTTCGGTGCGCTCGGCGTGCTCGGCATGCACCTCGAGGGCTACGGCTGCCAGGGTGCCAAGGCCTCGCAGTACGGCCTGGTCTGCACCGAGATCGAGGCGGTCGACTCCGGGCTGCGCTCGCTGGTCAGCGTCCAGGGCTCGCTGGCGATGTACGCGATCCACGCCTACGGCAGCGAGGAGCAGAAGCAGCGCTGGCTGCCCGGCCTGGCCGAGGGCAAGCTCATCGGCTGTTTCGGCCTGACCGAACCCGACTCCGGCTCCGACCCGGGCTCGATGCGCACCCGCGCCCGCCGCGACGGCGACGACTGGATCGTGTCGGGCAACAAGATGTGGATCACCAACGGATCGCTCGCCGACGTCGCCGTGGTGTGGGCCCGCACCGAGGACGAGGGCATCCGCGGGTTCCTCGTCGAGAAGGGCATGCCTGGCTTCTCGGCGCAGGACGTGCACCACAAGATCTCGCTGCGCGCGTCGGTCACCAGCGAGCTGATCCTCGATGACGTGCGCCTGCCGGCCGCGGCCATGCTGCCCGAGGTGCGCGGGCTGAAGGGCCCGCTCGGCTGCCTGACCGAGGCCCGGTTCGGGATCATCTGCGGCGTCACCGGCGCGGCCCGTGACGCCCTGGCGGCCACGCTCGACTACGCCACGAGCCGCAAGCAGTTCGACAAGCCGATCGCCGGCTTCCAGCTCACGCAGAAGAAGCTCGCCGACATGGCGGTGGCGCTGCAGCAGGCCCAGCTGACCGCTCGCCATCTCGGCGCGCTCAAGGACGCCGGGCGCATTGCGCCGCACCAGATCAGCTTCGGCAAGTTCGCGAACGTGAGCGCCGCTCTCGGCATCTGCCGCGAGGCGCGTTCGATCCTGGGCGGCAGCGGCATCACCACCGAGTACCCGGTGCTGCGGCACGCGGTGAACCTCGAGACCGTCTACACCTACGAGGGCACCCATGAGGTGCACACGCTGGTGCTCGGCGCGAAGCTCACCGGCCTCGACGCGTTCCGCTGAGTCAGTTCGTGGGCGATCGTCGAGCGGCGTCGAGGGTGGCCAGCCGGTCGATGAGGAAGCGGCGCTCGACCTCGTTGTCGGTCAGCAGCAGTGCCTCTTCGTAGGCTGTCCGGGCCTCGGCGCAGCGGTCGAGGCGGCGCAGGAAGTCGGCCCGCGCGGCGGCAAGGTAGGCGTACGCGGCGAGCTGGGGCTCGCGCGCCAACGCATCCAGCTCGGCCAACCCGGTCTGTGGCCCGCGGGCGAAGCCGATCGCCACCGCGCGGTTCAAGGCGACCACGGGCGAAGGCCACAGCTGACACAGCACGTCGTAGAGCGCCACGACCTCGGCCCAGTCGGTCGCGTCCCAGCTGGGTGCTTCGGCGTGGACGGCGGCGATGGCGGCCTGCAGCGCGAACCGGCCCGGCGGCCGGGCGCGCAGCGCCTCACGCACCAGTGCGACCCCTTCCGCGATCTCGGCCCGGTCCCACGCCGAGCGGTCCTGGTCGGCCAGCAGGATCAGTGCCCCGGTGTCGTCGACGCGGGTGGCGCGGCGCGCGTCGGTCAGCAGGATGAGGGCGAGCAGCCCGGCGACGTCCGGATCGGCCGGCAGCAGCGCGCGCAGGATACGGGCGAGGTCCAGGGCACGCTCGACCAGCTCGGCGCGGCGCAGCCCGTCCCCCACCGGTGCGGTGTGACCGGTGGTGAACACCAGGTGCACCACGGCGAGGATCGCGCCGATGCGCGCCGGCAACTCCGAGGCCGGCGGCATGCGGTACGGGATCCCGGCCGTCGCGATCTTCTTCTTGGCGCGGGTGATGCGCGCAGCCATGGTCGGCTCGCTGACCAGGAAGGAGTGCGCCACCTCGGCTGTGGTCAGGCCGCACAGCAGCCGCAGGGTAAGGGCGACCTGCGCCTGCGGCGCGAGCGCCGGGTGGCAGCACGTACAGATCAGGCGCAGCCGGTCGTCGGGGATCTCGTCGCCGTCCAACTCGGGCTCTGCGACCACGTCGTCGGCGACGATCATCGGCAGCAACCGCTGCCAGGCCGATTCGCGCCGCAACTGATCGAGAGCGCGGTTGCGCGCGGTGGTGGTCAGCCAGGCGCCCGGTTTGGCCGGGACGCCGCGTTCGGCCCACACCCGCAGCGCCTGCGCGTACGCGTCCTGCACGCACTCCTCGGCCAGGTCGAGGTCGCGCGTGACCCGCACCGTCGCGGCGAGGACGAAGCCCCACTCGCGACGGTGCGCGTCCGCGACCGCCTGCTGCGCGCCGGTCAGTCGAAGACCACGACCGGGCGTCCGGTTGCGTCGGTGAGGTGGTGCTCTCGGCCGTGGCCGAACGGGGCTGAGGCAAGCCGGGTCCCGAGCGCGCGCATCACGCTCTCGTGAGCAATCCGGCCCAGCGCCAGGATCGCCGTGAGACGAGGCTGTCGGGCGATTGTCGCAACCAGGAAGGCCCGGCAGGTGGCAATCTCAGGCCCGGTCGGCTT
>CAXTHY010000052.1:17627-26160 GCA_964244175.1 uncultured Jatrophihabitans sp. | reverse complement strand
GGTCGGGTTCGGCAGCCTGTTCGGCAAGAACATCACGCTCACCGGCGGCCCGGCCCCGGTCCGCGCCTACATCGAGGAGTTGTTGCCCGAGGTCCTCGACGGACGCCTGCAACCGGGCAAGGTGTTCGACCGCACCGTCGACCTCGACGGCGTGCCCGCCGGCTACCAAGCGATGGACCAGCGTGAGTCGCTCAAGGTGATGGTGCGGCCATGACCGCGGCAACCGCGTGGACTCCGGCCCAACTCGACACCATCGACAGCACGGGCGAGGTCGACGTCGCCACCCGACGCAACGACCAAACCCTGCGAACGGCCCGCATCGTGTGGATCGTGCGGCACGGCGACGCCGTCTACGTGCGCTCCGTCAACGGCACGACCGCCGCCTGGTACCGGGGCGCTCAGACCCGCCACGAGGGCGAGCTGACCGCTGGCCACCTCCAGCGAGACGTGGTGTTCGTCGAGGCCGGTGAGCACGCCGGCGGTGGCAGCGCGCTGGATGATGCCCTGGATGCCGCCTACCGCCACAAGTACGGCCGCTCATCCAGCGCGGTCGCGGCCATCACTGCCGACGTCGCTCGGGCCACGACGCTGCGCGTCGACCCGGCCTGACACGCTCACCGAGAAGAAGGAACGGGAATGGATAAGAACCCCAGCACAACCACGGTGAAAACACCGGCGGCGAACTTCACCGGCGACGTGTGGATGAATCCGGTCTTCGGCGGCGACGGCACCTCCCAGCTGACCTGCGGCCTGGTGCGGTTCACACCCGGCGCGCGCACCAACTGGCACAGCCACGCCAATGGGCAGCTGCTCATCTGCACCGATGGCCTCGGGCTGGTCGGCACCCGCGACGGCAAGACTGTGGTGCTGCGCGCAGGTGAGAGTGTGTGGACCCCGGCGGGGGAGGAGCACTTCCACGGCGCCACCGCGCAGAACATGATGTGCCACTACGCGATCCTCGACGCCGCCGGCGAGGGCGAGGCCACCACCTGGCTCGAACCGGTCACCGACGAGCACTATGCGACCGCGCAGACCGCGGCGGGGGTGTAACCGATGGCGATCACCGCGGCCGCGAAGGCCAATCACGATCAGCTGTTCGGCGACCGGGTCTCGACCTTGGCGCAGACCGATCCTGAGCTGATCGAGTACTTCGACAACTTCGCCTTCGACGAGACCTACGCCGACGCCGACCGGCTGGACGCGGGCCTCGACCGATCGACCCAGGTGATGGTGCAGTTGGCCGCGATCCTGGCCGCCGGTGGGCTCGCGGAGTTCCGAGTTCTGGCCGCCGCCGCTCTCGCCCACGGTGGCGTGAGCCCGGTTGAGCTGAAGGAGATCGTTTACCAGTCGATCGCCTACGTCGGCATGGCCCGCGCGTATGACTACCTGCACGCGGCCAACGACGTCCTCACCGACGCCGGCGTCGAGCTGCCGCTGCCCGGGCAATCAGCGTCCACACCGGAAACGCGCCTGGAGCACGGCAAAGCTGTGCAGGGCCGCATCGTCGGCGACGACGCGGTCACCGCCCGCCTCACTGACACCCCAGCGGACGAGGTGCACTTCCAGCGCTACCTGGCCGCGAACTGCTTTGGCGACACCGTCGGGCGCCGCGGCATCACCTTGGAGGTGCGCGAACTGATCACCTTCGCGATGCTCGTCGCCCTGGGCGGCGCCGACGCCCAGGTGCGTGGGCACATCAGCGGCAACCTCACAGTCGGCAACACACGTGAACGGCTGTTCGCCGTGTTAACCGTGCTGGTGCCCTACATCGGCTACCCCCGCACTCTCAACGGCCTCGCCGCCGTCAACGACATCGCCCGCTGAACCCCACCGAGCTCAACGCACCCGAGAAGGAGCACGACATGGAATATCGCTTGCTGGGACGGACCGGTGTCTCGGTCAGCCCGCTGTGTCTGGGCACGATGATGTTTGGCCCGTGGGGCAACGACGACCGCGCCGACGCGATCCGCGTCATCCACCGCGCGCTGGACGCCGGGATCAACTTCGTCGACACCGCCGATGTCTACTCCGGCGGGGTGTCGGAGGAGATCGTCGGCGACGCCCTGCAGGGACGTCGCGACGATGTCGTGCTGGCGACGAAGTTCTTCATGCCGATGGACGACCGCCCCAATCACAGCGGCGGCTCCCGGAAATGGATCATCGCCGAGGTGGAGAACTCACTTCGGCGTCTGAAGACCGACTACATCGACCTGTACCAGGTGCACCGCGCGAGCCCGACAACCGACATCTCGGAGACCTTGGGCGCGCTGACCGACCTCGTGCACCAGGGCAAGGTCCGTTACATCGGATCGTCCTCGTATGCGGCCAGCCAGATCGTCGAAGCGCAATGGGCCTCCCGTGAGCGCAACCTTGCTCGATTCGTCACCGAGCAGCCGCCGTACTCGATCCTCGTCCGCGGCATCGAGGAAGACATCCTGCCCACGACGCAGCGCTACGGCATGGGCACCCTCGTGTACAGCCCGCTATCCGGAGGCTGGCTCACCGGGAGGTGGCGCAAAGATGCCCCCGGCACGCCCACCTCAGCCGCCCGTCCGAACGCCCGCTTCGATATGAGCCTGCCGGCGAACCGCCGCAAACTCGACGTCGTCGAGGAGCTGGCGCTGCTGGCCGAACGGTCCGGGATGACGTTGATCGAACTCGCACTGGCGTGGGCGATCAACCATCCGGGTGTCACGTCGGCGATCATCGGCCCGCGGACTATGGAGCAACTGGAATCGCAACTGCCGGCAGCCGATATCACGTTGACCACCGAGGTCCTGGATCGCGTCGATGAGCTCGTGGCGCCCGGCGTCACACTCAACACCGACGACAACAGCTACGGGACCGCCGAACTGACCCCGGAGGCCCGCCGACGGTAAACGTCTACCGATCCGCGCCCTCCACCGGCCGCGTCCGTCGGCCCGTCGCCGCTGCTCACCGCTGTTTCGTCCCACGGCCACGGCCTATGACAACCATCCCGATTCCGCGAACACCTACGCCAACAGGCACCGACGAAAGGAACTGCTACTGATGACCGCCACCCCGTTCATCCTCAACAACGGCGTACAGATCCCCGCTATCGGATTCGGGGTCTTCCAGACCCCTCCCGATGAGACCACCGACGCGGTGCTGGCCGCACTCGAGACCGGGTACCGACACGTCGACACCGCTGCCGCCTACGGCAACGAGCGTGAAGTCGGCAAGGCCATCGCCCAGTCCGGTATCGACCGCTCGGAGGTGTTCATCGAGACAAAGGTCTGGATCTCGGACTACGGATACGAACAGACGCTGCACGCGTTCGACAAGAGCGCCGGCAAGCTCGGCGTCGAGCAGATCGATCTGTTCATCCTCCATCAAGCGCTGCCCAGCGCCTTCGACCGCACCATCACCGCCTATCGGGCGCTGGAGAAGTTGCTTGCCGATGGGCGGGTCCGCGCGATCGGAGTCAGCAACTTCATGCGCACTCATCTGGACGCCCTGATGGCTGAGGCGTCGGTCGCTCCGGCGGTCAATCAGATCGAGGTACACCCCTACTTCACGCAAAGTGACGTGCAAGCCGCTAACGCCCAGCTCGGCACCCTGACGCAGGCCTGGTCGCCGATCGGCGGGATCACCAGCTACCGCGGCACCGGGGCCAGCACCTTCGATGACCCGAGCATCGCCGTGATCGCGGCGGCCCACGGCAAGACACCAGCCCAGGTGATGCTGCGCTGGCACCTGCAGCAGGGACGCTCCGCGATCCCGAAGTCGGTGAAGAAGAGCCGGATCGCTGAGAATTTCGACGTGTTCGACTTTGAACTTGCTGACGAGGAATTGACCGCGATCAGCGCCCTGGACCGCGGCGTCCGCGGCGGTCCCGAGCCTGACGCGGTCACCCTGGAGGCCTTCGGTCGCGACATCGACGAGGCCTGATCGTCGCGGCCACCGCCGGTCTCGCGGCCTGACCCTGGCCGACACCGCCGGCGACACCGCCACCACACCGACTCGGAGGGCTATCACCATGGCCGCATCAGACGCTGCGTGCGAATCGTGGGCGATGAGAAGTTCCAAGCGGCGTGTCCTGCTGGCCTACTTCTCCCGGGCCGGGGAGAACTACTGGCACGGCGGGCGGCGCACCCTCACCGTTGGCAACACCGAAGTGCTCGCCGAGATGATCGCGGACCGCGTCGACTGCGAGGTGTACCGGATCGAGCCTGCCGACACGTACTCGGAGGGCTACGACGACACCGTCGCCCGCAACGTCACCGAACAGAACACCGACGCCCGGCCCCGCATCGCCCACCCCCTACCCTCAGTGGCGGACTACGACGACATCATCGTGGCCAGCCCGATCTGGAACGTGCGGCCATCGATGATCATGTCGACGTTCCTCGACCAGATCGACCTCACCGGGAAACGGTTGTTCCCGGTCGTGACCTACGCGGTAAGTGGCCTGGGCCAAGCGGTGCCGGTGTACCGCGCGCTCGCGCCCGATGCGAGCATCGGTCCAGCTCTGGCCGTGCGGGGCGCACGACGTCACCCGCAGCGGCGACGACATCGACACCTGGGTCAGATCGGTGGGCTTCTACGCCCCAACCCGGACGAGCCACACACCATCAACATCACCACGACCATGAAATGGGAATCGATATGAGCACGTGGCTGATCACCGGAGCGTCCAGCGGTCTAGGCCGCGCGCTGGCCCTGGCCGTCCTCGAGCACGGGGACAACGCCGTCGTCGCCGCCCGCAACGCTGAGCATGTGCGCGACATCGCCGACGCGCACCCGAACACTGCACTGGCGGTTGCCCTGGACGTCACCGACCACGACCAGGTCGTCGCCGCCGTGGCCGCTGCCTCCGAGCGGTTCGGTGCCGTCGATGTCCTCGTCAACAACGCCGGACACGGGTATCGGGCCGCGGTCGAGGAGGCAGCCGTCGAGGAGGTGGACGAGCTTTTCGCCACGAACTTCTTCGGCCCGGTTAGTCTGATCAAGGCGGTGCTGCCGCAGATGCGGGCTCGCCGCTCGGGCACCATCGTCAACGTATCCTCGATCGGCGCGCCCCGATCCAACCCCGCATCGGGCTACTACACGGCGACCAAGGCGGCGTTGGAGGGTATGTCCGACGCCCTGAACCGGGAAGTCGGTCCCCTGGGCATCCGGGTGCTGGTGCTCGAGCCGGGCGGATTCCGGACCGATTTCTCCGGCCGGTCGCTGCTGCAGTCGCGAACCGTGATCGCCGACTACGCCGACACCGCGGGCCGGCGCCGCAAGGAGAACGACCACACCGATGGCACGCAGCCGGGCGATCCCCACCGCGCCGCGCAGGCCATCATCGCTACCGTCGCCGCCGAGCAGGCCCCGTTCCGGTTACTGCTCGGCTCCGACGCGATCCAGATCGTCCGCGAGGAACTGCAGGCACGAATCGTGGAGATCGACGCCTGGGCACACCTCAGCGCGAGCACCGACTTTCCCGCCTGAGCCACCCACCTACGGCCGACCTGTAAGGACAAAGCCATGACGACATGGATGATCACCGGAGCGTCCACCGGCCTGGGCCGCGCTCTTGCCGAACGGGTACTAGCTGCCGGCCACCAGGTCGTCGCGACCGCCCGCAACACCTCCGCCTTAAACGACCTCGCTGCGTCATACCCCGACACCGCTGCTGTCCTCGGCCTCGATGTCACCGATCACGACTCGATCAATGCGGCCGTGGCGCAGGCGGCAGGACGTTTCGGCGGTATCGATGTGCTGGTGAACAACGCCGGTTACGGCTACACCGCCGCGGTCGAGGAAGGGCAGGACGCCGCTGTAGCGCGACTGTTCGCGACCAATTTCCTCGGCCCGGTCGCACTGATCAAAGCCGCACTGCCTGGTATGCGCCAACGTAGGTCGGGACTCATCATCAACATCTCCTCGGTCGGGGCGCGCATCACCCTCCCCGGTGGGGGCTACTACTCCGCGACCAAGGCCGCGCTGGAAGCATTGTCCGGGTCCCTGCGCACGGAAGTCGAACCGCTCGGCCTGCACGTCATGGTCGTCGAACCGGGCTCGATGCGGACCGATTTCCGCGGCCGCTCCGCCGACCGGTCGAGCATCGAGATCGATGCCTACGACCAGGCACTGGGCCGCAGCGGCGACCCGACACTCGGCCCGCAGCGGGGGTCACCACAGAAGGCGGCCGCCGCGATCCTGCGCGCCGCGCAAGGCTCCTCCGCGCCGCCCCGCCTGCTGGTCCTCGGCAGCGACGCGCTCACCGGCTTCCGCGCCGCCGCCCGCGACGATGCCCGAGACGTCGACCGGTTCGAGCAGCTGACCCTCAGCACCGACGACGAATCCTGAGCGCCGCCGATACCCGCAGCCCGCGGCTCTAACAGACACATAGACAAAGCCCGGGCGCGATCATCATCGCGACGGTACGGTGTGCTGCTGGTCGCGCAGTCCGCGTTGGCTCTGGGGCACCTTGTGTAGTCCGCCACAGCCGTCTATCGTCGCTACAACCTCTTGTTAGACGGACGTCCAAGTTTAGTTGGCAGTCCACAAGCGATGGATTGAGGCAGGGACAGAGCACCGAGCGCCACTGGCCCTACTGAACTGTGTCGCGAGAGGTTGAAAGAGGGTCGCTGACCGTCTCGAGCAAGACAAACGCTCGCGTTGACGGGAGGCCGGCCGTGCAACCCCTGTCAGGGTCGCTCACGCCGGACGGCGCGGCCCTAAACATCTGAGCGTGTGGGAGACAAAGATGTCGACGCTAGACAAGCTGATCCGTGACGCTGTTGACCGCAGCGACCTGCCCTTCGCCGTCGCCGGCGTTGTCAACGCGGACGGTCTCTTGTGGCAAGGAGCGGCTGGACGCTCAAACGAGACCCATGAGGCCGGACAGGACACTCTGTTTCGCGCCTTCTCCATGACGAAGGCGATCGGCAGTGTGGCAGCTTTGATCCTGGTGGAACGTGGCCAGCTGACGATGGACACGTCGGTCGCGAGCGTTCTGCCGGAATGGAAGCAGTTACAGGTGCTTGAATCTATCGGCCCTCATGGACCGGTGTTTCGAGCCCCAAGAACTGAAGCGACTCTTCGGCACTTGCTTACGCACACCTCTGGCCTGGCGTACAACACCTTCCATCCAAAACAGTTGGAGTTTCAGGCGTTGCCGGGCAGCCCCGACGTCCTCAACGGTACGGTCGCCGGCTTCGACTACCCCCTCATGTTCGATCCGGGTACGGAGTTCATGTACGGCATCGGGATCGACTGGGTCGGACGGATGGTGGAGGCGATCGACGGGCGCACCATCGATCGCTTCTGCCAGGACGAAATCTTCGACCCGTTGGGGATGCACCGGACGACGTTTGAGGCTGGCCCGCATCGAAGCCGACTGGCCGACATCAAGCTGCGCGGAGAGGACGGCAGCCTGCAAGCCATCGAGTATGAGATGCCAGCGCATCCCGAGGCGTATGGCATGGGCCACGCGATCTACACCACCGCCGCGGACTACCTGCGCTTCTTGCAGATGATCCTCCGCCGCGGCGAAGTCGACGGACGCCGTCTGCTCGGAGATCAGGCCATGAACCTTCTGTCGTCCAATCAGTTGGGCGACCAGACGGTGCCCATCCTGCGCAGCGTGCTTCCGGTCGTGTCGACCGATATCGACTACTTTCCGGAGCAACGCCCACGCTGGACCGCTGCGTTCATGCTCAACGAGTACGACATCGCGGGCCGGCGGTCAGCGGGCTCGCTCAGCTGGTCCGGCGTGTTGAACACCCAGTACTGGATCGATCCGAAAAACAATCTGGCCGCGGTGCTGATGACGCAACTACTCCCGTTCTGCGACCCACGCTTCATGAGCGTGTACGAGGAGTTCGAACGAGAAACGTACAAGACGTTCGCGAGTCGGTGAGCCCACCCGTCTTCAACCCGTCCGGGAACGACTGATCACTGGGTGAAGTCGGTTGATACGCTCATTGGTCGCCAGCGGTTGAGTTCGGCGAGCTGGCTCTCCACTTCTGTGCCGATGATCTGGACAGCGTCGGAGCCGAGCGCTATCCGGAAAGGCGCCTCCTCGGCACCGACCAGGTCGACGATGAGCTGAGCTGCTTTCTGCGGGTCGCCGCTCTGGTGCCCGTCGCTGCTGTCGTGCTCGATGCGCCGCGTCCCGGCGGTGTCCGCGTAATCTTCGATCGGCGTTGCCACCTGGGTCAGGGACCGACCAGCGAAGTCCGTCCGGAGAGCACCCGGCTCGACCAGAAGCACGCGGATACCCAACGGCTCAACTTCCTTGCGCAGGCCGTCGGACAGTCCTTCGAGAGCGAACTTGCTCGCCGCGTAGAAGCCCGATCCCGGCGAGGTTCGCCGCCCCGCGATCGAGGAGACGTTGACGATGGCACCGTGACGGCGGGAACGCATACCGGGTAGTACGGCCTGGATCAACGCGACCGGCCCGAAGAAATTTGTCGCGAACAGCGCCTGGACGTCACTTGAGACGCCCTCCTCCACCGCGGCGCGATATCCGTAACCGGCGTTGTTGACGAGGACGTCGACCGCTCCGAAGCGCCGC